>JBIOYC010000319.1:0-29929 GCA_044869955.1 Thermoanaerobaculia bacterium | reverse complement strand
GCCGTGGCCCAGGGCGATCGGCGGCCCGGCCGGCGGGATCTCCAGCCACTCGTAGTCGATCAGGTCGTCGGCCGTGCCCGGGGTGGAGTCCGGGTCGGTCGAGGCGCGGCCGTCGAGAGTGACCGGGCCGGCGTCCTCCACCGTGCGGTCTCCCCCGGCGTTGGCCGCGGGGTGGCGGTTCTCGATCTCCTCGGGGTCGAGCCAGAAGCCCACGGCCGCGTCCTCCACGCAGATCCCCAGGTCGAAGGCCGACACGGCGATCACCGAATTGCCGTGCTGGTGGACGTCGCGCATGTTGCGCCGTGAGGGGCAGCCGGGCTGCGGGCCAGGGATGCCGGGGCCGCGGAAGGCCTCCGTGACCTTGACGGCGATGGCCGTGGCCGAGTCTCCGGCGGCCAGCGGCACGCTGACGTCGCAGATGCCCAGGGGGGCGTTCTCGACGATGCGCAGCCGGCCGCCGGCGGCACCGCCCGGCAGGGTCGAGAAGCGCAGGCGGACGATCTCGAGCTGATTCAACAGGGGGTTGCCCAGACGGCCGAGGCTCAGGCAGAGGCCGTGGGCATCCCCCGGCGGCGAGGAGACCGAGGTGATCAGGTGGCTGCCGACGACGCTCGGTCCCTCGAGCACCAGGCGCGGATCCTCCGGCGCCGGATCCTCGACGCCCGGGCCGAGCACGTCACCGAGGCCGGTCACCTGGGCCGTCAGGCCGGCCGCGGCGCAGACCGGGCTGGCGTTGATGGCGTCCCGGGCCCCTTCGACCAGCTCGCGGGGACCCTGGCCCGCCGAGCGCCGCACGGCGACCGTGCAGAGGCTGCGGCTGGAGCCGTCCCCCACCTGCAGGCTCGGCGTGATGTGCAGCAGCTGGAGCGCTCCGGCCTCCGGCGCGCCGCCGCCCCCGCCGCCTCCACCCCCTCCGGCGCAGGGTCCGGCCGGCCCGCCGGGCATCTCGTTGGTGCCGCCCAGGCCGAGCACGCTGGTGGGTGGGTTGGACTGCTGGGGGCAGCCGGTCACCAGGCTGATGCCGGGGAGCCCGCCACAGTCGACGATCACCGAGGTCAGGGGATTGCCCGGCTGGTTGCAAGCGCTGATCGGGATCGCCCCCAGACAGTCGCCGTTGAGGCAGCCCCAGGCCACCGGGCGGTCGATGTAAAAGCCGCCCCGGGAGGTCGTGAGCTGGCCGCTGGCGTCGCTGCGGATGATGCCGCCGTCGGCGTCGGTCGAGCCCATGGCGCAGTTGGTGCCGTCCTGGCGGACCAAGCGCATGGTGCAGTTCTGGTTGGGAAGGAAGCCGGTGCCGTAGACCGGCACGTCCCAGATGCCGCCGTCCACCCAACCCTCGTAGTTGGAGACCATCGGTTGGGTGAGCACGAAGGCGCCCCGGCCGTGGGTGCCGGCCCAGGCCCGGCCGCGGGTCTCGTCCAGGGCGATCTCGTAGACCGGCACGTTGGGCAGGCCGTTCGAGAACTTGCTCCAGCCGTCGCCGCCGTTGGTGCTCTTCCAGATCCCGGCGTCGGTGCCCAGCCACAGGCGCTGGGTGTCGTTGACCTCGATGTGGATCGTGTTGACCGGCAAGCGCGGGGGCACTCCCGAGGCCTTGGCCGTCCAGGTCCAGGTGCCGCCGCTGCGCTGACCACGGTAGACGTGGGCGGCGGTGCCGAAGCCGGAGTAGGTGGCCCAGGCGACGTTGGCGTCGGTGGGATGGAAGGTGATCCGGGACACCGGTGCGCTCGGCAGACCGGTGCCGGGGTTGCCCACCTCGGCCCAGCAGGCGAGGGTGTCGCAGACGCCGTCACTGGCGAAGATGCGGCCGTCGTAATAGCCGACCATCACGCGGTTGGTGTTGGCGGGAGCCGAGGCGATGGCGGTGATCACGTTGGTGGTCTCGATGTCCGGGAAGACCGTCGCCGTGCCGCCCAGCACCGGGCTGACCAGGGTCCAGGCGGAGCCGTCGTTGTCCGAGCGGTAGAGGCGGTTGGTGCCGAAATAGAGCCGGTGGCTCCCCGCGGTCTCCTGGGTGATCGGCGGGTAGAAGGCGACGGGATCCCCGGAGCTCAGCGAGGGATTGAGGATCCCCGGCCAGTTGCAGCACACGGCGCCGTTGGTGGTGCGGCGGGGGTCCACCTGGTAGGCCACGTCGTACATCCGCTGGGCGCTGTCGAGGTCGATGACGGTGGAGGCCGAGTCGCTGTCGGTCAGGTGCTGCCAGACGCGGGTTCCCGGCCACATGTTGGTGCCGTTGTCCTGCGTACCGCCGATCACCCGGGTGGTCAGGGGCGAGGCGGTGATCGACTGGAAGCCGGTGATCTGCAGGTCGTCGTTGCCACTCTGCCAGCAGCTGCCGCCGTCCTCGCTGAAGTAGAAGCCGCCGTCGGTCGCCACGTACATGCGGGTGGCGCTGCCCGCGACGGGAAACACCAGGTCGTGGTGGTCGGGGTGGATCTGGGGTCCTCCCACCTCCACCAGATTGCTCCCCGCCGGGTTCCAGCGGTGGAGGTTCAACCCGCCGAAGTAGAAGACGTTCGCGTCGGTGGGGTGGACCACCAGCACGTGGGTGTAGCGGCTGTAGGCGTCCCGCGAGCTGGCCACCACCTGGGCCCAGGTGGCGCCGGCGTCGTTCGAGCGATAGATCGGCGGCTGGCAGCTGCTCAGGATGGCGCTCGAGGCGCAGTTGCCGAGCATGGCGTAGAGCACGGCCGGGCTCGCCGCGTTCGGGCGGTGGACGGCGATCTCGACGAAGTCGAAGGGGGCGGAGGTCGGGTTGGGCAGGTTGGGGCTCGCCGCCGGGCAGCCCGGGACGGCGATGCCGGGGTTCAAGGGGCACCAGGAGGTGCCGCCGTTGGTGCTCTTGAAGATGCCGCGAGCGTCGAAGCCGGCGTAGAGGGTCTGGGGGTCCTGGGGGTCCATCTCGAGGTCGGTGGGGCGGACGCCGTTGCTGCCGGTAACGGTCAGGGGGCTCCAGCTGCCGCCGTTGTCGTTCGAGCGGAAGAGGCCGTAGCCGCTCGACGGTACCGGCGCGGTCACCGTGGACTCCGAGGCCGAGGCGGTCACCCCGCTCGACACGGCGAGGTAGATCCGCTTCGACGAGCCGGAGGTGGTGGGGTCGAGGAGGATGTCGTTGATCGAGCCGTACTTGAACTGCGAGCCGCCCGAGAGGGTCCAGGTGAAGCTGGGGATCTCCGAGCTGGTCCAGTGGCCGATCAAGAGGCCGGCACCCCAGTAGGTGTCGCGTCGGCGGCTGTTCTCCCCGGTGCCGATGTAGAGGGTGCGGCACTCGACGGCGTTGCAGTCGTCGAGCTTGAGGGAGCCGATCGACAGGGGCGCGTCCCCGATCGCGCCGGCCGCCGAAAGCTCCGAGTAGGGCTCCCAGGTCCGGCCGCCGTCCCTCGACTCCCAGACGCCGCCGGTGGCGGTGCCCAGATAGACGTTGTCGGGGTTGTTCGGGTTGACCGCGATCACCGTCGCCCGGCCGCCGGCATCGACCCGCGTCGAGTAGGGGTAGGTCTGAGCGTTGACGATCGGCGCCGGCCCGATCGGGTACCAACTCGTGCCGTGGAGGGTGGTGGCTCCCTCGGCCGGAGGAGTCAGGACGACGAGAAGAAAGACCGACGCACTGATCCAGGCTCTATGACCCATAGTCCGTTCCCTCCGAGCGTGATGGGGCTTCGATGATAGAGGCTCGGAGGGAGCGGGGGCGTTACGGTGGCATCTACCCGTTCGCCGGCGGCACCCGTCCGAGGTGCCAGGCACTTCGGGCGGCCCGATCCCGCCTTGACGGGAAGCCAGCATTACGGTTTACTGGCCCCGTGAAAGCCACCATCGAGATCCCTGATGAGCTCTACCGGCTGGTCAAGGCCAAGAGCGCCCTCGAAGGCCGGGCGGTCCGAGAGGTGACCGTCGACCTCTACCGCACCTACGTCGAGCAGAGCCTGAGCCTGGAGCCGGCTCCGCCGTCCGCCGAAGCGACGCGCCTGCTGGGCGGCGAGGCCCTGCCGCCGTGGTTCGGCGTCCTCGGCAAGGGTGTGCCGAGCACCGTCCGGCACGATCTCGCCGCGATCCGCGACAGCATCGCTCGGGGAGTCGCCAAAGAGCGGAAGCTGTGACCGTCGGCCTCGACACCTCGGTGCTGGTCCGGCTGCTCAGCGGCCAGCCCGCCGACCTGGCGATGATCGCCTTGCGTTACGTGCTCCAGCAAAAGAAGGTAGGGAACCGGGTGTTGGTGTCGGACCTGGTGCTGGCCGAGGCCTACTACGCGCTCCAGCACCACTACGGAGCCACGAAGAAGGAGACCCTGGCGGCCCTCCGCGACTTCCTCGCCAGCCCGGGCATCTCGGGCACGGGTGAGGTGGCGGAAGTGCTCGAAACGCCCAGCCTGGAATCCGCCAAGCCCGGCTTCCTCGACCGCGTCATCCATCGCCACTACCTGCGCTCCGGCGCCGAGGAAGTGGCGACCTTCGAGCTGGCTTCGGCGCGCTTGCCTGGAGTGAACGTGCTTTCGGGGTGAGCCCCACCGAGCAACCACTCCGACGCCGCGTGCAGCGCCACCCCCGCCGGCAGCTCGATCGCTGCGGGCGGGTCGAGGACGATCAAGTGCCGGGTAGCGCGGGGCTGCTCCTCGGCGGCTGCCTGGAGGGCGCGCAGCTCCCGATCTCGCACCGCCGGGGACTCGAGCTCGGCGCAGACTTGAATCAGCTCCTGGTGCCCCTCGGGGAAGCGGGCCAGGAAGTCCACCTCTAAGCCGTTCGCCGTTCGCACGTAGGCGATCTCGGCGCCACGGCGCTCCAGCTCCAGCAGCACCGCGGTCTCGAGGGCGTGGCCGACGTTGGCCTTGCCCGAGCGGTCGAAGACCGGGATCAGCCCGGGGTCGATCGGGTAGGCCTTGCGGGGGTTCACCATCCGGCGCCGCACCGAGTCCGTGGCCACGGCCACGGTGCGCACCAGAAAAGCGTCCTCGAGATGGCTCAGATAGGCGTGGAGGGTGTCCTTGCTGACCGCGAGGCCCTGGGACCGCAGGTCCGCGTGCAGCCGGTTGACGCTGAACAGCCCCCCCGCATTGGCCAGCAGATGCTGGGTCATCCAGCGCAGGGCCAGGGGCTGGATCACCTGGTGGCGCTCGATCACGTCGCGCAGCAAGGCCACGTCCACGTAGCTCGAAAGCAGGGCCAGGTGATCGCGGGGAGCCGCGCCGATCGCCTCGGGGAAGCCCCCCTGGGCCAGGTAGTCGCGGAGGTCCCGCTCGAGGGTGGAGCGGGCGGCCTTGGGCAGCAGGTCGGGCGCCCGGTCGGGCTCGCGGCCGAGGTGGCGCAGCCGCTCCCGCAGGCTGAAGGGATGGACCAGGGCCTCGAGCGCCCGGCCGCGCATGCTGGTGGCCACTTCCCGGGACAGCAGGTGGGCCGAGGAGCCGGAGAGGAAGATCTCCAGCCTCTCGGTGTCGAGCAGGCGGCGGACGAAGGTCTCCCAGCCGGGCACCCGCTGGATCTCGTCGAGGAACAGCACGGCCCGGGGACCGTCCCGCCACTCGGGCTGCTGGAGGTAGTACTCCTCGACGAGGAGGTGGAGGTCGGCGGCCGTCATCCCGGCCAGCCGCTCGTCCTCGAAGCCAAAGAAGAGCAGGCCGGTGCGGGGGGTGCCGAGGGCTAGGCGATCGGCCAGCACTTGCCACAGGAAGGTGGTCTTGCCGGCACGGCGCATGCCGAGGACGGCGATCGCTTTGCCCGGGATGGCCGGTAGATGCACGTCCCGCCGGGTCAGCGGTGGCGGGGGAGTGACCAGGCCGTCGACGACCTTGCGCCGGAGGGTATCGCGGAGTTGACCGTCCACGGCGGACAAATTAGGAGGATATTGACCGTCTGTCAAGGACAAATCGACCGCCGTCCGAAGTGCCTGGCACCTCGGAGTCGGCTGCTCAGACCAGCACCAAACGCTTCAAGCCACTCTCAACGGCGGCCCGATCTTCAGGACCGAGGCGCCCGATGCGGCGGAGGACCAAGCGATTGTCGAGGGTGAAGAGCTTGAGGCGGACCCGGCATGGCTGCTTCAAGCCGGCAGCAGGGACAGCCACTTCCCAGGGCCCACAAATCATGGAAGGCCGCTTCGTCCTCGGGGGATGCCCACTCGTCGAGAGTTTCGGAGAGCGCGGCATGGAAGGTGGTGTCGAAGGGCTCGACCCGGCGTAGGAGAACGAACTGGTCCAGGACCTCGTAGCTGACCAGATCTCCGGGCTGGAGCCCGATCGACTCCCGGACTTGCTGGGGGATCGTCACCTGGCCCTTACTGGACAATCGGCTCGTCATGGTCCCTTGATTCTAGGTCCTGACCGCTCTACCGTAAAGCGAACCTGGTGCAGGGTCACAGTCGGAGACATAGCATGCTGAAACTGCGTTGGATGGTGGCCGGGGTGGGCCTCGCCCTCGCCCTTGGGGCCGGGGCGGTGCCGAAGACGGCGCGGATGGAGATGTCGCACCTCGCCCAGCTGCGGCGCATCGACGCCGTGGACTATGCCCCGGACGGCAAGCTGTTGGTGTACGCCGCCTCCCGCGTAGATCTCGAGGCCGACCGCATGGTCTCCGAGATCAAGAAGGTGCGGCCCATGGGCGGCGGCCTCGCGACCCTGGCCGAGGGCAGCTCCCCCCGATTCTCCCCGGACGGCTCGAAGGTGGCCTACCTGGCGAAGAAGGACGAGCAGAGCGTCCTTCGCCTCCACGACTTGGCGAGCGGCAAGGACGAGGAGCTGATCGCTTTCGAGGGCTCCGACCACTTCATGGGCCACGAGGCGGACTTCTCCTTCGCCTGGGCCCCGGACGGCAAGTCGATCGCCTACCTGGCCGTCGAGCCCCGAGCCTCGGATTCGCCCCCGACCGCGCCCGCCGACGCCGCGAAGACCCCCGCCGACGAGCCCCGCCCCGAGCCGGTGGTCATCAACCGCATCCTCTACAAGACCCGCACCGGTTTCAGCCCCAACCGGCCCCTCCACGTCTGGGCTGTGGCCACCGAAGGCGACGAGCGGGGCAAGGCCCGGCTGCTCACCCCCGGACCCTGGGACGAGCACTCCCTGGCCTGGACGCCGGACTCCCGCCGCATCGTCTTCGTCGGCAACCGCTCGGCCGAGCCGGACGCCAACTACAGCGACGACCTCTGGACCGTCGAGGTGGCGACCGGCGCCGTGGCGCGGCTCACCGAGACTCCCGGCCCCGAGATGCACCCGGCCGTCTCGCCCGACGGCCGCTGGCTGGCCTTCCTGGCCATGAGCCGCGCCATCAACACCAAGGACAGCCCGGCCGAGGACCAGCAGCTGTGGGTACAGGCCTTCGCCGGCGGCCCGGCCCAGAAGCTCTCGGCCGCGATCGACCGGCGGGTCAACCGCTTCCTCTGGGAGCCGTCGAGCCAGTCCCTGCTGCTGACCGTCGACGACCAGGGCCGTACCCCGCTGCTACGCCTGACGCTGCCGTCGCCCAAGGCTGCCGGGCCGGTGCCGGCGCCATCCAGGCTGGAGCGGGTACACGAGGGCTACTTCACCATCGGTGACCTCGCTCTCGACCCCCGCGGGCGCTTCCTCGCCTACGTGCGCTCGGCCTCGGCCCAGCCGCCGGAGGTCTTCCTCACCCAGCTGGGGGCCGGCCGCACCCATCAGGTCAGCCAGGAGCACAAGGGCCTGGTCGAGTCCGTGCGCTTCGCCCAGGCGGACGCCTTCTCGGTCACCGCCCGCGACGGCGTGCGCCTCCAGGGCTTCGTGCTGAAGCCGCCGGGAGCCCGGCCGGGGGTGCGCTACCCGGCCGTGCTGTGGATCCACGGCGGTCCCCACGGCATGCACGCCCACGCCTTCTCGGAGCGTTACCAGATCCAGGCCGCCCAGGGCTGGGGGGTGATCCTGGTCAACCCCCGGGGCTCGACCGGCTACGGCCAGGTCTTCTCCGACGGCACCCTCGCGGACTGGGGCGGCGCGGACTACCAGGACCTGATCGAGGGCCTCGACGGGGCCCTCGCCCAGGAGGACTGGATCGACCCCAAGCGTCTGGCCGTGGCCGGCGGCAGCTACGGCGGCTACATGACCAACTGGGCAGTGACCCAGACCGACCGCTTCAAGGCGGCGATCTCCTGGGCCGGCCTGTCCAACCTGATCAGCTTCTACGGCACCTCGATCTACCCCGACCTGATCGAGGCCGAGTACGGCGAGCGCCCCTGGGAACGCTGGGACAAGCTCTGGCAGGGCTCACCCCTGGCGCACGTGGCGAAGCTCAAGACGCCCCTCCTCCTGGTGCACGGCGAGATCGACAACGACGTGCCGATCGTCCAGGCCGAGGAGATGTTCGTGGCCGCCAAGAAGCTCGGCATCCCGACCGAGCTGGTGCGCTACCCCGGGGAAGGGCACGGCATCAACCGCCCCTCCTTCCGGCGCGACTTCTACGGCCGCACCCTCGCCTGGCTCGAACGCTTCCTCGGCCCGGCGCCGCCCCAGGGCGCCCCGGAGGAGACCGCGCCCAAGCCGGGGCCGCCCGCTGGCACCGCACAGCTGCCGGTCGAACCGCCTGCGCGCTGAGGTGTTCGACCCGCGGCGCCGGCCCCTCGAAAAGAAAATTGCAGTCGTCATCCGCTTGTCATCTGCGCTTCGCTACTTTCTCCCCCGATGAAACGGATCGGCCCTTTGGCCGAAGGAGAGATCGCGATGAGAACGATGACTCGAACCCTCTCGACTCTGGCCGTCCTGGCCCTGGCGGCAGCTCCGGCGTGGGCCGGCGGTGCCGGAACCCTCGAATTCGATGAATCGAGCGTGGAAGGGCTCGAGAGCATCGGCATGGCGATGGTGACCGTCGAGCGTTCGCAAGGCGAGGACGGCGCGGTGACCGTCGACTACGCCAGCGCAAACGCCACGGGCGGCGCCACGATCGAATCCGTGCGTGCGGACTCGACGATCGTATTCGGCGACAACGACGGCGACGACGATGACGACGATGATGACGATGACGATGACGACGACGATGATGACGATGACGACGATGATGACGACGATGATGATGACGACAGCGGCGCCGGCTCGTTCAAGTTCGATCAGCGCCAGTTCTACGGCGTCGAAGGTGGCCAGGTGGCGGTGATCACTGTCGAGCGTTCACACGGTGAAAATGGCGCGGTGACCGTCGACTTCGCGACCGCCGACGGCACGGCCGCGGCCGGCTCCGACTACAGCGCGGCTTCCGGAACCCTTTCCTGGGACGCCGGCGACGGCAGCGTCAAGACCTTCCTGGTGCCGATCCTCGACGACAGCGAGGACGAAGGCCCCGAGACCGTGCAGCTGACCCTCTCCAATCCCACCGGCGGCGCCACGGTCGACGCCCTGCGCGGCACGGCGGTGCTGACCGTGCTCGACAACGGCGACACCGGCGGCGGCACCCCCGGTGACGACCCCGGAACGATCAAGTTCGACGAGGCCAGCTTCGAGGTGATCGAGAACGCCGGCATCGCCCTGATCCGCATCGAGCGCTCGGGTGGCGAGCTGGGCACCGTCACCGTCGAGTACTCGACGGCCGACGGCAGCGCGGTGGCCGGTGAGGACTACCAGGGAGCGAGCGGTGTGCTCACCTGGGGCCCGGGCGACGGCACCGACCGCGTGGTCGAGGTCCCGATCGTCGTCGACGCCGCCGAGGAAGGCACCGAGACCATCAACCTCACCCTGGCCAACGCCACCGGCGGCGCCACCATCGATCCGCTGCTCGGCGCCTCGGTGCTGTCGATCCTAGACGACGACACTCCGCCGGCGGTCTGCACGCCGTCGGAGACCACCCTCTGCCTGATGAATGGTCAGTTCCAGGCGCAGGTGACCTGGCGCTCGCCGCAGGGCGGCACCGGTGCCGGCCACGCCAACGCCTTGACCGGCACCGCCGGCACCTTCTGGTTCTTCAACGCCGAGAACTCCGAGATGCTCTTCAAGGTGATCGACGGCTGCCCGCTGTCCGGCAGCTACTGGGTCTTCTTCGCCGCCACCACCAACGTCGACTACACCCTGACGGTGACCGATACCCGGACGGGCGTGTCCAAGCAGTACTTCAATCCCGCCGGCCTCGCGGCCGCTCCCGTGCAAGACACCGCGACCTTCCGTTCCTGCCCCTGATCCGGCCCCGATTCCCGCCTCGCACGCGCCCCCTTTCCCGTTCGCGGGAGAGGGGGCGCCCCTCTTCTTGCCGCTTTGCGGCATGGTATAAAGACGGCAAAGGAGAGCCACCCATGGCCGCCGAGCCGATCTCGAGCCCCGCGCCGATCCTGCGTTTGCCCCCCGTCAACGACGCCTCGCTCCACGAGGAGATCACCACCTACGCCGACTCGGTCTCGACCCGCGTCGAGGTCCGCAAGGTGCGCTCCGTGGGCAAGAAGGCCCTGACCGGCAAGCACGGGAGGGTGGCGATCGTCGACGGCGCCCGCACCCCCTTCGCCAAGGCCGGCACCGTGCTCCGGGAGATGGACGTGGTCGACCTCGCAGGGGTGGCGGTGGCCGAGCTGGTGGCCAAGACCGCCGTCGATCCCGACTCGATCGACCTGTCGATCTTCGGCGTGGTGATCCCCGCCTTGAACGCCCCGAACCTGGGGCGAGAGGCCGCCTTCCGGGCCTCGCTGCCGTTCACCGTCCAGGGCACCACGGTCAACCTCGCCTGCGCCTCGGGCAACCGCGCCATCGCCTTCGGCGCCCAGGCGATCCTCTCTGGCGAGGCCGAGGTGGTGATCGCCGGCGGCGCCGAGTCCCTCTCCAACGTGCCGATCACGTTCGGCAAGAGCGCCGCGGAGAAGTTCATGCGCCTGTCCAAGGCGCGCAGCCTGGGACAGAAGGTGGGCGCCGCCGGGCAGTTCCGGCCGGCCGACTTCGCTCCCGTGGCGCCGGCCATCGCCGAGTACTCGACCGGCCAGACCATGGGCCAATCCGCCGAGAAGATGGCCAAGGAGAACGACGTCTCCCGCCGCGCCCAGGACGAGCTGGCCCTGCTCTCCCACCGCCGCGCCGCCGTGGCCACCGCCGAGGGGCGCTTCGCCAGCCAGATCGTCCCGACCTTCCCGCCCCCTCGCCACGACCAGGCCGTGCTCGCCGACAACGGCGTGCGGGGCGACACCTCCCTCGAGGCCCTGGCGGGACTGAAGCCGGTGTTCGACCGTCGCTACGGCACGCTCACCGCCGGCAACTCGAGCCCGATCACCGACGGCGCCTCGGCCGTGCTGCTGATGAGCGAGGAGAGGGCCAAGTCCCTGGGCTACACGCCCCTGGGCTACCTGCGCTCCTGGGCGGTGGCGGCCCTCGATCCCGCGGGCCAGCTGCTCCAGGGGCCGGCCTTCGCCGCCCCCGCGGCCCTCGACGCCGCCGGCGTCAAGCTCGCTGACCTCGACCTGATCGAGATCCACGAGGCGTTCGCCGCGCAGACCATCTCGACGCTCAAGGCGTTCGCCTCGAAGAAGTTCGGCGAGGAGGCCCTGGGCAAGAGCGGCGCCCTGGGCGTGGTGGACCTCGAGAAGGTCAACGTCAACGGCGGCTCGATCGCCATCGGCCACCCCTTCGGAGCGACCGGCGGCAGGGTCGTCCTGCAGCTGCTCGCCGAGCTGGGCCGGCGGGGTCTCGAGCTGGGCATGGTGACGGTCTGCGCGGCAGGCGGCCACGGCTTCGCCATGGTGCTGGAACGGGCCTGAGGGCCGCCGCTTCGCTCAGGCCGGCACGGGAGGCAAGGGCGCCTCCCTCTCGATCAGCAGCAGAGTGACGTCGTCGCGCAGGGGCTCGCCGCCGAGATGGGCGTCGAGGGCCCCGCGCAGCCGCTCGTGGACCGCCGTGCAGTCGCCGCCGGCGGCCAGCTGCTCGGCCAGACGGGGGTAGCCGAAGGCGTTTCCAGCCAGGTCGATGGCTTCGGGCAGGCCGTCGGTGTAGAGCAGCAGCAGGTCGCCCGGCTCGAGGTCGAGGGGCTCGCAGAGCACCGGCAGGGGATCCTTGAGGCCCAGCGGCAGGCTGCCCCGGCCGAGCTCGACCAGCGAGCCGTCCGCCCGGCGCAGCATCGGGAAGGGGTGGCCGGCGAGGAAGTACTCGAGCAGGCCGGTCCCGGGGTCGAGCAGGCCGAAGAAGAGGGTGAGGTAGGTGCGGCGGTCGCCGGTGCGGTAGAGGGTGCGGTTCAGCAGGGAGTGCACTCGCGCGCAGGTCGGCTCGACGTCGAGGGCGGTGCGGATGGTCGAGTGGGCGATCGCCATCACCAGCCCGGCACCCATGCCGTGGCCGCTGGCGTCGGCGATGAACAGGGCCAGGCGGCCGTCCGGCAGGGGGTGGAGGTCGAAGGAGTCGCCGCCGACCTCGGCGGCGCTGCGGCTCGAGTGGGCGAAGCGCCAGCCGGGCAGGGGAGGGTCCCTCTTGGGCAGGAGGTCCTGCTGGAGGGTGCGGGCGAGCTCGATCTCGTCGCGCACCCGCAGCTTGTCGACCAGCTCGAGGGTGAGCAGCAGGAAGAGCCCGGCGATGGCTGCCACCGACCAGATCGAGGAGGTGTCGACCACCAGCCTCCAGCCCACGTCTTCCTCGGAGCTCAAGCTGATCTCGAGGTCGAGCAGGCCGAAGAGGGCGGCGAGCAGCGACAGGCCGAAAAGCAGCCGCCGCGCCGGCGAGAGCCGGAAGGCGATGCCGAGCAGCAGCAAGCGGGCCCGCTCGAAGAAGCGGGTGAGCCGATCGCGGGGCTCGGCGCCGGTCCGGTCGCGGGTCAGGGTCTCGAAGGCCGAGGCGGCGTCGCGGTCGAAGAGGCGGCGAAAGTCCTCGCTCTTGAAGCCCTCGGTGTACTCGCGGGCGAAGGCCCGCAAGCGCCGGATCGGGTCGTACCCCTGCCTGGCCATGACGAGCCGAGTCTACGGGGAGAGAGGCGCAAGGTTCTCTCAACCCGCTTAGAATCACCGAGTCCGACCGTGGAATCTCGATATGTCAAAAATCGGAGAGGTTACCCAGCTCCTGCTCGCCTATGGCCAGGGCGAGACCGGCGCCTTCGACCAGCTGTTGCCCCTGCTCTATGACGACCTGCGGCGCATCGCCCGCCGCCAGCTCGCGCGGGGAGGGCGGCCCGACGGCGTGCTCGACACCACCTCGCTGGTCCACGAGTTCTACCTCAAGATGGTCGACCAGACCCGGGTCGACAGCCGCGACCGCGGCCATTTCCTGGCCATCGCCGCGCGCGCCATGCGCCAGGTGGTGATCGGCTTCGCCCGCCGCCAGGGCACTGCCAAGCGCGGCGGCGGGCGCCTGCAGACCACCCTCGAAGAGGGCCACGTGGTGCTCGAGGACCAGGCGGAATGGTTGCTCGCCCTGGACGCCGCCCTCTCACGCCTGGCCGTCCACAGCCCCCGCCTCGCCCAGGTGGTGGAGTGCCGCTTCTTCGCCGGCCTGTCCGAAGAGGAGACCGCCGCCGCCCTGGCGGTCTCCCTGCGCACCGCGCAGCGGGACTGGATGCGGGCGCGGGCCTGGCTGCAGGAAGAGCTGGGCCCTTGACCACCGATCCGCGTTGGGAGCGGGCCGACCGCATCTTCGACCGCGCCCTCGACCTCCAGGGCCCGGCGCGGCGGGCCTTCCTCGACGCCGCCTGCAAGGAGGACGGCGAGCTGCGCCGGCTGGTCGAGCGCCTGCTCGCCCATGCCCAAGACGATTCCGTGGAGCTGGCTCCCGGTGCCGCCCTCGCCGGGCCCTTCGGCGTGGCCCTGGAGCGCGAGCTGACCGAGATCGAGGAGCCCCTGACGGGGACCACTCTCGGCCGCTATCGAGTGCTCCAGGAGCTGGGCCGCGGCGGCATGGCGGTGGTCTACCTGGCCGAGAGGGCCGACGGCCAATTCGAGCAGCGGGTGGCGGTGAAGGTCCTGAAGCGGGGCCTCGACTCCGAGGAGGTGGTGCGCCGCTTCGAGCAGGAGCGCCGCATCCTCGCTCGCGCCCAGCACCCCGGCCTGGCCAGCCTGCTCGACGGCGGCGTGGCCCCCGATGGCCGCCCCTACTTGGTGATGGAGCACGTCGAGGGGGTGGCCATCGACCGCTTCTGCGACCAGCGGCGCCTCGGCACCGCCGAGCGGGTGCGGCTCTTCCTGCAGGTGGCGCGGGCGGTAGAGGCCGCCCACCGCAACCTGATCGTCCACCGCGACATCAAACCCGGCAACATCCTGGTCACCGGCGACGGCCACGCCAAGCTGCTCGACTTCGGCATCGCCAAGCTCCTCGACCCTACCGACAGCACCTCGCCGCGCCGGGCCACCAAGACCGCCACCCGGCTGATGACCCCGGCCTGGGCCAGCCCGGAGCAGCGCCGGGGCGAGGCGGTGACCACGGCCTCGGACACTTACCAGCTCGGCCTGCTGCTCTACCGCCTGCTCGCCGGCTCGGTGCCGATGGCGGGGGAGACGGTCGAGCTGCCTCGGCCCTCGGTGTGGTTGCGCTCGGCGGCCGCGGGGGAGGCGTTGGCGGAAGAGGAAGGGGTGACCCTCGAGGAGCTCGCCGCCCGCCGTTCGACCACCCCCGCGCGGCTGGCGCGCGAGCTGGCCGGGGACCTCGACACCGTGCTCGGCGTTGCCGTGCGGCCGGAGCCGGAGCGGCGCTATGGCTCGGTGGGTCTCTTCGCCGCCGACCTCGAGCTGTGGCTCGAGGGCCGGCCGGTCTCGGCGCGACCGGACAGCGTGCTCTACCGGCTGGGCAAGTTCGTGCGCCGGCACCGCGCCGCGGTGGCCACCGCGGCGGCGGCGGCGGTCCTGCTCCTGGCGGTCGCCGTGGCCTACACCCGCGAGTTGGCCCGCGAGCGGGACCGCGCCCGCCAGGCCGCCGAGCAGGCCACCCAGACGGCGGAGTTCCTGCGCGGCCTGTTCGCCGTCGCCGCGCCCTCGCGCTCGCAGGGGGAGCAGATCACCGCCCGCGAGCTGCTCGACCGCGGCGCCAGGCGCATCGAGGAGGAGCTCGGCAACCAGCCGCAGCTCGCCGGCTCGCTGCTCGGCCTGGTCGGCGAGGTCTACCGCGACCTCGGCCTTTTCGACGAAGCCCGCAGCGCTCTGGAACGTTCCGTGGCGCTCCAGAGCTCGCAGCCCGGCCTGCCGCCTCCCGGTCTGCCGGTGGCGCTCAACGATCTCGGGCTGGTGCAGCTCGATCGTGGCTACGTGGCCCAGGCCGAGGCCCTCTTCCGGCAAGCCCTCGACGTCGCCCAGCAGGTGCTCGGTCCGGAGCACCTCGAGATCGCCAGGATCACCGACAACCTCGGCCGCGCCCTGGCGATCCAGGGCGAGGGGGAGGCGGCGGTGCTCCTGCACCGCTCGGCGCTGGAGACCTTCGAGAAGCAGCTCGGACCCCGGGAGACCGAGGTGGGGATCGCAGCGCGCAACCTCGCCCTGGCCTACAAGAAGGCCGGTGATCGCAAGAGCGCCGAGGAGTGGCTCAAGCGCTCGCTGAAGCTGCTCGAGGAGAAGTTGGGCGGTGACCATCCCACCGTGGCCGAGGTCCGGGCCGAGCTGGCGGACGTGCTGGTGCGGCTGCGCCGCCCCGACGAAGCCGGTGTCCTCTACGAGCAGGCCCTGCCGGTGATCGAGAGAGTCTTCGGTCCCCAGCATCCCAAGCTCGCCGCTGCGCTGGCCGACTACGCCAGCCTGCTCGGGAGCTCGCCGACCTCGGAGCGAGCCCTGCCCATGCTCGAGCGGGCCCTGGCGATCCGGCGCCAGGCCCTGGGTGAGGTCCACCACGAAGTCGCCTCCACCTGGAACGAGATCGGGCTCGTCCACCGCGAACGGGGTGATTGGCTCCAGGCCGAGCAGGCCTTCACCCAGGCGGTGGTGACCCTCCAGGCGGCCCTGGGCCCGGAGCACATGGACGTCGGCCTGTTCCTCCACAATCTCGCCGGCGCCCTCGAACGGCTGGACCGGCCGGAGGAGGCCCTGACTCACTACCGGCGGGTCCTGGCCATCCGTGAGCGGAACCTGGGGCCGACCCATGCGACCCTGAGCGTGCCGATCTCCCGGATCGCCAACCTCGAGCTGGCCCGGGGTGACCTGACGGCTGCCGAAGCCCTCGCTCGGCGCTGGCTGAGCCTGGAAGCGGGTGAAGAGCCCGACCCCCACGCCCGCGCCCTCGCGGAGATCCTGCTCGGCCGGGTACTGGCTCGGCAAGGTCGCTACAACGAAGCCCACACCCTGCTGACCCCCTACGAGGATCGCGAGGACCTCGAGGACTATACCCACGGCAAGGCCCTCGAAGCCCTGGAAGACCTCTACCAGCGCTGGGGCAAGCAGGAGCAGGCAGCGGCGATCGCGAAGAAGCGGTCGCCGTAGGGGCGAGGCACGCGTCGCCCTCCGGCCGGAGAGGGCAGGCACGGGGGCCTGCCCCTACGCAAAGGCTCCCTCCCCTCCCACCCGCCCCACCGCCGCCAGCAGCACTTCCGGCCCTGCCCCCGGTAGGTGGGCGTTTTCGGCCAGGTGGCGTTTCCAGGCTCTGGCTCCTGGGACTCCGGCGAAGAGGCCGGTGGTGTGGCGGCTCAGGCGGGCCAGGGGGACGCCCTTGCGGAGCTGCTCCTCGACGTAGGGCAGATAGCGCTCCAGCACTTCGCGGCGGCTGGGCAGGGGGCCGGGCTCGCCGTAGATCTCGCTGTCCACTGCGGCGAAGAGGTAGGGATCCTCGTAGGCGGCGCGGCCGATCATCACGCCATCCACCTTCTCGAGGTGCGCCTGGATCTCCTCGAGCGTGCTGATTCCGCCGTTGACCTCGATCGCCAGCTGCGGCCGCTCGGCCTTGAGGCGATGCACCTCCTCCCAGCGCAGCGGCGGCACGGTGCGGTTTTCCCGCGGCGAGAGGCCGGAGAGCCAGGCCTTCCGGGCGTGGACGGCGAAGCGGTCGCAGCCGGCGGCGGCCACGGTGTCCACGAAGGCCAGCACGTCCTCGTAGCGGTCCTGGTCGTCCACCCCCAGGCGGTGCTTCACCGTCACCGGCAGGTCCACCGCCGCGCGCATCGCCTCGACCGCCCGCGCCACCGCCGCCGGCTCCTTCATCAGGCAGGCGCCGAAGCGGCCATGCTGCACGCGGTCGGAGGGGCAGCCGACGTTGAGGTTGATCTCGTCGTAGCCGAAGTCTCGGCCGATGCGCGCCGCCTCGGCCAGGGCCTGGGGATCGTCGCCGCCGAGCTGGAGGGCCACCGGCCTCTCCTCGGGGGAGAAGCCGAGCAGATGCTCGCGGTCGCCGTGGCGAATGGCCAGGGCGGTGATCATTTCGGTGTAGAGCAGGCTGCGCCGGGTCAGGCCGCGCAGGAAGACCCGGAAGTGGCGGTCCGTGTGGTCCATCATCGGCGCGACCGAGACGGGATGCCGCCGGCCCCGCCTACTTGCGGTCGTAGTCATCCTCGTAGCGCTCGATGTCGTCCTCGCCGAAGTAGGAGCCGGTCTGCACCTCGACGATCTCCACCGGCTCCGGTCCCGGGTTGGCGATGCGGTGCCGGGCCCCCTGGGGGATGAACACCGCCTCGCCCGGGGCGGGTCGCAGGATCGCCCCATCGAGCACCACCTCGGGGTGACCGGAGACCACCACCCAATGCTCGGAGCGGTGCCGGTGGGACTGGTAGGAGAGCCGCTGGCCGGGGTCGACCCGCAGGATCTTCGACTTGAAGGCCGGCCCCTCGTGGAGGACCTCGAAGCTGCCCCACGGGCGGTGCTCGTAGACGTGCTCGGTGGCCGCCTGGTGGCCCGCGGCGCGGATCTGCTCGAGCAGCTCCTTGACCTTCTGCGAGCTCTCGCGGCGGGCCACCAGCAAGGCGTCCGCGGTGTCGACGACGATCAAGTCGCTGACGTCCACCAGGCCGTAGACCTTGCCCGGCCGCGGCAGCACGAAGTTGCCCTCCGAGCCGGCGGAGAACACCGCGCCCTCGGGGGCGGCCAGACGGGCCACCTCATCCCAGGAGCCGACGTCGCTCCAGCCCAGGGCGCAGGGAATGGTGACCTGGCGGTCGAGGTGCTCCATCACGCCGTAGTCCAGGCTCTGAGCGGGCAGCGTGGCGTAGACCTCGTCGAGGTTGCCGAGGTCCTCCCCGAGCCGGGCGAGGCCTCCCCACAGCTCCGGCATGTGGCGCACGAAAGCCGCGGCCATCACCCCGACCTCGAAGAGGAACATGCCGGCGTTCCAGTAATAGCCCCCCTGGGTCAGGAGCTGGGCGGCGGTGGCGCGGTCGGGCTTCTCGCGGAACTGCCGCACCCGATGGGCCTCGTGGCTGCCGCGGCGGCGTTCCACCGCCGCTTCGACCTCGATGTAGCCGTAGCCGGTGGCGGGGAAGGTGGGGCGGATGCCGAGGGTGACCACGTCGCCGTCGTGGGCGCACTCCTCACCCAGGGCGCAGACCTCGGCCAGCTCGGCCTCGTCCTCGATCCAGTGGTCGGCGGGGAAGAGGGCCACCACCTCGCGCTCCCAGCCCCGGCGCAGGAACAGGGTCACCAGCAACGCCACGGCCGGGGCCGTGTTGCGCCCGACGGGCTCGAAGAGGGCGTGCTCCGCGGGCAGCCCCAGCTGGCGCAGGACCCTGGTGGTGAGGAAGCGCTGCTCCTCGATGGCGAGCACCCAGGGGTCGCCCAGCGCGGAGACCCGCCGCAAGGTGCGGCGCAGCAGCGGCTCTCCGAGCAGGTCGACGAACTGCTTGGGGTGCGTGGCCCGTGACACCGGCCAGAGCCGGGTACCACTGCCGCCTGAGAGGACGACGGGGATCATCTGGGACCCTTGGGTTGCGGCCCGTGGCCGTGGACTGAGCGGCTTGGCGCCGGGCCACCAATCCTTGGCGATCGCTTCATGCTTGTCCCCTGTCGTCATTCCCGCGAAAGCGGGAATCCATCTTCGTTCTCACCGTCCGGATCCAGATGGATTCCCGCTTTCGCGGGAATGACGGCGAAGAAGGGAGGCCGCTTCCTCGGGTGCACCGGTAGGTCAGTTGCAGGTGTGTTTCGGGTGGCCGTAGAGATAGTGGTCGACGTTGGTGGCGAGGTCGGGGATCCCGGTGTCGACGGCGAGGTCCGTGAGGTCGAAGAGAGGGTCGAGCGAAACGGTGCCGGCCACCTCCACCCGCACCTCCGCCCCTTCCGGTAGCTCGGCCCCTGGCTCCAAGACGATGGCGCCGCTTTCGACTCGGCCTCGGTAAGTCATGAAGGGTCTCCCACGAAGGGTGAGAATACGCCGCTGCGCTGCACGCGTCCAGCGCCTCAAGCCGGGCCGGGGCGGCCCCAGAGGAAGCCCTGGGCTAGCTCGAAGCCGATCTCTCGGGCGGCCTCGGCCTCGAGCTGGGTCTCGATCCCTTCGGCGATCGTGGGGATGTGCAGGCCCTTCGCCACGTCGATCAGCATGGTCAGCATCTTGCGCCGGCCTTCGGATGCCTGCTCGAGGTGGCGGATCAGGCTCATGTCGAATTTGAGGTAGTCCGGCGGCACCTCCACCAGCTCGAGCAGCCGGGCCCGGCCGGCTCCGAAGTCGTCGTACGCGACCTTGAGCCCCAGGCCACGGAGCTGCTCCGCGAGCTCCTTCATGCGCGCCGGGTCGGTCACCGCCGCCTCGTGGATCTCGAGCACCAGCTCGTGCTCGAGGCCGGCGTCGGTGAGGTGGGAGAGCGAGCCGAGCAGGGCCTCGGGGTCGTCCAGCTCGTGCGGATGGGTGTTGAAGAACAGCCGCGTCGGCCCCAGCCGCCGCGAGGTCTCCGCGGCGAGGTCGCGGAAGGTCGCCGACAGCTGCTTCTCGAGCCCGAAGGAGGCCGCCAGGGTGAACAGCTCCCCGGGCTGCGACGGCAGGCCTTCGAGCTCGCCCCGGCAGAGCGCTTCGTAGCCCGCGATGCGTCCGGTCACGAGGTCGACGATGGGCTGGAAGACCGGCGTCAGGGCCCGCTCGGCGATCAGCTTCTCGATCTCCCGCCGGCCGCCGGACATCCGGCTGGCGAGGTCCGCCACCGACAGCTGCAGCGTGCCGCCCAGGGCCAGCTCATCGAACGGCCTCTCGACCACCACCCGGTACTCCTGGTCGGCGAAGTGCAGCACGTCGCCCTCGAGCAGGACCTGGGGCTCCACCACCCGCGCCGCGTTCAGGAAGGTGCCGTTGGTCGAGCCCAGGTCGCGGATCCAGAGGCGTCCGTCGCCGGACTCGATGGCCGCGTGCTCCTGCGAGACGCCGGGGGCGGAGATGGCGAGCTCCAGCTCGGCCCGCCGGCCGATGCGGAAGGGCAGCGGACGGATGGGGATCCGGAACGCGCCCCGACCGACCTGGAAAGCCTCCAGGAACCAGACCCCCTCGCCGTTCATCTCAGGGTGCCTTGCCCGCGATCTCGTCGGCGAGGTGCGCCGCCGGGTAGATGTGGGTCAGAGCAAGGATCATCGCCCGCACGTCCACCGAGATCGACCGCGCCTGGGTCTCGTCGTAGAGCATGGGATTGGCCAGGGTCCAGAGGTTGCCGTCGAAGAGCACCCCCACCACCCGCATCTCGCGATCCACGACGGGTGAGCCGGAGTTTCCGCCGGTGGAGTCCAGCCGGGCCACGAAGGTCACCGGCAGCTCTCCCGGCAGCTCGTTGCGCAGCCGGGAGAGGGTGGCCGAGACGGTGTAGGGCGGCCGGGCTCCGCGCTGCTCGGCGCGCAGATAGAGGCCCGAGAGGGGGGCGAAGGGAGCCACCGGCTGGCCCGCCTCGGAGTAGCCCGCGACCTTGCCGAAGGTCACCCGCAGCGAGCTGCTGGCATCCGGGTACTGCTCCCCGGCGGAGAGCGCCCGCTCGATCTGGGCGATGCGCGCCCAGGCCGAGACGCTGACGCTGTCCACCTCGTCCTCCCAGCGCTTGCGCACGGCCCGCGCGTGGGGGTCGAGGGCATGGGCGAAGCGGATCAGCGGATCGGTCGAGGCCGCGATCTCCGCCGGGGTGGCGTTGAGCAGGGCCTTGCGCGCGGCGACGTCGGCGAGGCGGGTGCCGCGCACCAGCTCGGCGGCGACCTCCTCGGGGGAACGCCGGCCGATCACTTCGAGGACGGCGGGGTGGATCGGACCGAGCTGGGCGAGCAGGCGCCGCAGGTAGCCGGTCAGGTGGTCCTCCTCCAGCTCGGCGTGGATCGGCGCGGGGGAGAGCAGGCGTTGCTCGAGCAGGGGGCGGACGGACTCGCGGTAGTCCGGGATGCGCTCGCCATCCGGTTTGGAGCGCTCCTCGGCCAGGCGGACCAGCCAGCGGGCGACGTCGAAGAGGCGGCCGGGAAAGCGGCCGGTGGACTCGAGGACGCGGTAGCGGGCCTCGAGCTCGTTGCGCACGACGAGGCTCCTCTCGATCTCCGCCCACGGGTCGCCGAAGCGGGCCGCGAGCTCCGGTCGGGCCGCCAGCTCGTGGCGCAGCTGGGCTTCGCGCTCGGCCTTGGCCGCGAAGCGTTGGGGGTCGAGCAGGCCGCCGAGCAGCCCCGAGAGGGCCTTCAGACTGTTGGCGCGGACGTAGAGGTCGCGCAGCGCGATGCGCTCCTGCTCCGGGCCGCGGGCCGAGAAAGCCACCAGCCGGTCGTGCGAGTGCACCAGCTCCTGCATCACCAGGGGCAGCCAGACGTCGCGGGTCCAGGCCGCCTGGGCGAGGGTGTAGAGGCGTTGGGTGCCGCCCGGGAAGCCGGCGGCGAGGACCACCTCGTCGTCGGCCGCTCCCTCGGGGCGCCAGGAGAGGTGGTGCTGCACGGCCAGGGGCTTGCCGTTCTCCCACACTCGGAAGAGGGTGAAGTCGAAACTGAAGCGGGGGTAGTCGAAGTTGTCGATGTCACCGCCGAAGCGCACGGCGTCGATCTCCGGGGCGAAGGCCAGGCGCACGTCGGTGTAGCGGCGGAAACGGTAGAGGTCGTAGACCGCGCCACCGAATAGGCGCACCACCTCGCAGGTCAGCCCCGTCGTCTCCTTGCAGCCGCGCTCGAGGTCGGCGATCGCCACCCGATGCGCCCTCTCCCGGGCGGCCGCATCGGCGGCCCCCGCGGCGGCCGCCTCGATCCTCTCGGTGACCCGCTCGATCGAGTCGACCACCAGCAGGTCGATGTCCGGGCAGGCGAGCTCCTCGGCTGGCGTCTTGGCCACGAAGCCGTGAGCCACCAGGTCCCGCTCGGCGGTAGAGAGCTTCTGGATGCAGTCGAGACCCACGTGCTGGTTGGTCAGGACCAGGCCCTGGGCCGAGGCGAAGGAGCCGGTGCCGCCGCGACCGAGCCGCACCGTCGCGAGCCGCAGATGCTCGAGCTGCTCGGGGGTGGGGGCGAAGCCGTAGCGGTCCCGGAAGGTCGCCTGCGGGAACTCGTTGAACAGCCACATGCCCTCATCGGCCAGGGCCGGTCCGGCGGCGAGGGTGAGGGCGAGGGCGAGGGGTTTCCAGCTCAATGCCGTCCTCCCGGAGACGAGGCCGCGGACGCCCCGACGGCCGCCTGAGCGGAAGGCTCCGGGCCGAGCACGCCGAGCACGTAGCGGTCGAGATCGAAATAGCGCTTGGCCGCCTTCTTGAGCCCCTTGCGGGTCAGGCCATCGATGCGCTCCTGCCGTTCGAGGAAGCGTTCGGGGGTGATGCCCAGGCGGTAGGAGTCGGTCAAGGAGCGCAGCCAATAGCCGTTGCGGCGCTGGGCCGAGGCGAGCTCCGAGCGCTGGGTCTCCTGGATCTTCGCCAGCTCGGCCTCGGTGATGCCTCGCTTGCGGATCCTCTTGACCTCGGCGAAGACGGCGTCGAGCAAGGGATTGACGTTTTCGGGGGCGCAGCCGAAGGAGATCGAGAAGGAGTAGCTCGGCCGCGGCCGGACCAGGAACTCGCCGGCCACGGAGACGCCGTAGACCTGGCCACGGTCCTCGCGCAGGATGTCGCGCAGGCGCAGGGACAGGACGTCGGCGAGGGTGTCGATGGCATGCGCCGTCTCGAGGGTGAACGCCGTCTCTCCCGAGAAGACGAGGGCGACCTCGGCCTTGGGCTCGGAGCCCTTCTCGACCCGCACGTCGACCTTGGTCGCCGGGGTGGAGAGGCCGATGTCGCGGAAGCGCTCGTGCTTGCCGAGGGTCGGCAGGCCACCGAGGTAGGTCTCGACCAGGGGCCGGATCTCCGACGGGGTGAAAGTGCCCACCAGCACGAAGGTGAAGTCCGCGGCGTCGGCGAAGCGCTGGCGGTACACCGACAGGGCGCGGTCGACGTCGATGGTCGCGAGGGTCTCGCGGGTCAGGGGCTGGCGGCGGGGGTGGTTCTGGTAGAGGGCCTCGTTCAGCCGGTCGCGGAAGACGTTCTCGGGGCTCGCCAGCCGGTCGGCGATCAGGTCGCCGAGCTTGCTCAGGAAGGCGCTGGCGGCCTCCTTCTCGGCCCGTGGCGCGGTGAAGGCGAGGTGCACCAGCTGGAACATCGCCTCGAGGTCCACCCGCGACGCGCTGGCGGTGAGATTCTCCTCGACCTCCTGGATCGAGACGTCGAGACCGGTGATCTTGCCCGCCAGGGCCTTCTCGAGCTCCACCTTGGGGAAGCGGCCGAGACCGCTCTCGGAGAGCAGGGCGGTGGCGAAGATCGCCGAGTTGTAGTCCTCGTCCGCCACCAGAGAGGTGCCGCCCGGGCTGAAGGCGGCGAGCAGCACCTCGTCGTTCTGGAAGTCGGTGGGCTTCAAGACCACCAGGGCGCCGTTCGACAGGCGCCACTCGGTGATCCCCAGGGCCGGCCGGCTGCTCTCGGCCTCGATCCGGCCGGGCTCCGGCCGGGCGGCCATCAGCGGCTCGTCCAGGGTACGGTCGACGTAGGCGGCGACCTCGGCTTTGGCGGCCTTGTCGAAGACCGCCGCCAGGTGCTCGCGGTCGGGCAGCTCCTTGCCCGGCTTCTCCGGGCCGCTGACCATCACCACCCGGCCGACCTCGCGGATCCAGTCGCGGCCGATCTGATTGATCTCCTCGAGGGTGATGCCGGGCAGGAAGCGCGCCACCAGGGCCAGCTCGCCGGCGATGCCGGGCACCGGCTCGCCTTCCAGGAAGTGTCGGCTGAACTCGGCGGCGAGGGCGTTCGACTCGCTCTTGCCGTCCTCGGCCGTGGCCTGCTCGTAGCGACGGCGGGTGAGGGTCTTGGCGCGCTCCAGCTCGGAGGCGGTGAAGCCGTGGCGGTCGATGCGCTCGGCCTCGGTGAGCAGGGCTTCGAGCGCTGGCTCGACGCCGCCCTCCCTGGCCAGGCCCAGCTGCACGTAGGCGCTCGCCGTGCGCACCAGGTCCTCGGAGGAGGCGCCGCCGTAGAGGAAGGGGGCGTCGGCCTTCTGGGCGATCTCCGACAGACGGGAGTTGACCAGCACGTCGTAGAGGTTCTCGGCCAGGAAGCGGCGGTAGTCGCCCACCCTCGCCTCGGGCCGCCGCGCGTGCTTGTAGTAGACGCCGACCAGGGTCTGGGTGAGCTCGGGGTCGGAGACGATCGAGAACAGAGTCTCCTCGTGCTCGGGCAGGGTCGTCACGGGGCGCGCCCGGGGCGAGGGAGGCTTCGGGATGCTCGCGAAGTGCTTGAGGATCTGCTGCTCGACGGCCGTGGGATCGATGTCACCCACGGCGATCACTGCCGCGAGGTCCGGCCGGTACCAGTCGCGGTAAAAGCGGGCGAAGGTCTCGACCGGCGCCTTCTCGATCACCGACAGCTCGCCGATCGGCCGCCGCTCGGCGTAGCGTGAGCCGTGGAGCAGGGCGGGTAGCTGCTGGTCGGCCAGACGGCCGTTGGCATCGCGACCCAGGCGCCACTCCTCGACCACCACGCCCCGCTCTTTTTCCACCTCGGCCGGCTCGAAGCTCACCCCGCCACCGATCCAGTCGGCGAGGATCTGGAAGGCGGTCTCGAGCACTTCGGGGCGGTCGGTCGGCACCCGCAGGGTGTAGACCGTCTCGTCGAAGCCGGTGTAGGCGTTGAGGTCGGCGCCGAAGCGCAGCCCCACGGATTCGAGGTAGTCCACCAGGCGCTGGCGGGGGAAGCGTCGGGTACCGTTGAAGCACATGTGCTCGACGAAGTGCGCCACGCCGCGTTGGTCGTCGTCCTCGATCACCGATCCGGCGTTGACCACCAGCCACACGTCGGCTCTCTTCTCCGGTGTGCCGTTGGCCCGCACCAGATAGGTCAGGCCGTTGCCCAGCACTCCCTTCTTGACCCGGCCGTCGAGGGCCAGCTGGGCATCCAGCGGGGCGGTGGCGGGGTCGAGCTCCGGGGGGAGGGCCGCTTCGGTGGCCTGCGCGGAAGCCGGCAGGGCGAGCAGGAGGGCGAACAGGAGGGCGAACAGGGCGGTGGCAAGGCGGAGTCGGCGGAGCCATGGCATCGGGTCGGTACCTCGCAGGAAGTGGGGGAGTTGGCTCAACGGGTGCTTCCGAGCACGACGTCGACGGTGCGGCGGCGTTGGTCTCGCTCCACGGTCAGCTTGACACGATCTCCTGCGCGACGTCGCTCGAGAGCGAGGAGCAGGTCGTCCCAGTTGGTCACCTTCTTACCCTCGACCTCCACGATGACGTCACCCAGCTCGTACTCTCGCCGCGAGATCTGGCGCGTGCCGCGCAGGCCGGCCTTCTCGGCACCGCTGCCCTCTTGCACACGGTAGACCAGCACTCCCTCCTCGACCCCCAGGCCACGGGCCCAGCGTTCGGCCACGGCCTCGATGCCCAGGGTCGGTCGGATCAGCTCCCCGTACTGCAGCAGCTGCGGCACCACCCAGTTGACGGTATCGGCGGGGATGGCGAAGCCGATGCCGGCGTAGGCCCCCGAGGGGCTGTAGATCGCCGCGTTGACGCCCACCAGGCGGCCGGCGCTGTCGAGCAGCGGTCCCCCCGAGTTACCCGGGTTGATCGCCGCGTCGGTCTGGATCACGTCGCGGATGGCCCGGCGGGTCACCGACTCGATCTCGCGTCCGAGGGCCGAGATCACGCCGGTGGTCAGGGTCTGGTCGAGGCCGAAGGGGTTGCCGATGGCGAACACCTTCTGGCCGACCCTGAGGTCGCGGGAGGTGCCGAGGGGCAAGGGGCGCTGGCGCTCGCGGGGCAGGTCGACCTTGAGCACGGCGAGGTCTTTGTCGGGGGCGCTGCCCACCACCTCGGCGTCCCAGGTCGACTGGTCGGCGAGGGTGACGGTGGCCCGGGCGGCCCCCTGGATGACGTGGAAGTTGGTGACGATGTGACCCTGGTCGTCCCAGAAGAAGCCGGTGCCGGTGCCCTGGGGGATCTCGTAGACGTTCAGGGAGAAGAAGTCCTGCCGGCGGCTGATCGAGGTGATGTGCACCACCGACGGCGAGGCAGCCTCGAAAAGCTCGATGGTCGAGCGCTCGTCGGAGGCGAGGTCGCCCCGGGCGGCGACCGTCCGCGGCTGTGCCGTGGGTCCGGCCGGACGAGCAGCTCCGTTCTCGACTGCCAGGCCGAGGGCGAAGCCGAGCGCGAGCAGGAGGGCTGTGGTCGCGATCCGGCGCAGGAAGCGGGGGGATGGGTTCTCGTAGCTCACGTCGGGATTCTAACCGTCCCCGTTTCGTCGAGGGAGGCGGCTGGGCCTGCGCTCAGGTTCACCAACTGCTATGGTACGATCTGCATCGGAGTTTATAGTCAGCTCGTAACTGTACGCGGGTGATGTCGGTCGCACTCGGTCTTGCTACCTGGAAGGGCCTTCCAGACAGTCCGGGATCGCCCGGGGCCTACCGCCCGGCCGGTCCCATCCGTGTTCTTGGGTGAAGGGAGCCACCTCGATGCACAACGCTCATCCCGCGGGCCTCCGCCGTCTCGCCCGTTGCTCGTATCTCCTGAGTCTCGTGGCGGCGATCGTCGGCCCGGCAGCGGCGCAAGACGTCACCTTCACCCCCTTCGAGCTACCGCCCGGTGGCTCGGTGACCATCGAGTTCGAAGTCACCATCGACAACCCCCCCAGCCCCTGTGCCACCTCGGTTCAGAACCAGGGCTCGGTCGCGGCCACCGGGGTGTCGCTGTTCCAGACCGACGATCCGGACGTGGCGGGCGCGGCCAACCCGACGGTGACCCAGCTGATCGCTGTCGACCTCGCCGTGACCAAGACCGACGGCTCCGCCACCGAAGTGCCCGGCACGCCGGTGACCTACACGATCACGGTCAGCAACTCCGGCCCCTCGACCGCCACCAACGCCACCGTCACCGACACCTTCCCCGGCATCCTCTCGGGGGTCAGCTGGACCTGCTCCGGCTCGGGCGGCGGCACCTGCACGGCGGCCGGCAGCGGCAACATCAACGAACCCGTGACCATCCCGGCGGGTGGCTCGGTCATCTACACCGCCACCGGCAACGTCAGCCCTTCGGCCACCGGCACCCTGGTCAACACCGCCAGCGCGGCGGCGGCGGCCGGCACCGTGGAATGCAACCTGGCCAACAACTCGGCCACCGACACCGACACCCTGACCCCACAGGCCGACCTCTCGATCACCAAGACCAACGGTGTCACCTCGGTCAACGCCGGCGGACCCACCACCTACACCATCGTGGTCGGCAACTCCGGTCCCTCCAACGTCACCGGCGCCACGGTCAGCGACACCTTCCCGGTCTCGCTGATCAGCGTCAGCTGGACCTGCATCGGCTCTGGCGGCGGCACCTGCGCGGCGGCCGGCAGCGGCAACATCGCCGACTCCGTCAACCTGCCAGCGGGCAGCTCGGTGACCTACACGGTCAACGCCACGGTCGATCCGGCGGCCACCGGCACCCTCTCCAACACCGCCACCGTCGCTGCCCCGGGCGGCGTGACCGACCCCAGCCCGGGCAACAACAGCGCCACCGACGGGCCGGACACCATCGTGCCCCAGGCCGACGTTGCGGTGACCAAGACCGACGACGTCGACCCCGCGGTGCCGGGCATGACCGTCACCTACACCATTGTCGCCACCAACAACGGCCCGGGGACCTCGCCCTCGACCTCAGTGACCGACACCTTCCCGGCCACCCTCACCTGCAGCTGGACCTGCACGGCCTCGGGCGGCTCCTCCTGCGCCGCCGGCCCGGTCGCCGGCGACATCAGCGATACCGCGAGCCTGGCACCTTCGGGCACCGCCACCTACGTCGCCGTCTGCGCCATCGCGGACGACGCCACGGGCTCCCTCTCGAACACCGCCACGGTGACCGCCGGCGGCGGCGTCACCGACCCGACTCCGGGCAACAACAGCGACACCGAGACGACGGCCCTGCTCGACCTCGATTTCGGCGACGCGCCGGACGACTCCCTCACCGCCCCCTCGGGCTATCCAACCCTGCTCGAGGACAACGGTGCACGCCACGGCATCACCGCGCTCAAGCTGGGCGCCCAGATCGACGCCGAGGCCGACGGCCAGCCGACGGTCGACGCCGACGGCGACGACCAGGTCTCGGGCCCCGACGTCGACGACGAGGACGGCGTCACCTTGCCCGCGAGCCTGATCGCTTGCGAGACGGCGACCCTCACCGTCAACGCCTCGGCCGCCGGCCTGCTCGACGCCTGGGTGGACCTCGAGGCCGACGGCGACTTCACCGGCACCGGCGAACAGGTGGCGACCAACCTCGCGCTGGTGGCCGGCGCCAACAACGTGCCCGTCGCGGTGCCCTGCAGCGCTGCTCCCGCGCCCAAGACCTTCGCCCGCTTCCGTTTCTCGACCGCGGGCGGCCTCGCCCCGGACGACGTGGCGGCCGACGGCGAGGTCGAGGACTATGCGGTGGCCGTCCGCGGCCTCGATTTCGGCGACGCGCCCGACCCGGCCTACCCGACCCTCTTCGCCAGCAACGGTGCTCGCCACGTGGTCACCGGCTCCCTCTTCCTGGGCGCCATCGCCCCCGACGCCGACGCCGACGCCACCACCAACGCCACCGCCACCGGCGATGACGTGACCGGCCTCGACGACGAGGACGGCGTCAGCTTCACCTCGCCCCTGGTGCGCGCCCAGCTCGCCACGGTCACCGTCACCGCCTCGGCGGCGGGCCTGCTCGACGCCTGGGTCGACTTCAACGGCGACGGCAACTTCACCACCACCGGCGACCGCATCTTCACGGGCCAGGCGGTGGCGGCCGGCCCGAACAACTTGAGCTTCACCGTGCCGGCCACGGCGACCACCAACCTGGTCACCGTGTCGCGCTTCCGACTGTCCACGACCGGCAGTGCCGCCGCCACCGGCCTCGCTGACGACGGCGAGGTGGAGGACCACGGCGTCACCACCGCCGCCGAGTTCGACGTCGCGGTGACCAAGACCGACGGCGCCGCCTCCGAGATCCCCGGCACTCCGATCACCTACACGATCGTGGTGTCCAACACCGGACCAGACGCTGCCAACGGCACCTCCGTGACGGATAACTTCCCGGCGGCCCTGACCGGCTGCAGCTGGACCAGCCTGGCCGCGGGCGGTGCCACCGGCAACACCCCCGGCCCAGTGGCCGGCAACATCGGCGAGACCCTCAACCTGCCCGCCGGCTCGTCGGTGACCTACACGGTCGGCTGCAACGTCGACCCGGCGGCCACCGGCAGCCTGGTCAACACGGTGAACGCCACGCCCCCGCTCACCGGCTTCGATACCAACGCGGGGAACAACTCGGCCACCGACACCGACACCCTGACCCCGCAGGCCGACACCTCGATCACCAAGACCGACGGCTCGGCGACCGAGATCCCCGGCACTCCGGTGACCTACACCATCGTGGTCGCCAGCGCCGGCCCCTCGACGGCCACCGCCGTCGCGGTCAGCGACACCTTCCCGGCGGCCCTGACCGCTTGCAGCTGGACCAGCCTGGCCGCGGGCGGCGCCACCGGCAACACCGCCGGGCCGGTCGCCGGCAACATCGCGGAGACGGGCCTGACCCTGCCGCCCGGCTCCTCGGTCACCTACACCGCCACCTGCACCGTCGACCCGACCGCCCGAGGCGCCCTCGCCAACACGGCGACCGTGACCAGCGCCACCACCGACCCGGTCCCGGGCAACAACTCCGCGACCGACACCGACACCCTGACCCCGCAGGTCGACCTGGTAGTGGGCAAGACCGAGTCGATCGACC
>JBIOYC010000318.1:0-27325 GCA_044869955.1 Thermoanaerobaculia bacterium | reverse complement strand
CGCGTGTTGCTCGAGGAGGATCCCTTCGCCATCCTCGAAGCCATGACCATCGCCGCTCTCGCCACCGGCTGTGAGCGCGGTTTCGTCTACCTGAGGGGCGAATACCCTCTGGCCCACGGCCGGCTGTCGACGGCGATCCGAGTCGCCCGGGCCGCAGGCCTGCTCGGTGCCGATGTCGCCGGCGCGGGTTTCGCCTTCGACCTGGAGATCCGGCGCGGCGCCGGAGCCTACATCTGCGGCGAGGAAACCGCCCTTTTCAACTCGATCGAAGGCAAACGGGGCGAGCCGCGCTCGAAGCCGCCCTTCCCCACCCAGTCGGGTCTCTTCGGCAAGCCCACTCTGGTCAACAACGTGGAAACCCTGGCCAACGTGCCGGGAATCGTGCTCGAAGGCGGGGCTGCCTGGGCCGGCCTCGGCACCCAGGGCTCGAGCGGCACCAAGCTGTTCTGTGTCTCCGGCCACGTCGAGACTCCAGGGCTCTACGAGGTGCCGTTCGGCGCTACTCTGGGAGAGCTGATCGAGCTGGCGGGGGGAGTCGCAGGAGGACGAGGACTCAAGGCGGTGCTGCTGGGCGGCGCGGCCGGGGCTTTCGTCGGGCCGGAGGCCCTCGGCGTCCCCCTGACCTTCGAGGGGGCGCGGACAGCGGGTGCCACCCTCGGCTCAGGTGTGGTGCTGGTCTACGACGAGGAAGCGGATCTGGCCGACGCCCTGGTGCGCATCGCCGAGTTCTTCCGCCACGAGTCCTGCGGGCAGTGCGTGCCCTGCCGGGTGGGCACGGTGCGCCAGTTGGAGCTGCTCGAACGCCTGCGGCGGGGCCGCCCCCAGGGCTCCGTCGGCGAGGAGCTGGCGCTGCTCACCGAGCTTGGGCAGGCGATGCGCGACGCTTCGATCTGCGGCCTCGGCCAGACCGCGTCTTCGGCGATCGAGTCGGCCCTGGCCCGCCTCGATCCCTTCCAACTCGGAGGATCCGCGTGAGCGCCGAGCCGATCTGGTTCCACCTGCCGCCGGCGCCCTCCGAGGTGCCCGTCGAGCCGCCCCGTTCCGAACCGCCGGTCGTCTCCCTGTCCATTGACGGAGAGACTGTCGAGGTCGCGGAAGGCTTGACGATCCTCGATGCCTGCCGGCGCCTGGGCAAGGACGTGCCGACCCTCTGCTTCCTCGAAACCCTGACGCCGGTCAACGCCTGCCGGATCTGCGTCGTCGAGATGGAAGGCGCGCGGGTGCTGGTGCCGGCCTGCTCGCGCAAGGTCGAGGCGGGGATGAAGCTCCACACTGACTCGGAACGAGTCCGCCTGTCGCGCAAGCTGGTGCTGGAGCTGCTCGGCTCCTCGGTCGATCTCGAGACCGCTCCGGGGCTGGCCGACCTGATGGACCACTACGGCGCCCGGCCGGAACGCTTCGGTGAGGCAGCGACCGTCGCCCAGCCCCTCAAGGACGACAACGAGCTCTACGTCCGCGATTACGGCAAGTGCGTGCTCTGTTACAAGTGCGTCGAAGCTTGCGGAGTCGACGCCCAGAACACCTTCGCCATCGCCGTGGCAGGGCGCGGCTTCGACGCCCACATCTCGACCGAGCTCGACGTGCCGTTGCCGACCTCGGCCTGCGTCTACTGCGGCAACTGCATCGCCGTTTGCCCGACAGGCGCCCTCATGGCCAGGAGTGAGCATCAGCTGCGGGAGGCAGGGGAGTGGGCCCCGGATCGGCAGACCCGGACCGACACCATCTGCGCCTACTGCGGCGTCGGCTGCACTCTCACCTTGCACGTGCAGGACGACCGGATCGTCAAGGCCACCTCGCCTTTCGAGAACCAGGTGACTCACGGCAACCTCTGCGTCAAGGGCCGCTTCGGCTTCGAGTTCGTGCAGATCGGGCGCGGCTCGACCGGGTAGATCGGCCTCGTTCACTCCGGCGCGCCGAGCACCTCACCGCAGTCTCCGGTCCAGAGCGCGGTACTGGATGGCCTCGGCGACGTGGGCGGGGCGTAGGCAGTCGCTGCCCTCGAGGTCCGCGAGGGTGCGAGCCACCTTGAGCACCCGATCGAGGGCCCGAGCGGAGAGCCCCAACCGCTCGTAGGCCTGGTCGAGGAGGCGTTGGCCCGTGCCGTCGAGGGCGCAATGCTCACGCATGGCGGCCGGCCCCATCCGGGCGTTGACCGGTGGGCCGCCAGCCTGGGTGAATCGCTCGCGCTGGCTGGCTCGAGCCGCCGCCACCCGCCCGGCGACGGCGCCGGTGCTCTCGCCGGCCGGGGCCTTGAGATCGGCGAGCGGCAGCGGGCCGACCTCCACGTGGAGGTCGATGCGGTCGAGCAAGGGGCCGGAGATTCGTGCCCGGTAGCGCTCGACCGCGTGGGCGTTGCAGCGGCATTCGGTACGGGGGTCCCCGAGGTGACCGCAGGGGCAAGGGTTCATGGCGGCCACGAGCGCGAAGCGCGCCGGGAAACGCAGCCGCGACCTTGCACGGCAGATCGAGACCTCACCATCCTCCAGAGGTTGGCGGAGAGCTTCGAGGGCATCGCGCCGAAACTCCGGCAGCTCGTCGAGGAAGAGCACGCCATGGTGAGCCAGGCTGGCCTCGCCAGGACGGGGCTGGCTGCCGCCGCCGACCAGGGCCGCGGTGCTGGTGCTGGAGTGGGGGCTGCGGAAGGGTCGAGTGGTGATCAGACGAGACAGGGGATCGTCGCTCACCATGCCGTGTACCTTGGTGACCTCGATGGACTCGTCGAGGGCCAGTGGCGGGAGCAGGCCCGGCATTCGTCTCGCGAGCATGGTCTTACCCGAGCCGGGCGGTCCGATCAGCAGCAAGTTGTGGCCGCCGGCAGCAGCGATCTCGAGGGCCCGTTTGGCGCTCGCCTGGCCGCGGACGTCCGCAAGGTCGAGGACCATGCTCTTGCCATCGATCCCTTCGAGGTCGGAGGGCAGCGTCTCGGGCAAGAGCTCCTCCCCTTTGAGGTGCGCCACCAGGGCTGCGAGATTGGGCACCGCGATGACCCGCGGGCCCCGCCGCAACGCGGCTTGTCCCGCCACGGCCTCGGGCAGGAGCAGCTCGGTGACTCCGATGTGGCTGGCGAGATCAGCGAAGGCCAGGGCGCCACGGATCGGACGCACCGTGCCGTCCAGCCCGAGCTCTCCAGCCAGCAGCCTTCCTTCGAGCACCTGTGCGGGCAGCTGACCGAGAGCGGCGAGCAATGCGACGGCGATGGCCACGTCGAGGTGGTTGCCCTCCTTGCGCAGGTCGGCGGGAGCCAGGCTGACCACCACCGAACGGGGCGGTAGCTCGAAGCCGCTGTGACGCAAGGCCGCGCGGACCCGCTCTCGGCTCTCCCGCACGGCGGCATCGGGCAACCCGACCAACTGCATCTGGGGGAGCCCCAGGCGGACGTCGACCTCGACCTCCACGGGTCGAGCCTCGATCCCCCAAGGGGTGGCGGCGAGAGTGCGAGCGAGCATCCATATGGTGTAGACGTAAAACGCTCGAGCGCACCTCCCAGACACCCCCTGCGCCCCGATTTGTGCTAGGGTTCGATCACTGTTCCGGAGTTGCAGGCGGCCTCAGGGAAGAAGCTGGGGTGGGAGGTCTCAAGGGAGGGGCTCAAGAGGCTTGCATCGGAACGGCAGCTTGGTTAGACTTTTGAGAATGATCCAAGAACGTGCGGCTCGCGCACAAACCTAGCGGGTCGGTCCGACTGTTGGAGGAAACGATGAGAAAGTCTACGTGGATGGGTTTGGCCCTCGGCTGCGCGGTCTTCGCTCTGGCCGCCTATGGCACTGCCTCGCTTTCGGTGACCAGCCCGGGCCTCGACGGCACCAACTTCAAGCTCGCGGTGACCCTGGACGGCACGGTCGGCGGCCCGGCTTACGTCCAAACCGCCAACCCGAACTCCGAGGTCACCTACCGTGCCCTGTTCTGGCTCGGCACCGGTACCTTCGCGACGGGTGGCGTCCAGAAGTCGCACACGATCTTCTCGGGTCATGACCAGGCGACCGGCGTGGCTTCCTTCCGCGTCGACCTCTACCAGCTCGCCGGTGGCACCAACCGTGTCCGCGCCGCCTGCCGCCGCGACGACGGCACCTACGCGCAGACCACCTTGATCACGCTGCATCCGGTCGGCTCGCCGGTCGATCGTCAGCTCCAGATCGAGTATGGCACCGGCGTCAGCTCGGGCTTCTGCCGCCTGACCCGCTTCGGTGGCGCCAACCCGAGCGTCGAGGTCACGGGCGTCGACAACGACACCCTGAACGTCAAGCGCGCCCGGTTGGGCGCTGTCGTCGGTATCGACGCCGGTGAGGTTGGTACCTACAACGTCGACGAGTTCGAGTCCTACCAGTAATTGCTCACGCCGCTCTTGCGGCGCGTTACGACCCCGGGCGGCTCCCCTTCGTGGGAGCCGCCCTCGTCGTTTTCACCCGCCTTCTCCCAGCCTCCGAGGACCAACAGCCGTGTCAGTCAGGAAGTGGTGGATCGCCCTGCTGGTGCTCGCTACCGGTGCGATCGGCTGGGTCGTCGGCCGGGGCTACGGGCCTCGACCCACGGAGCCGGCAGCGACCGCGTCACCGCCGCCGGCTCCGGACGAGCCCGCCGCAGAACGACGCACGATGCACGGCCAGACCACCAGTGCCGAGGCTCTGACGGCGCTCGCCTACGTTGACGGTACCGTCGATCCGGAACGTGAGAAGACTGGGGTGTTGCTCCACCGACCCGAGGCGGTGTCGCCCGGAGCCAACTTCTACTGTTCCCGGGATCTGCGCTCGGCCTTGCTGCTCGATCTCGATGGGTCGATCCTGAAACGCTGGCGCTTCCCGCAGCGCGGCCTCGACCACTGCGAGCTGCTGCCCGACGGCTCGGTGCTGGGGCTGATCCAGGATCGGGCAGTGATCCGGGTGGACGGCGACTCCAAGGTCCTCTGGAGCCACGAGTCGGAAGTCCACCACTCCTTCTTCCGCACCGCCGATGGGGAGCTCTGGGTGCTCGCCCGTCGGCCCCGCAAGGTCCCCGAGCTCCATCCCCGGCAGCGGGTCTACGAGGACCGCATCGAGGTTCTGGACCTGCAAGGTCGTCTTCTGCGGGAGATCTCCCTGCTCGACGCCTTCCTGGCCTCTAACTATCGCTTCCTCCTTCCCAGTGTGGCCGACCAGGACCTGCCCCCGGAGCAGGCCGGCCGTGAGCCGGTGCTGGATCTGCTGCACGCCAACCAGGTCGAGGTCTTCGACGGCACCCTCGCGCCTCGCTCGCCACTCTTCGCCCGGGGCAACTTCCTGGTCTCGTTCCGAAACGTCAGCGCACTGGCCATCTTCGACGCCAGTGCGAGCCGAGTGCTCTGGCTGTGGGGCCCGAGCAACCTGGCCTATCCCCATCACCCCTCGGTGCTCCACTCGGGCAACCTGTTGGTTTTCAACAACGGGACCCGCGAATCCGAGGTCCTCGAGCTGGATCCCTTGCGGCTCTCGGTCGTCCGGCGCTATCGACCTGGGCCGGAGTTTTTCACCGCCACTCGCGGCTCCTGTCAGCGCCTGGCCAACGGCAACACCTTGATCACCGAGTCCAACAAGGGCTACGTCTTCGAGGTCGATCCAAAGGGCGAGAAAGTCTGGGTCTGGGCCAATCCCCTCTTCTTGGAAGGCAGCAAGAGGGCCTACGTCTGGCGGATGGAGCGCTACGGGCCGGAGCGGCTCACATTCCTCCGACCGGGTGGCGCACGGGCCACTCCGGGTCCAGGGGCGTCGGAGTAACGTCCTTTCCGCCGAGCCACATCACTTCGACACCGGGTAGCCCGGTGTCCTGCCAGCTGCGCCAGCTCCGGCGGGTAACCGGAGTGATCCGGACGCCCTGCTGAGAGTTGCAGGAGACCAGTAACTCGATCGCCGCCGAGGGGTCGGCCAGGCGAGCCTCGAAGAGGAGTGACCTTCCGACGATCACCGTCTGCTCGGACGCGGCCGCCACCGTGAGCGGCGCGCAGGCCTCCGGGCTCGCTCGCAAGGCGAAGCGGTCGCCGATCAGGGCCGGGTTCTCGGTCCCGGAGTCACCCGTGACAGCTCGCAACCAGCGGCGGGTCGTCGCGTGATAGCTCGAAACGGCCCCGATGGGCGGTGGGCTCGCCCAGGTGAGCAAGAGACCGATCCCGAAAAGCCCGCCCAGCAGCCAGCGACCTTGCCGAGAGGTCGAGGCTTCCAGCCCCTTGCCGGCGGCCGGCAGCAACAGGCCGAGCAGCGGCAGCGCCATGCGGGGCGTGGCCACCGTGAGCAAGGCAGGGGCGGCCCCGGCCGCTGCCAGGGCCAGGAGCCCGAGCCGAGCGGCGAGCGGCCAGGATGAATCCAGGATGCCTCGCAGAATGAGCGCCGCCACCAGGAGGAACGACAGCTGGATCAGGAGCCAGAGGGCTCCGGCAGGCCAACGGGGCAGCGGCGGGTAGGCCGCCTGGAGCAGGTGCCGGCCGAGGTGGGTGTCCGCGGCCAGCATGGCGCGCGCGCGTTCCAGGGCTCGGCCCACGGCAGCGCGCGGGTCGTTGCGGATCTCCTCGAGAGCGAGACGGCGCGCCGCTTCGTCCTGGGACAGGTCGAGGCTCTGGGCGAGGAAGCGCACCTCGCGGTTCAGGGCCTCCTTCCTGCCGCGGCGGTTGCCGTCCTCCTCCTCGGCGGCCGGGGTCTGGCCGAGGAGGAGGTTGTAGCCCGCGGCGGTGGAGAAGAGCACGAAGCGCCCCTCCCGCTGATACAGCCAGATCAGCCAGGGCGCGACGGCCAGCGCCGAGAGCACGATCACCGCGGCCGCCAGCCGGAGGCGCTCACGTCCCTTGCCGAGCAGGGCCGCCCAGAGGGGGAAGAGGACCAGAAAGGGCAGCACAGCGGCTCGGCTCAGGCCGCAGAGGCCCACGGCGACACCGGCGATGGCCGCCGCGAGCAGCCGGCGCCGCGGGTCCTCCAGCTTGGGCAGCCCGGCCAGGGCGCTCGCCGCCGCGATCAGGCAGAGAAAGAACAAGGTCTCGGACCACAGCAGGTGCGAGAAGCCGATGAAAGGCGGGTAGAGCAAGTGGACTAGCCCCGCCCCCCGCCCGGCCCGCTCGCCGGCGACCTGGCGGCCGAAGCGATAGACCAGCGGGGTGGTCAGGGCCGAGAGCGCCAGCGGAACCAGCCGCGCCACGATCAGGTGGCTGCCGAAGAGAGCCATGGCCAGGCCGAGCAGGAGCGGTTGAAGAGGGGGCCAGACGCCGCGGCCGTAGGTGTCGTCGAGGTCCAGGCCGTCTGGCGCCTCGCCGTGGGCCAGGGAGGCGAGCACCGCCGCCCAGGCTCGCCCTTGCGCGAGATAGCCGGCCTCGTCCCACGAGGGCCAGACCGGCTGGGTGAGAACGGGAATCGCTACCGCCAGCCGCAGCACCAGGGAGGCGCCGAGGAGCCCCCACGTCCACCGCGCGGCCGCTCGTTCCATGACCCTGTTAGTATATGGACCTCACCCCACGAGCCCGCCGAGACCCGTGCCCTCTGCCGATCCCCCGTCCCCTGCTCCCGCCACCCTGCCCGAGCTGGCCGGGTTGGTGCGCCTGCTGCGCCGTTCCCTGCCCCTGGTGGCGGGCGTCGCGGTCCTGGCGGCGACCGGGGCGGCCCTGATTGCCGCAAGCGGCGGACCGGTCTACGAATCGGCCGCCCTGCTCACCCTGGGTGGAGACCGCTCCAGCTCGGGGTTCACGCCCCCCGTGCTCTCGGCGGACGGCTACCTGCGGTTGCTGCGGTCGAGGACGATCCTCGCGGCCACCAAGAGCGCTCTCGACACGGTGGGTGGCAGCGCCGGCGCTGGTCTCGACGTCGATGCCGAGCTGCTCGCCAGCCGGCGAGGCGAGCTCGGCAACACCTCTCTGCTGGAGCTCTCCGCCCGGGCGGACTCCGGCGAGGAGGCGGCGCGGATCGCCAACACCTGGGCCGCCGTGTTCGCCGCCAGTGAGCTCGCCGACGTCCAGCGGGCCGCCCTGCGCGATGCCCTCGATGCTTTGCAGGTCGAAGCGATCAAGTCCCGAGATCGGCATGCTCGTGCACAAGATAGGGTGGCTTCGCTCGCCCGCCAGCTCGAGACCATCGCCCCGACTTTGACCCTCAAGAGTCGCCTCACCGAAGCGCAGTGGCTCGCCGAGAGCTCGCGCACCGGCGCCGCCACGCCGGCCCTGGGCACCGTCGAGGGGCAGCAGGTCAATCCTCTCTACACACAGGTCGGCAGCGAGCTGCGCACCGCCCAGGCCGAGGCCGACTCGCTCGGCCCCCAGGTGATGGAGCTCGAGGCCTCGATCGCGGAGGCTCGCCGCTTGCTCGCCCGGCTCGACGCTGGCGAGACCCTGGAGATCGACCTCCAGGCGCTCGCCCACACGGCGCCGCGCCTGGCCCTGCCCGTCGTCGGCACCGTGCAGCGGGTCCAGGCGGCGGTGGCGCCGCGCCAACCCCAACCCCGGGCCGTGGGCTCGAAGGCCGCCTTGGCCGGGGTCGGGGGTGCTATCCTCGGCTTCTTTGCCGCGGCCTTGCTGGAGCTGGCCCGGGGCATGCCACGATCGTCTCGAGATCCCGCGCCCGGGCCCTGAGGAGAGGGCCGGCGCTCGATTCCCCCAAACCCAGTCCTTTCGACCCGAGGTCCCCGGCATCGACGCGGGGGACTCGCGAGCCGAACCGGAGCAGTAAGAAAAGGAGCCTTTGACCGTGACCCACCATGTCATCCCGCCCCACGGAGGGACTCTCGTGTCCCTCCTTGTTTCGGAGGCACGCGCGACCGAGCTGAAGCAGGCCTCGCGCGACTGGCAGTCCTGGAACCTGACCAGCCGGCAGATCTGTGATTTCGAGCTGCTGGCGAACGGCGGCTTCTCGCCCCTCCGGGGCTTCCTCAGCCGCGCCGACTACGAGTCCGTGTGCCGTGACATGCGCCTGGCCAACGGTCTGCTCTGGCCCATGCCGATCACCCTCGACGTCGACGAGGCGACGGCGGAGAAGCTCTCCACCGGCTCACACCTGGCCTTGCGGGATCCCGAGGGGGTCATGCTGGGCGTGCTCCACGTCGAGGAGATCTGGACCCCGGACCGCGAGGCCGAGGCCAACCAGGTCTTCGGCACCACCGACAAGACCCACCCCGGAGTCGCCCACCTGCTCTCGCGCGGCGGCCCGGTCTACGTCGGCGGCACCGTCGAGGCCCTCCAACTGCCCACCTACTACGACTATCGGGCCCTGCGTCACACCCCCGAGGAGCTGCGTCACGAGCTGGCCCAGAACGGCTGGCGCCGGGTCGTGGCCTTCCAGACCCGCAACCCCATGCATCGCGCCCACACCGAGCTGACCCTGCGGGCGGCCAAGGAGGCCGAGGCCAACCTGCTGGTGCATCCGGTGGTGGGTCAGACCAAGCCGGGGGACGTCGATCACTACACCCGCGTGCGCTGCTACCAGGCGGTGATGCCCTCCTACCCTCAGGGCACGGCGATGCTCTCGCTGCTGCCGCTGGCGATGCGCATGGGTGGCCCACGCGAGGCGGTGTGGCATGCTCTGATCCGCAAGAACTACGGTTGCACCCACTTCGTCGTCGGGCGGGATCACGCCGGCCCGGGCAACGACTCGACCGGCAAGCCCTTCTACGGTCCCTACGACGCCCAGGAGCTGATGCAGCGGCACGAAGCCGAGCTGGGAGTGACCATGGTGCCCTTCCGCAACATGGTCTTCGTCGAGAACCGCGACCTCCACGTGCCCGAGGACGAGGTGCGCGAGGGCGATCGCGTGCTGTCGATCTCCGGCACTCAGCTGCGCCAGCGACTCCAGGACGGCCGCGAGATCCCCGAGTGGTTCACCTACCCGGCCGTCGGCGAGGAGCTGCGCCGCACCCACCCGCCGCGCCACCGCCAGGGCTTCACGGTCTTCTTCACCGGCCTCTCGGGTGCCGGCAAGTCGACCATCGCCAACGTGCTGATGGTCAAGCTGCTCGAGATGGGCGGCCGGCCGGTGACCCTCCTCGATGGCGACGTCGTGCGCAAGCACCTGTCCTCCGAGCTGGGTTTCTCGAAGGAGCACCGTGACATCAACATCCGGCGCATCGGCTTCGTCGCCTCGGAGATCACCAAGAACGGCGGCATCGCCATCTGCGCGCCGATCGCCCCCTACGACGGCGTGCGCAAGGACGTCCGGCGCATGGTCGAGCCGGGCGGCGGCTTCCAGCTGGTGTTCGCGGCGACGCCGATCGACGTCTGCGAGGAACGGGACCGCAAGGGCCTCTACGCCAAGGCCCGCGCCGGCATCCTCAAGGAGTTCACCGGCATCTCGGATCCCTACGAAGAGCCCGCGGACGCCGATCTGGTGATCGACACCCGCGAATTCACGCCCGAGGAGGCCGCTCAGGCGATCATCCTCCACCTCGAGAAGGAGGGCTACATCGGGCCGGAGCAGGGGCGATGAGCAGCGGCGAGGCGCTGGAGCGCCGCCGGGCCGACCTCGAGCGCATCACCACGGCCCTCGATGCCGCGGTGGAGGCGCTCGGGGCCTTCACGCCCGGAGCGATCTCCGCCAGCAAGAAGGCCGGAGGCAGCCCGGTGACGGAGGCAGACCACGCCGTCAACGAGGTGCTGCTCTCCCTCTTGCCCCAACCGGGAGAGGGCTGGCTTTCCGAGGAGACCGCCGACGACGCGGCCCGCCTCGCCTGCCGGCGGGTCTGGGTCGTCGACCCCCTCGACGGTACCCGCGAGTTCGTCGAGGGTCTGCCGGAATGGTGCGTGTCGATCGGCCTGGTCGAGGATGGTGAGGCGGTGGCCGGTGGCATCGTCAACCCGGAAACGGGGGAGACCATCGTCGGCTCTCTCGAGACGGGCGTCACCCTCAACGGCCGGCCGGTGCGGGCCAGTCGCCGCCCCGATCTGGCCGGGGCCGTGGTGCTGGCGAGTCGCAGCGAGGTGCGTCGGGGCGAATGGGCCCCCTTCGAGGGGGCCGGTTTCACCGTCGAGCCCCTCGGCTCGGTCGCGTTCAAGCTCGGGCTGGTCGCGGCCGGCAAGGTCGACGCCACCTGGACCCTGGTGCCCAAGAACGACTGGGACATTGCGGCCGGGGTGGCGCTGGTGCATGCGGCCGGCGGCAAGGTCTACCAGCCCGGCGGCGCGCGCTGCAAGTTCAACCGGCCGACCACCCTGCTGCCCGGGCTGATCGCCTGCGGGCCGGCGCTGCCGGGGCAGATCGACGCCGCCATCGCAGCCCGGACCGGCCGCAAGCGATGAGGGAGCCGGGCCCCGCCGTCGCCGAGGCGCTCCGGTCGAAGATCACTGGCTCGGCAGCGGTGGTCGGCGTCATCGGTCTCGGCTACGTCGGGCTCCCGGTAGCCCTGACCTTCGCCGAGGCTGGCCTGCCGGTCCTGGGCTTCGACGTCGATGGCGCCAAGATCGACGTGCTCTCGGCCGGTGGCAGTTACATCGGCCACCTGCCCCCGGAGCGCATTCGCCGGGTCCTCGCCTCTGGACGCTTCCGGGCGACCGTCGACTTTCGCCATCTGGCTGAGGCCGATGCCATCGTCATCTGTGTGCCGACCCCGCTGACCGCCCAGCGGGAGCCGGACCTCTCGAGCGTCGAGGCCACGGTCGAGCAGATCCGAGCCACTCTGCGCCCGGGCCAGCTGATCGTTCTCGAGTCGACCACCTACCCGGGCACCACCGACGAGCTGCTGCGAGATCGGCTCGAGACCACCGGCCTCAGTTGCGGCCGGGACTTCTTCCTCGCCTTCTCGCCCGAGCGCGAGGATCCGGGCAACCTGCGCTTCACCACCGCCCAGATCCCGAAGGTCGTGGGCGGCGTCGACACGGTCTCGGGTGACCTCGCCCAGGCCCTCTACGACCGCGCTTTCGAGCGCACGGTGCGGGTCGGCTCGGCGCGGGCCGCCGAGGCTTCGAAGCTCACCGAGAACATCTTCCGAGCCGTGAACATCGCCCTGGTCAACGAGCTGAAAGTGGTCTTCGAGCGCATGGGCATCGACGTCTGGGAGGTCCTCGACGCCGCCGAGACCAAGCCCTTCGGCTTCCTGCGCTTCGATCCCGGGCCGGGTTGGGGCGGCCACTGCATCCCCCTCGATCCTTTCTACCTGGCCTGGAAGGCCCGGCAGTACGGCGTGCCCACCCGGTTCATCGAGCTGGCCGGAGAGGTCAACCGAGGCATGCCCGGCTGGGTCGTGGCCAGGCTCCAGGCGGCGCTCAACGAACGGGGCCTGGCGGTCAAGGGCCGGCGGGTGCTGGTGCTGGGCATCGCCTACAAGCGGGACGTGGCCGACCCCCGCGAGAGCCCGGCCTTCGAGGTGATCGACCGGCTGCTCGCCCTCGGGGCCGAGGTCTCGTACCACGACCCGCACCTGCCGGAGGCCCCGGCGATGCGCTCCTGGCCCCAACTGCCGCCGTTGCGCTCGGTGCCGCTGACCGAGGAGACGCTGGCCGCGGCCGACGCGGTGGTGCTGGTCACCGACCATTCGACCGTCGACTACGAGCTGGTGGGCCGGACGGCGCGGTTGATCGTCGACACCCGGGGGGTCTTTCGCGCGCCGCGGCCGGAGGTGATCAAGGCTTGAGAGGCCTCGCGGACTGCCCGGTGCTGGTCACCGGCGGAGCGGGCTTCATCGGCTCCCACCTGGTCGACGCCCTGCTCGAGGGCGGCGCCCGGGTGCGGGTTCTCGACGACCTATCGAGCGGGCTCGAGGCCAACCTCGCTCGGGTGCGTGCCGACGTCGAGCTGCTGGTCGGAGACCTCTGCGACGCTGAGGCCTGCCGCCGGGCCTGTGACGGAGCACGCTTCGTCTTCCACCAGGCCGCCCTCGGCTCGGTGCCACGCTCGATCGCCCACCCGGCCCGTTCGATCGAGGTCAACGTCACCGGCAACGCCCGGCTCTTCGAGGCGGCGCGGGACGCCGGAGTCGAGCGGGTGGTCTACGCCTCGTCGTCCTCGGTCTACGGCGACAGCCCGAAGCTGCCCAAGCGGGAGGGGGAGGAGGGCCAACCCCTCTCCCCCTACGCTTGGTCCAAGGCCGCGGGGGAGCAGCTGGCGAGGGTCTTCGCCCGCTCGCTCTCGGTACCCTCGATCGGCCTGCGCTATTTCAACGTCTACGGCCCCCGCCAGCGACCCGACGGCCCCTACGCCGCGGTGGTGCCGCGTTTCTTCGACGCCTGGCGCGAGGGGCGGGCGCCGCTGATCTACGGTGACGGCGAGCAGAGCCGGGATTTCACCTTCGTTGCCGACGCCGTGGCCGCCAACCTCGCCGCGGCCCTGGCGCCCGTCGAAGCCGGCGGCCAGGCTTACAACGTCGGGGCGGGCGGCGGCGTGACGGTCCGGGCGCTGGCCGAGCGCATCCGCGAGCTCGCCGGAGGAGGCCCCGAGCCCCAGCACGCCCCGGCCAGGACCGGCGACGTGCGCCACTCGCTGGCCGACGTCGAGAAGGCGCGCCGGGAGCTCGGCTGGGCCCCGGCCTGGACTCTCGAGGCTGGCCTCGCCGCCACCGCGCCCTGGTTCCTCGACCGGCGGGGCTGAGGCCGGGATGCTGATCGCCACCAACGGGCTTCTCGCACGCCTCGTCCCGGCGCGCCTGCGCGACGAGAGCCTGGTCGGCGTGCTCTCCCGGGGCAGCGCCGGCAGCGTCTTCGTGAGTGGAGTCGGTGCCCTGGTCGGCGTCGCCAGCCATATGCTGCTGGCCCGACTGCTCGGCGTCGAGGCCTTCGGCCGCTACAGCTATGCCTGGACCGTGGCCAGCCTGCTGGTGATCGTCGCCACCCTCGGCTTCGACACCGCTCAGGTCCGCTTCGTCGCCTCCTACCGGGTCGAAAGGGAGTGGGGTCGCCTGGCGGGCTTGCTGCACTTCGGCGACCGGCTGGTCCTGGTCGGGGGCCTGGTCGTCGGCGCGCTGACCGCGGCGGTCGTGGCGGCCCTGTCGCCCGCTCTCTCGCCGGCGCTGACCCGCACCCTCTGGGCCGCCTGCGCCGCGCTCCCCGTGCTGGCCCTGCTGGGCCTGCGCGGAGCGGCCCTCCAGGGCCTGAAGCGGGTGGTCTGGGCTCGCTTGCCCGAGGGGGTGGTGCGCCCGCCGCTGGCCCTCGCCCTCGCCGCCCTCGCCGCCTGGGCCCTGGGCGGCCTCGGCTCGGCCGGAGCCATGCTCGCCACGCTCGCGGCGGCGGCCCTGTGCGTGGGAGTCGGTCAGGTCCTGGTCCGGCGCAGCCTGCCCTCGGAGGTGGCCGCGGCGACGCCGGAGCGCCACGCCCGCGAATGGGTGCGGGTGTCGTTGCCCCTGCTGCTGGTCTCGGGCATGCGGCTGATGATGGGGCAGGCCGACGTGCTGCTGGTGGGAGCCATGCTCGGCACCCGCGAGGCCGGGCTCTACACCGCCGCCACCCGTCTTGGCCAGCTGATCACCTTCGGCCAGAACGCCGCCAACGGCATCGCCGCGCCCCTGATCTCCGAGCTGCACGCCCAGGGGGACCGCCAGGGCCTGCAGCGGGCGGTGACCCTCACCAGCTGGGGCGCCACCCTGTGGGCCGCCGCCGCCGCCCTGGTGCTGGCCGTGCTGGGCCGTTGGCTGCTCGGCCTGTGGGGGTCGGAGTTCCGCTCGGTGTGGTCGGTGCTGGTGATCCTCTCGATCGGGCAGGTGATCAACGCTGCCGCTGGTCCAGTGGGCTATCTGCTCAACATGACCGGCCACCAGGACACCAACGCCCGCATCCTCGGCTGGGTCGTGGGCGCGAACGTTCTCCTCAACGTGCCGGCGATCGCCTGGCTGGGGGCCGACGGCGCCGCCCTGACCACCGCCGTGCTCAACGCCGTGAAGAACGTCTGGACCTGGGTCGAGGTGCGGCGCCGCCTGGGCATCGCCCCCTCGGTGCTGTTCGAGAAGGGGACCTGGCGTTGAGCCGGGTGCTGCCCAACCTGATCGTGGGCGGGGCCCAGAAGTCCGGCACCACCACCCTCCATCGCCTGCTCGAGAGCCATCCCGGGGTGTTCTTCCCGGCGCGGCCCCAGGAGATCCACTTCTTCGATCTCGACGACCGCTACGCCCGTGGTCTCGATTGGTACGCTGGCCACTTCACGGCCTGGCGCGGTGAGCCGGTGATCGCCCAGACCTCGCCGCTCTACCTCTACGAGCCGGCCGTCGCCGGGCGGATCGCCGCGGCCCTGCCCGCCGCCCGGCTGATCTTCGTGCTGCGGCGTCCGATCGACCGCGCCGCCTCCCATTACTGGCACGAAGTGCGTTACGGCTGGGAGCCCCTGAGCTTCGAGGAAGCGCTGGAGCGGGAGCCCGAGCGCTTGCGGGGCGGTCAGGAGGCTCGGCGACACTACTCGTACCTGGACCGGGGCCGCTACGCCAGCCAGCTGCGCCGCTACCTGGACCTCTTCCCGGCGGAGCAGATCCTGGTCCTCACCTACGACCAACTGGTGGCCGACCTGCCCGGCTTGGGGCGGCGCTGCGCCGACTTCCTGGCCCTGCCGGTGGCCGGTTGGACCCTGCCCGCGGGCGATGAGCCCTTCCGCCACAACCGGGCCCAGGTGCCCCGGTTCCGGGCCCTCCAGCGCTGGGTGCGGCCCGCGCGAGCGAGCTTGCCGGCCCTGGCGTGGCTGGTCGACCGAGTAAACCTGGTGCCGGGCCGGTATCCGCCGATCGCGTCCGCGACGCGTGCTCGGCTGGCCGAGGTCTTCGCCCACGAGATCGAGGACCTCGCCCGGCTCACCAGCCTCGACCTCTCGGCCTGGGTGGAGAGCCCATGAGCCCCGCCTCGGGCAGGTTCCTGGTGGTCGGCGGGCGCCAGCGGCCGGACGCCCTCGGTCGGCCGGAGTGGGAGCGCCACGAGCGGGGCCTGGTGCTCGCCGTCGAGCCGGGCGTAGGGGTGCGGCCCGTTCTCGACTACCGTTCCCCGCCGGAAGCCATCCCGGCCGGCGAGGACTTCGCCGTGTTGTTCAAGGCCGGCAGCTTCGACGGCGAGACCCTCTGGCTGCCGACGCCGACCGAGATCCTCGGCCTCGGCTGGCCGGGCCTCGAGCGCCGCTGCTACCTTTCCCTGCCCAGCTTCAACGACCTGCACCACGTGCGGCCGACCGGACGCGGCACCCTCCTGGTGGTCTCGACCGGCCTCGACCTGGTGCAGGAGATCGAGCTCGGCGGGCGGGTCGTGCGCGAGTGGGCGGCCCTCGGGGGGGATCCCTGGGCTCGGTTCTCGCGCCAACTCGACTACCGCAAGGTGGCGAGCACCAAGCCCCACCCTTGCCATCCGAACTTCGTCTTCGAGGCCGATGGCGAGGTCTGGGTCACCCGCTTCGAGCAGCGAGACGTCGCCTGCCTCACCCGACCCGAGCGCCGGATCGACATCGGGGTCGAGCGCCCCCACGACGGCATCGTGGTCGGCCGCAAGGTCTACTTCACGACCGTCGACGGTCGCATCGTCATCGCCGACCTCGACAGCGACCGCGTCGAGCGAGTCGTGGACCTGAATCGGGTCTGTGGCACCGACCTCGCGCTCGGCTGGTGCCGGGGCCTCGCCGTGCTCGATGGAGAGCAGGTGGTGGTAGGGTTCTCTCGTCTTCGACCGACGAAGCTGCGGGAGAACGTCCGCTGGGTGAAGCACCGCCTCGGCCTCGCTACCCGGCCGGGCAACCTGCCTTGCCGGGTCGCCTGCATCGATCTCGCGGCCGAACGTCTGGTCTGGGAGGAGAACCTCGAGCTGCACGGCCTCGCCGCCGTCTTCTCGGTCCATCGCCTGCTGTGAGCGCGCTCGAGCCCGTGTCTGACCAAGCCGAACCCATCCGTGCTCTGACCCGGCTGGGCGGAGCGCTGGTCGCCCTCTGGGCCGGCGTGACGGTGGTGATCTTCGTCACCCAGGCCGACCTCTGGCTCTATCGGATGGGCATCTCGCCGCTTCGGCCCACCTTCCTCTACGTGGCGCTCTCCCTGCCGCTGGTGGTGCTCGTGGTGGCTCGCCAGGCGCTGCTGCCCGAGCGGGGGAGGCAGATGCTCCGGTTGTTCGCCGGCACCCTGCCGGTGTGGCTGCCGTGGCTGGCTCTGGCGGGCTCGGCGGCGCTGGCCACCGCCTTCGCGGCCGGGCCCACCGCCGAGCATCTGCCTTACCTGGGTCTCTACGTCTACGACCTGGGCGCCCTCGGGCTCGCCCTGCTCTGGCCTCTGCTGCCTCCGGTGCGCCGCAGCTGGCCCCTGGCGGTGGGCGTGGCCCTGGCCCTGGTCGCCCTGGCAGTCGTGGTCGACGTCACCCAGCCGGGCACCTTCTCGCGGGTGACCTCGCGGGCCGCCGGCCCCTCGGGAGAGCCCAACGCCGCGGCCTTCCTGCTCGTCTCGGCCACCGCCCTGACCCTCCGCTACGACCGCCTGCGTGGCCGGGATCTGCTGCTGCTCGCGGCGGTGGGCCTGGCCGTGCTGCCCACCCTCTCTCGTGGCGGCTTCCTGCTCTTCGGCTTGCTGGTCGCCTTCTACCTGGCCGGCCTGGGGACGCAGAAGGTCCGGGCGGCCGGGCCGGAGCGCTGGTCCCGTGGCTTGCGCCTGGCCGGCGTGGCGGCGGCGGGCGTGGTGCTCACCCTGCTGATCGTGGCGGCAGGCCGCAGCCAGGGCGGGCTCTTCGAGCTGGCGAAGACTCAGGAGCGACTGGCCATGTTCTCCGGAGGGGACTCTTTCCTCGCTGACAGCAGCGACCGCCGGATCATCTTCACCGCCTACCTGATGGCGATCTCCCAGGCGCCAATCCAGGGCTACGGGCCGGGCTACGTCTACGACCAGCCCAAGGGCCCGCACAACCGCTACCTGCACGAGTGGGTGAGCGGCGGCCTGTTCGGCCTCGCCAGCTACCTGGCCCTGCTGTTGGGAGCGGGAGTCTTCTTCGCGGCTCGCGGCGACCGCCGCGGCCTCGCCTTCGTGGTCCTGCTCGCGGCCTGGGGGATGTTCAGCCACACCTACCTCGACTACCGCGCGGTCTTGCTGCCACTGGGACTGGCGGCGGGTACGGCGTGGTTGCGTTCCGAGGATCCCGCCGCCCGATGACCTCGGCCGCGGTGGTGCGGGTGATCTATCTGGCAGGGGCGGGTCGCAGTGGCTCGACCTGGCTCGACACCGTGCTCGGCGCCCATCCCGAGGCGGTCGCCGTGGGCGAGCTCTCCAAGGTCATTCCCAATGGCTGGCTCGCGGCCGAGTACTGCGCCTGCGGCGAGCGGGCCCCGGATTGCCCTTTCTGGCGGCAAGTGCGAGAGCGGTGGCTGCCGGCTGCCCGGCCGTCGCGCCTTTCGGAGTTACACGCCGAGCAGCTCGCCTTCGAGCGCAGCCGCCACTGGGGCCGGCTGCTCGCGGAGCGACGGGCTCCTTCGCGGCGCTTCGAGCGCTATCGCGAGGCGATGCTCGGGCTCTACCGTGCCGTCGCCGAGACCGCCGGTCGGACGGTGGTGATCGATTCTTCGAAGACGGCGGTCCGTGCCCTCGCCCTCGCCGGCACTCCCGGTCTCGACCTCAAGGTGTTGCACCTCGTGCGCGACGCCCGGGGTGTGGCCTGGTCCTACCGCAAGAGCTTCGCCCGGGACGAGCGCGGCGGCGTCCAGCACGACATCGCCCCCCTGGGTGCCGGCCGCACGACCCTGGGCTGGATGGTCGCCAACCTCCAGGCCGAATGGCTGCGGCGCCTGCTTCCCGCGGGGGAGAGCTTGCGCCTGCGCTACGAGGACCTGATGCGTGCCCCTCGCCGTGAGCTCGCCCGGGTGGGCACTCTGGTCGATCTCGACCTCGACGGTGTGGCGGCGGACCTCGAGCGGGGCGAGGCCCTCCCCGTGGGCCACCCGATCGCCGGCAACCTCCTACGCATGCGGGGCAGCGTCCGCCTGGCGCCGGACTTCGAGTGGACCTCCCGCCTGCCGCCGCGGGACCGGTCGAAGGTGGAGCGCCTGGCCGGCTGGATGCTCGCCGCCTACGGCTACCCGCGCCAGCCGGACGTCGCTGGTGGAGCGGTGCCTTGAGCCCGCGGGCGGCGTTCTTCGTGCCGTCCCTGCGGGGCGGAGGGGCGGAGCGGGTGACGGTCCTGCTCGCCAGCGCCCTCGTCGCCCGTGGCGTGGCGACCGACCTGGTGCTGGCCCAGGCCGTCGGTCCCCACCTCGCCGCCGTGCCGGCCGGCGTACGGGTGGTCGATCTCGCGGCGAATCGGGTGGTCGCCACCCTGCCGGCCCTGACCCGTTACCTGCGGCGGGAGCGTCCGAAAGTGTTGATGGCGACCCTGGCCAACGCCAACGTGGTGGCCGCCGTGGCCCGGCGTCGCGCCGGCGTGCCGATGCGTCTGGTGCTGCGCGAGGGCAGCCCGATCCGCCAGATGGCCGGGCGCTCCGGGAGCCTGCGCGGGTTGGTGATGCCGACCTTCGTCCGCCGCTTCTACCCCTGGGCCGACCTGCTGCTGGCCAACGCGCGGACCATCGCCGACGAGCTGGCCGAGGAGCTGGGAGGGGAGGGACCGCCGATCCAGGTGCTGGCCAACCCCATCGAGCCCGAGCGGCTGCGGGCGGCGGCGAGCACCGAGCTCGAGAGCACCGACCTGCCGCCGGGCTCGGGTCCCCTGTTCGTGGCCGCGGGGCGCCTCAGCGAGCAGAAAGATTTCCCGACGCTGCTCGAGGCCCTCGCCCGCTTGCGTCGCCAGGGTCTGCCCGCGCGGCTGGTGATCCTCGGCGAGGGGCCGGATCGCCGGCCGCTCGAAGCCCTGGCGAAGCGGTTGGGTCTCGGGCGAGCCTTGCGCCTGCCCGGCTTCCGCGAGGCCCTGCCGGCGTTCCTGGCTCGCGCCCAGGGCTTCGTGCTGCCCTCACGTTGGGAAGGTCAGCCCAACGTGCTGCTGGAGGCGCTGGCCTTGGGTTGCTCGCCGGTGGCGACCGACTGCCCGGGGGCGAGCCCCGAGATCCTCGACGGCGGGCGGTTCGGGCGCCTGGTGCCGATGGAGGACCCGCAGCGGCTGGCGGCGGCGATGGCGGAGACCCTCGAACGGCCCGTCGAGCCCGAGCGGCTGCGGGCGCGGGCGGAGGAGTTCTCGCTGGAGCGCCTGCTGCCTCGCTATCTCGAGGCCCTCGGGCTGGGCGCCGGAGAGGCCAGGCATTGAGCCCTGTCACCGCCCCTATCTGTTTCCTGGTCACCGGTCTCGGCTTCGGCGGTGCCGAGCGCGAGCTGGTGCAGCTGGCCTCGGGCCTGGCGCGGCAGGGATGGCCGGTGGAGGTGGTCTCGCTGCTGCCAGCGGGAGGCCTGGCGCCGGAGCTGGAGGCCGCTGGAGTGCCCGTGACCGGGCTCGGCATGGCGCGGGGCCGGCCGTCCCTCAGGGCCCTGGTCCGGCTCGCCGGCCACCTGCGGCGCCGTCGGCCGGCCGTGCTGCACGGCTTCATGGTCCACGCCAACCTCCTCGCCCGCCTGGTGCGCCTGCTGGCACCGGTGCCGGTGGTGATCTCGACCGCCCAGAACACCCGCGAAGGGGGGCGCCTGCGCAGCTGGCTGATCCGGCTGACGGATCCCCTCTGCGACCTCACCACACAGGTCAGCCGGGCCGGCTTCGAGCGTTATCGGGACCAGGGCCTGGCGCGGCCGGAGAAGCTCCTCCTGGTGCCCAACTCGGTGGACCTCGACCGGCTGCGCGTCCCGGAGACCGCGCGGGCGGAGGTCCGTGCCGAGCTGGCGGCGGGGGAGCGCTTCGTCTGGCTGGCGGTGGGCCGGCTCGAGGCGCAGAAGGACTACCCCAACCTGCTCCGCGCCGTGGCCCGGCTGGCGGGGGAGGGCCGAGACTTCGCCGTCTGGGTGGCCGGGCAGGGTCCGGAGGCCGGGGCCCTCGCCGCCCAGGCCGAGGCGGCGGGGCTGCGGGGGCGCGTCACCTGGCTCGGCCTGCGCCCGGACGTCCCGCGGCTGCTCGCGGCGGCGGACGGCTTCGCGATGAGCTCGGCCTGGGAGGGTACTCCCCTCGCCTTGCTCGAAGCCCTGGCCGCCGGCTTGCCGGCCGTAGCCACGGCGGTGGGGGGCTGCCCCGAGGTGCTGGCGGAGGCTGAGCCGGGCAGCCTGGTGCCGCCGGGCGACCCGCAGGCCCTGGCGGCGGCGATGGCCGCCCTGATGGACTTGCCGGCGGGAGCCCGCCGGGACCGCGGCGAGGCCGGCCGAGCCGGGGTCGGGGCCCGCTACGGCCTGCCGGCGACGCTCGCGCGCTGGGAGGAGATCTACCACCGGCTGCTGGATGAGAGAGGATAGGAGCGTTTTCATGGATCTCGAGACCGTCAAAGCGGCCTTCTTGGCCGCCGTGGGCCCGGAGGGCCGACCCGCCGAGGTGCGCTTCGCATCGCGGATCCGGCGTCACCCGCAGGTGCTCGCCCTGCGCTTCGAGCGCACCCGGCGCATCGTCGACCTGATCGGCGGCCGCGGCAAGACCCTGCTCGACGCCGGCTCCGGAACGGGCTTGAACGCCGTCCTCGCCCTGCTCGCCGGGGCTCGCGAGGTCTGGGCCGTCGAGCTCAACCCCTTCCGGCTGGAGGTGGCCCGCGACCTCATCGGCCGTCTGGGTCTGGAGGATCGCCTGCACCTGCTCGAGCGGGACATCCTGGAGGTCGACCTGCCGGCGGGCAGCCTCGGGGGTATCTACTCGAACGAGTTCCTCGAGCACATCGTGGACTCCGAGGCCTATCACCGCCTCGCCGGCCGCTGGCTCGAGCCCGGTGGCCGCATCTACGGCCGCACCGGCGCCAACGCCGCCAATCTCTGGTACCGAATCACCTACGGCCGCCAGTGGAGCCGCACCGACCGCCTGGTCTACGCTCCAGCCCGCCGCGGCCGGATCCGCGATCTGGCGCCGGAGCTGCCGGAAGAGGTGCTGGATCGTCTGGTGCGCGGCACCCGCGGTGCCGGCCCGGCCGAGATCGAGGCTGCCGTGACCGCCTGGAGGCAGGATGGCCGGGTTCCCCCGGCCAACCGCAAGGTGCCCAAGAACCCCGAGACCGGGGTTTACTACGAACGCCTGCGCCGGCCCCGCCAGCTGCTCGCCGAGATGGAGGGCTGCGGCCTGGCGGCGCGACTGCTGCCGCCGGATCTGAGCCGCGCCTTCACCGCTTCACCGGCCAGGCGAGCGCTGCTCGCCGTCGCCGGGCCCGTGGTGCGCTGGGCTCACCCGGCGAGCCTGGTGGTGGCGCCGTGGATCGAGGTGCTCGGGGAGCGGCGGGCCTGATCTAAGATCCGGCTGACATGGTCCCGGTCGAGACGAAGCCCCGTTTTCCCAGCAGCCTCTACCTCTCCTCTCGCCAGCGGCGGCTGCTGGTGCTCGGCGTGGACGCGGGGATCGCCGCCGCCAGCCTCTGGATCTCGATGCTGCTGCGCTTCGAGGGCGCCATCGCGGAGCCCTTCCGCTCGCGCCTGCCCGGCCTGATCGCCGTCCTGGTCGCCTGCCGCCTGGCCTCGAGCTACCTGCTGCGCCTGCACCGCTGGTCGTTTCGCTTCTCGGGGCTGACCGACGGTGTGCGCATCGGCCTCGCAGGTCTGCTCGGCACCGGCCTCCTCACCTCGGCCCTCTTCCTGCTCAAGATGAAGGGACCGCCGCGGTCGGTGCTGGTGCTCGAGCTGCTGATCACCACCATGCTGATGGCGGTGCTGCGCTTTTCGCCCCGGCTGGCCTGGATGTTCCGCGCCGACCGCGAGCGAGCCCGCCGCCAGGACGCCCAGCGCACCCTGATCGTGGGGGCGGGGGCGGCCGGAGAGATGCTGCTGCGCGACCTCCAGCGCTCCCGCGACCACCTCTACCGGGTGATCGGCCTGGTCGACGACGATCCCGGGAAGCTGGGCACCATCGTCGGCGGCAAGCCGACCCTGGGCTCGATCGCCGAGCTGCCCGAGCTGGTGCGCAGCCACCGCATCTCCAAGGTCCTGATCGCCATCCCCCGGCTGCCGGCGGCCCGCCTGCGCGAGATCCTGTCATTGCTGGCCGACCTGCGGGTGAGCCTGAAGATCCTTCCCATCTCCTTCCTCGACGTCGGCCAGGGGGTGCAGTCCTCGATGCTCCAGGACCTCTCTCCCGAGGACCTGCTGCCCCGCGAGCCGGTAGTCTTCGACAACCACGAGGGCGCGATGCCGATCGCCGGCCGGGTGGCCCTGGTGACCGGCGGGGCGGGCAGCATCGGCCAGGAGATCGTGCGCCAGCTGCTCCAGGCCGGCGCCAGGCGGGTCGCCCTGGTCGACTGGAACGAGAACAACCTCTACCTGCTGGTCAGGCGTCTCGCGCGGGACTTTCCAGGAGCGGCGATCGAGGCGCACATCGCCGACGTGCGCGACGCCGGCCGGCTCGAGTGCCTGTTTCGCCAGGTGCGGCCTCAGGACGTCTTCCACGCCGCCGCGCACAAGCACGTGCCGCTGATGGAAGAGGCTCCCTGCGAGGCGGTCAAGAACAACGTCCTCGGTACCTGGAACGTCGCCCGCGCAGCCATTGCCCACGGCGCCGAGCGCTTCGTCTTCATCTCGACCGACAAGGCCGTCCGGCCGTCGAGCGTCATGGGCGCCACCAAGAGGCTGGGAGAGAGGCTGGTCACCCACCTCGCCCAGGGCAGCGCCACCCGCTTCTGTGCCGTGCGCTTTGGCAACGTCCTCGATTCGGCCGGCTCGGTGGTGCCGCTCTTCCGCGAGCAGATCGCCGCCGGCGGGCCGGTGACGGTGACCCACCCGGAGGTCCGGCGCTACTTCATGACCGTGTCGGAGGCCGTGGGGCTGGTGCTCAAGGCGGCCTACGGCGACTACGGCAGCCTGTGCATCCTCGAGATGGGCGAACAGATCCGCATCCTCGACCTCGCCCGCCACCTGATCACCATGGCCGGCCTGGCACCGGAGACCGACGTGCCGATCGTCTTCACCGGTCTGCGTCCCGGCGAGAAGCTCGCCGAGGAGCTGCTCACCGAGGAGGAGGAGCAGACTCACCGCATCGCCGACAAGATCCTGGTCGCCGAGTGCCCGGCGCCTGCCGAGGGCTTCCTCGCCGACCTCGAGCGCCTGCTCGCCGCAGCCCGCAGCGAGAGCGCCGCCGATACCCTGGCCTGGCTGCGCCGCCTGATCCCCTCCTATCGCGAGGCCCCGGCCGAGGGGCTGGCGCCGGCCCCATCGCCCGCGGCCCCGGCTCCGGCGCCGGTCCCGCGGCCCGTGCCGGTGACCTGAGCCCGCCCGACCCATGACGGTGCGAGTCGCGCACGTCTCGACCCTCGACCTCTCCCTCCACCACCTGCTGCTGGACCAGCTGCGGAGCCTCGTCGCCGAGGGCTACGAGGTGATCGGCGTCTCGGCGCCGGGCCCCCACGTGCCCGCCCTCGAGCGAGCCGGCATTCCCCACCGGGCGGTGGTCATGACCCGGCGGGTCACCCCCCTCCAGGACCTGGCGGCCCTCCTCGCCCTCTGGCGGCTGTTCCGCCGCGAGCGCATCACCCTCGTGCACACCCACACCCCCAAGGCGGCCTTCCTGGGCCAGATTGCCGCCCGCCTGGCCGGTGTGCCGGTGGTGGTGGACACCCTCCACGGCATCCCGGTGACCGACCACACCCGGCCCTGGATGCGCAGGCTGGTCTTCGCCGCCCTGCGCTTGGGCGCCCTGTGCTCGCACCGCATCCTGGTCCAGGGCGGCGAGGACTTCGAGGCGATCCTGGCCGCGCGGGTGGCTCCGCCCGCGAAGGTGCGCCGGCTGGGCAACGGCATCGACCTCTCGGCCTTCCAGGCCGAGCGCTACGGCGCCGAGGCTCGCCAGGCGAAGCGGCGAGAGCTGGGGATCCTGGACGGCCAGCCGGTCGTCACCTTCATCGGCCGGCTGACCGTGAGCAAGGGATTCGACCAGTTCCTGGCCGCCGCCCGGCGGGTGAGCGACGCCGGCCTCGAGGCCGTCTGGCTGGTGGTGGGGGAGCCGGACTTGAGCACTCACGACCCCCTCGGCCTGCCGTTCGCCGAGCAGCTGGGCATCGCCTCCCGCTGTCGCTTCCTGGGCTGGCGGGAGCGGGAAGAGGTCCCGGCCTTGCTCGCCCTCTCCGATCTGCTGGTGTTGCCCTCGGCCCGCGAGGGCTTCCCGCGGGCGGTGATGGAGGCCTCGGCGATGGGGGTGCCGGTGGTGGCGAGCGCCGTGCGTGGTTGCCGCGAGGCCGTGGTGCCAGGTGAGAACGGCTTGCTGGTGCCCTTCGGCGACGTGCCGGCCCTCGCTTCGGCGATCGCCGACCTGCTGGCGGACCCCGAGCTTCGCCGAGACCTGGGCGAGGGAGGACGGCGCCTGGCCGCCGCCGAGTTCGACCAGCAGCGGGTCTTCCAACGGGTGAAACAGAGCTACCGGGAACTGCTGGCCGAACGGGGGCTCGCCGCCCCCGGCTCTGGCTCACCCTGAGCGGTCCCCGCCACCCCCAGGAGCAACCCGAGCAGGGGGGTCACCCGGAAGTTGAGCAGCTCGGGTGAGGACACGGAGAGCACCACGTAGCCCCCGAGAGCTGCCGCCCCGGCGGCGAGGAAGCGGCGATCCGCCCCCCTTGGGCTGGCCAGGGTCGCTCTCGTCAGCCCGGCGACCAGCACGGCCAGGGCCGCGAGGACGGCCAGCGCTCCCAGCAGGCCGAGCTTCACCGGCAGGAAGAGGTAGAAGTTGTGGACGTAGTTGCGGGGCGCGGCCGACACCCCCAGGCGGGCGGCCTCCTCCGCCGGGAGGGAGAACACGGCACCCAAGCCGCGGCCGCCGAGCTGCTCGGTGAGGTTGCCGCCGCGGAAGAGCTGCCAGAGGGTACGGCTCTCGAGCCAGCGCAGGCCGAGGGAGGGGTCGCCCTGCCAGGCCGCGGGGTCTCCCGAGAAGGCCTGCCAGGTGGTGCGCAGGCGGGCCAAGGAGTAGGCCGTCTGGCCCAGCCAGGGCGCCAGGCGGGCCGGGCCCACCCGCTCCAGGCGCACGGTCGACAGGCACCAGGCGCCGGTGGCGCCGGGCAGCGAGCCGACCTCGAGCACCGCCCGGGCCGCGGGCCGATCGAGCGGGGCGAGGGCCTCGCGGGAGGCCCAGTCGAGCAGGCGACGGGCCTTGAAGCCAACCGACCCCACGGCGTTCCCCTCGGTGCCCAGGAAGCGCAGCGCCACGGTGGCCTGCCCGCGATCGCCGCCCGAGAGCGTGGCCGAGAGGCGCCAGGTCCCAGGCTCGAAGGGACCGGCCGCCTCGATTACCACCCGTGCCGGTTGTCCGCCTTGCCATTGCACGGCGACCGCGCTGGGCGGCTCGTGGCCGAGGGGTTCCAGGCTGGTGAGGGGGCCGGTCAAGGGGATCCCGGGGTGCTCGGAAGGCAGCCGGTTGGGGAAGCTGCGCTCGAGGTGGACGACGGCGAGGAGGCCGGCGAGCCCCAGCAAGGCTGCCGCGGTTCCGGCCACCCAGGCGCCGCGGCCGAGCCGCCAGGGCTCTCCCGAGAGCCGCCGGTAGAGCAGCCAGGCGGCGGGCGCCACCAGCCAGAGCCCGCGCACCCCCGAGCCGATCACGAAGAGGCCGAGCACCAGGCAGGCGATGAAGCCGAGACGCCGCCGGGAATCGTCCCCGTTCACGGCCGAGCCGGCGAGCAGCAGGGCCAAGAGGACGATGCCGGCGACCGACACGTCGTTGGCGAGGAAGAAACGATACCGGCTGCCTCCCTCGGCGCCGGTCACCAGCCAGTAGCCGAAGTGGCAGAGGGCGGCCGCGACCGTCCCCGCGACCAGGCCCAGCAGGAGGCCAGCGCGATCCCGGCTGCCGGAGCGCGCCACCAGGGCGCCCAAGGGCAGGAAGGCGAGGGAGAGCACCTGGCCGGCCAGGGCGGAAGGCGGGTTGCCGCGAGCCAGGGCGACCACCGTACCGAGCAGGGTCGCAGCGGCCCAGAGCCCCACTCCCCAACGCCACCATCCGGGCCGGGAGGTCCAGGCCGCGAGGAGGCCGCTGCCGCGAGCTCGGCCCTGCCAGACGGCCAGGGCCGCGAGCAGGACGAGGAGGGCTCCGGCCTGCGCCAGCAGGGCGGTGCGGAAGGGCAGGGTCAGGGTGGCGTAGGGGACCAGGACCATCGCCGCCGCCACCAGGGCCAGCGGCCGTGCGCCCCTGGAGGCGGCTGCCGACGGGTGCATGAGGGCGCGACGATACCACCGCGCCGGTGTTAGTCTTGCCCGCCCCATGAATGGCCCCAGAGACGGCTCGAAGCGCAGGATCCTGGTCACCGGCGGTGCCGGCTTCATCGGCTCCCACCTCGCCGAGGCCCTGGCTGCGGCCGGCCACGACGTGGCCGTGCTGGACGACCTCTCGACCGGCCGGGCGGAGAACCTGCCCCCCGGGCTGCCCTTCCACCAGCTCGACATCCGTTCCGAGCCGGCCGCTCGCCTCGTCGCAGGCGGCGACTTCGAGGTG
>JBIOYC010000317.1:0-6537 GCA_044869955.1 Thermoanaerobaculia bacterium | reverse complement strand
ATGGCGGCCGTCGGCGGTGTTCGAGTCGTCGTTCATCGCCGCCACCAGCTTGGCCGGGTACTGCCCCTGGGCGCTGGTGCTGTGCCCGAGGATCAAGAGGCCGACGTTGGTCGGATAGCCGTCGATGTCGGTGGGAATGCCCAGGAAGCCCGCGGCTTGGGCGGGAAGGGCGGTGAGCAAGACCGAGAGCAAAGCCGCCCCCACGCTCAGCCCGCGATCTGGACCTCGAACCCCGCTTCGCGCCATTTCGATCTCCTTCCGCCCCAGGTACGTGGGCGGGAGTCTAGTTGGCCTCGATCGGGGTGCAACACTGGAGCGGGGAGGTTCCTGCGGCTCTCCCCGAAGTGCCTGGCACCTCGGGTGATGCCGCTGCCGGGGTCGAGTGGAGGCTATGCTCTCGGCGCGTGCGCAGCCTTGAAGACCTCCTCGGGCCCTTCAGAAATCGAGTGCTCTTCGTCGGTGTAGCTGGTAGCCGGGCCTACGGTACAGCCACCGCGGAAAGCGATGAAGACCTGCGCGGCCTCTTCGCCGTCCCGGCGGCGGAATACCTCGCCCTGGACGGCCCCCGGGCCCAGGTCGGGGACGAGCGTTCGAACGTCGTGTACTTCAGCCTGCGCCGTGCGCTCGAGTTGCTGGCAGCAGCCAATCCGAATGTGCTCGAGCTGCTCTTCCTGCCGGGCGACTGCGTGCGCCAAGCGAGCCCAGAGATGACGGAGCTGATCGCACACCGACGGCTCTTCCTCACCCGCCACTGCGCCGACACCTACCTCGGTTATGCCCTGGCCCAGGTAAAGCGGGCGAAGGGGCAGAACAAGTGGATCAACAACCCCAAGCCCAGGGAGCCGCCGCGGCGGGAGGACCACTGCTTCGTGCTGTCGGCGGAAGCCCTCCGCGTTGCACTGGACCCTCCGGCGCGGCCGATGCCGCTCGCCCAGGCAGGCTGGGATCTCCGTCACTACCACGCGGCGCGCGTGGAGCACTCGCGCGACCTTCTCCGGCTGTACCACTACGGTCCGGGTGCCCGAGGGGTGTTCCGAGGCGACGACCTGCACTGCGAGTCGATCCCAAAGGAGGATGAGGCGGCGCGCTTTGCGGGTCTGTTGCTCTTCAACGAGCCAGCCTTCGAGCAGGCGCTCCGAGACCATCAGCAGTACTGGCACTGGCGAGCGAACCGCAACGAGGAGAGATGGCGGCGGCAGGAGGCCGGCGAGTTGGACTTCGACGCCAAGAACCTCATGCACACGGTTCGGCTGTTGCTCTCCGGCCGCTCCATTCTGGAGCACGGCGAGCCGATCGTTCGGTTCACCGGGGAGCCCCTGGCCCTGTTGCGGCGGATCCGTGCCGGCGACCTGGTTTACCAGGAGATCCTGGCCATCGCTGAGGGACTGATGGCCGACTGCGAGCGGCTGAAGGCGACGAGCCCCTTGCCGGCGGAGGTGGATCACGCTCGGCTCGAGGAGCTGCTGCGGTCGCTCACCGCGAGCTGGGAGCGCAGGCAACGATGCTGACGGCGATCCATGACGCCCTGGAGAGCCTCGCTGCCCAGCACGGCGTGCGGGTGCTCCTGGCCGTCGAGTCCGGCAGCCGCGCCTGGGGCTTCGCCTCGCCGGACAGCGACTACGACGTTCGCTTGGTGTACGCCCACCGACCCGAGTGGTATCTAAGGGTCTTCGACCAGCGTGACGTGATCGAGGCCCAGCTCCCCGGGGACCTCGACATCTCCGGCTGGGAGCTTCGCAAGGCGCTGCGGCTGCTGGCCAAGGGTAATGCGCCCCTCGCCGAGTGGCTCGGCTCGCCCATCGTCTACCGGAAGGAGCCCGGCTTCGGGCTGGAGCTGCGCCAGGCGATGGAAGCCCATTTCAACCCGGCGACGATCCTCTTCCAGTACCTGGGGCAGGCGCGGCGGATCCTCGACGTCGACCTCGCTTCCGAGCCCGTCCCGCTCAAACGGATCTTCTACTTCCTGCGGCCCCTCTTCGCCGCCCGCTGGGTCGCCGAAAGCGGCTCGATGGCGCCGACACCCTTCGCCGAGCTGCTGGCTGCGCCCTGGAGCACCTCCGAAGAGCGCAACTGGGTTCAGGAACTGCTGGCCAGGAAGAGCCGCGCGAGCGAAGGCGAAACCACGAGCCTTCCCGCGGACCGGCGGCGCTGGATGCGCGAACAGTTGGCCCTGCTCGAAGGGATCGGCCCGTCCCTCGCCCGCAAGAGCGAAGCGCCTCCCGAGATGCTGGATCGGTTGTTGGGGCGATGGCTGGCGGTGGGGTAGGCGATCGAGGTCCAAGCGCGTAGCAGCCTCGGTACCCTGCGAGCCGGTCACCCTGGGAGGTCTTCCGGGGGCGGCGCGTCGTCGTCGGTCTTGAAGTCCTCGGGCAGCAGCAGGAGCTCGTCCGCAAAGAAGGCTTCCCAGCTCTGCGCCCGGGCGATGTCCCGCTTCATCGCCGCCACAACGGCCGGGTCCCCGTCCTCGAGTCCGGCCTCGAGGTAGGCCCCCCGGTCTTCCTCGGTCTCGAGGTGCTGAGCCATGTCCCAGGGTCGGGTTGTGGACTTAACCATTCAGCACTCGACTGTATCGCACGGGCCACAGGCTCCACGCCTCCCGAAGTGCCTGGCACCTCGAGCGCTCGACTCCAATCTCCGCCACCATGCCCAATCCCCTCGCCGCCATGCGGCGCGGCCCCGGTGAGCTCTACGAGCTCGCCGCGCCGCCCACGGACTCCCGTCTCTCCAACGCCGACCTCGCCCCCACCCCGATCGCCCGTCGCACCTGGACCACCTACCACGTGGCCTCGCTGTGGATCGGCCTCGCCGTCTGCATCCCCACCTACATGCTGGCGGCCGGCCTGGTGCAAGGCGGCATGAGCGCCGGCCAGGCCCTCGTCACCATCCTGCTCGGCAACCTCATCGTGCTGGTGCCGATGGTGCTGATCGCCCACTCCGGCACCCGCTTCGGCATCCCCTTCCCGGTGCTGGCGCGGGCCTCCTTCGGCACCGCCGGAGCCCACGTGCCGGCCCTCCTGCGCGGAGTGGTGGCCTGCGGCTGGTTCGGCAACCACACCTGGATCGGCGGCCAAGCCATCCACACCATGCTGAAGACCGCCTGGCCGGCGTGGGAGAGGGTGCCGGGGGCGCCGTGGCTGGCCTTCGCCCTGTTCTGGGCGATGAACATGTGGATCGTGGTGCGAGGCAGCAACGCGATCAAGAAGCTGGAAGCCTGGGCCGCCCCCTTCCTGCTGCTGGCCGGCCTCACCCTGCTGGGCTGGGCGGCGAGCCGGGCCGGGGGTCTGGGGCCGATCCTCGCCCAGCCCAGCAAGTTCGAGAGCACCGGGGCCTTCCTGCGCTTCTTCGTGCCCTCGCTCACCGCCATGGTGGGCTTCTGGGCCACGCTGGCGCTCAACATCCCGGACCTCTCCCGCTTCGCCCGCGATCAGCGTGCCCAGGTGTGGGGCCAGATGCTCGGCCTGCCCCTGACCATGCTGCTGTTCTCGTTCATCGGCGTGGCCGTCACCTCGGCCTCGGTGCTGATCTATGGCGAGGCGATCTGGGACCCGGTGGTCCTGCTGGCCCGGCTGGACAACCCCCTGGTGATCCTGGTCTCCCTCTTCGCGCTGCTGATCGCCACGCTCACCACCAACGTGGCGGCGAACGTGGTGGCGCCGGCCAACGGCTTCGCCAACCTGTGGCCGGCGCGGGTGAGCTTCGCCCTCGGTGGGGTGATCACCGGGGTGATCGGCGTCGCCATCATGCCCTGGAGGCTGCTCTCGGACTTCGGCACCTACATCTTCGGCTGGCTGGTGGGCTATTCGGGACTGCTCGGCCCGATCGCCGGCATCTTCATCGCGGACTACTGGCTGGTGCGGCGGGCCAACCTCTCCCTGGCCGACCTCTATGCCGCGGACGGCCTCTACGGTCGCTGGAACGGCAAGGCCCTGGTGGCCCTCGCGGCCGGAGTGGCCGTCGCCCTCATCGGCCTGGTCGTGCCCTCGCTGCGCTGGCTCTACGACTACGCCTGGTTCGTGGGCTTCGCAGTGGCCTTCGCCCTCTACGCCGCTCTGATGCGGGGCACGCCGGTGGTAGACCTCTCGGCAGTGCCGGCGCGGGACTGATTAGCCGAGCTCGACGGCCTGGCTACGGAGCCGGCTGGGCGACTGCACCGGCCCGCTCGCTACAGGTCGAACAGCTCGACGACCGGGAAGCGCTTGAAGTGCTTGCGATCGAACGTCGCAACCGCCACGTCCCCTCGGCGCTCGAGACTCACGGCGTGATAGGCGTCGATGAAGTCGACGTTTCGTTCGCCATGCAGCGCGAGTGCCTCGATCAGAAGAGCGCTGTCCGGGCAGTCGAGGTTCGGAGTCGAGAGGATCGTCGTCACCTTCTCGGCCACCTCGGTCGCCGGCAGCCGGTAGAAGGACTCGAGAGTCCAGACGATCTCGGCGATCACCAGGAGACTCGTTTCGAGGCGTAGCTCTCCGGCGATGCCGGCCTCGAACAGTCGCCTGGCTCGCTCGGCGTGGCTCGGCTCGTCGCGGGTGAGGAAGCGAAGGAAGACGTTGGTGTCGACGAAGACCCTACGCATCTCTGCGGTCCGAGCGCTGGCGACCCCGTGCGGCGGCTACTTGGCGGCGCACCTCCGCGAAGTCCTCGGGATGGTTCTTCGGCTGCACGGAGCCCTCGAGGTCGAGGATCGTACGCACCAGGGGTCGCAGCACGATCTCGTCGCCGCGCCGGCGGAACGTCACTCGGTCTCCGAGCCGGAGACCAAGTTGGTCGCGAAGTGGCTTCGGGATCGTGATCTGGCCCTTACGGGTTAGCGTTGAGATGGACATGCCGGCCTCCGTAGGACCTGTTCTGGTCGGTACTACCACCTCGACGAGGTAAGGTCAAGGGTTCCCTCGACAGCAGGGACAGCCCCTTTCCGAAACCGTCGGCCCTCCCCCGGCATCCCAGCCGGCACACCTCGTGCACGGGGCGTATGGCCTGAAGCCCTGAAAGATCGGAGATTCTCACTTCCCCTGGGAGGTTCGAACATGGCGGAGATCCTCGAAAGCGCTCCCGTGCCCGCCCGGACCGGACCCGCTTCGGCGGCGAGCGCGGAGGGCCCCCTCGGTCGCTTCGGCTTCCGCTTCACCTGCTGCTACTTCCTGCTCTATTTCTTTCCCTTCCCACTCGACAGCATTCCCGGCCTCGGTATCGTCGGCCAGCCGGTCACCGCCTTCTGGCACGCCCTCGCCGCGTGGGTGGGCAAGGCCCTCTTCGGGGTCGAGATCACCGTCTTCACCAACGGCAGCGGGGATACCACTTACGACTACGTTCGGGTGCTTTGTAATCTCGTGCTCGCCCTGGCCGCGGCCGGGGTCTGGACCGTCCTCGATCGCAGACGCCTCACCTCTCCCCGCCTGCGCGAGGTTCTGCGCGTCTACCTGCGCTTCTGCCTCGGCTCGACGATGATCTTCTACGGCGCGGTCAAGCTCATCCCGTCGCAGTTCCCGCCCCCGACCCTCGATCGCCTGCTCCAGCCCTTCGGCGACGCCTCGCCCATGGGCCTGTTGTGGACCTTCATGGGCGCCTCGGCCGCTTACACCATCTTCAGCGGTGCGGCCGAGCTGGCTTGCGGCCTGCTCCTGACCCTGCGGCGGACCACGATGCTCGGCGCCCTGATGGCGGCCGGAGTGATGGCCAACGTGGTGATGCTGAACTTCTCCTACGACGTGCCGGTGAAGATCTTGTCTTCCCACCTGCTCGCCATGGCCCTCTATCTCCTGGTGCCGGACCTGCCGCGGCTGGCCAGCCTTTTCCTCAGGAACCACCCGGTCGAGCCCGAGACGTACCAGCCCCTGTTCCGCCGGCCGCGCTGGGAGCTGACCGGCAAGGTCGTGGCTGCCGTCTACGTCGTGACGATCACCGGTTTCGGGCTCTACTCGGCCTGGCAGAACAACGGGTACTGGGGCACCTGGGCCAAGAAATCACCCCTCTACGGCCTCTGGAACGTCGTCGAGCACGAGACGGACGGCCAGGCTCGGCCGCCGCTGGTGACCGACGCCACCCGCTGGCGCCGGGTGACCTTCGACCGCCCGCTGACCATCGGCATCCAGCTGATGAACGACTCCCGCGTGCGCTACAACGTCGCCCTCAACCTCGACAAAGGCACCCTCGAGCTGAAGAAGCGCGACGATCCCAACTGGAAGACCACCTTCACCGTGGTCCGCCCGGAGCCCGACCGCCTCGACCTCCAAGGCGAGCTCGACGGCCACAAGCTCCGCCTCCACCTAGAGCGCGGCGAGATCCCCAGCTTCCGACTGCGCGACCGCGGCTTCCACTGGATCAACGAGTGGCCGTTCAATCGGTAGGGGGGGAGGACCCTCAATCCTCGTGAAGCTCGTTCCCTGAAAACTCGCACACCGTGGCCGTCTCAACTCCTGGAGCTGGACTGCTCCAAGGAGGTTGGGATGAGAAGCACGTGGAAGTGGTTTCTGTGCAGCATCTTCGTGGTCGTGGCGAAAGCGACTTCGCTCGGAGCCGACACGGTCGCCCAGCGTAATC
>JBIOYC010000316.1:0-10295 GCA_044869955.1 Thermoanaerobaculia bacterium | reverse complement strand
CCAGGTGGGTGTGGGCCGATCGGCGCCGATCGGGCCCAGGAAGCGCACGCCGCTCTTGATCTCGACGCCCAGCTCCCCAAGGAGCATCTTGGCGAAGGCCCCGGCGGCCACTTTGGCGGCGGTCTCGCGGGCGGAGGCGCGCTCGAGGATGTCGCGGGGGTCTCGGCGCAGGTATTTGAGGGCCCCGGCGAGGTCGGCGTGGCCGGGGCGAGGGGTCTTGACCCGCCGCTGCTCGGCCCGGCGAGGGTCGATCTCGGCCGGGCTCATCATCGGCTCCCAGGTCGGGTAGTCGCGGTTCTCGATCCACAGCACGACGGGCGAGCCGAGGGTCTCGCCGCCCCGCACACCACCGTGGATCTCGGCCCGGTCCTGCTCGATCTTCATGCGGGCGCCACGGCCGAAGCCGTGCTGGCGCCGGGCCATCTCACGGTCGAGCAGGGCGCGGTCGACGCGCAGGCCAGCCGGCAGGCCGGAGAGGACGGCGGTGAGCCCGGGGCCATGGCTCTCGCCGCCGGTGGTTAGTCGCAGGCGGGCGAACACGCCCGGGAGGATATCAGGCCGTCTCGGGGTCGAAGGGCGCGAAGACGAGCTCTCGACGGTCAGGCACCGGCAGGGCACGGATGCCGGTCTCGCGTTCCAGACGGCCGAGCAGGGGCCGGTCGATCGAGCAGGATCGGCCGAGGGGCCACTCGGAGCGCTCGCCCTCCTCGTCGAAGAGTGCGTAGCCGACCTCGGCGCTGGGATCGTGACGGAGCAGGTAGCGGACTCCTTCCGCACCGGCCTCACACAGGCTCGCGGCCCAGGCCTGGGGCAGGTCGTAGGGCACCAGGGTGTGGATCTCGTGAGTCAGACCCCAAGCCGCGGACCGCCTCGAGGTCAGGTCGGCCAGTGAGCGGGCGGCCGGCAGGTGGAGCTCGTGGAGGGCTCGCTCGGCGAAGAAGCCTTCGCTGACCACGCCGCCCAGGCGGTCCGGCCCGAGGACCTCGAGCAGGGCGGCGAGGGGGTCGGCGGCGAGGTAACAGGTGCCCTCGGGAGGTGGCAGGTCGAAGCGTCCGCTCCCCGTGTTGCCGAACCACCACGGTCCGTTGCCTCGGCGCGTCACGCGATGGAGCGTGGGTTCCGGCCCGAGGGTCACGCGTGGAAATCCGGCCAGGGCAGTGGGTGCCGCCGGTGGGGCCGGTAGGGAAGGGGAGGAGGCGCGGCTGGGGTTCACTGAGAGCTGGGCTCACTGAAGGCAGGGGCTCACTGAAGGCAGGGGCTCATTGGGCGAAGCGCCGAGCGGCGTCCCGTGCCACGGCCACGAGCCGGGCGGGGTCGCCACCGCTGCGGAGCCACTCCACCGGCGTCTTGCGCCCGAGAGAGGTGAGGGGAGAGCAGAGCCAGCCGGCGAGGGTCCAGTCATCGACGCCCGAGGCGGCGAGGGCCTGCAACACCTCCGCGAGGCCGGGCAGCACCCGCTGGTGATCGTCGAATTGAAAGGTGGGGTAGACCAAGGCGCCGTCGGCCGTGCGCAGGGCGAGGAGGGTGCGGCGCGAGCGCCGCTCGGCCACGGCCTGGCGGGAAATGCCGCCGAGCACCCGGCCGATCTGCTGGGCCGAGTAGAAGGGACCGATGTGATCGTTCCAGGGGGAAGGGGAGGGGAGGGTGTCGACCATCCGGGCCGCGAGCTCCTCGGGTGAGCCGAGCTCGGCTAGGGAGCGGCCTCCCGCGGCATAGCGACCGGCCAGGTCTCTGACCTTCGTCAGCACCGCCTCGACCAGGCGCCACTCGAAGGCGACGCCGGCCCGGGGGGCTGCAGCCGGTGCGCCGTAGGCGGCGATGGGCTCGGCGATGGTGGAGGGTGGGATCGACGGGCCGATCTCGTAGACCAACTCTCGTCGCTCGCGCCGGCGCTTCTCGAGGCCTGCTCGGGAGCGTTCCGGGGGAGCACCGGCTTTCTTCATGGTGGCCGAAATCTAACTCGCTTCGGCGGTTTCGTCAAGGGCGTCAGGGGCACGCATCCTCTCGAAGCCGGCCCGCAGGTCCTCCGGAGCCCGGCAGGGGCGGCCGGTCGCCCTCTCGACCCACACGTGATCGGTGCGGCCGGTGGTCAGCAGCTCGTCGCCCCGCCGCACCTCGTAGCCGAAGGAGAGGCTGCGGCTCGCCAGCCGCTCGAGGCGGCAGAGGACCCGCACCGTGTCGCCGTAATGCGCACCGCGCCGGTAGGAGAGCTGCGCCCCGGTGACCACCAGCAGGTAGCCGCTCGCCTCGACCTCGGCGTAGGGAATGCCGGTGCCGGCACACAGGCGGGTGCGCGCCACCTCGAACCACACGAGGTAGTTGGAGTGGTGCACCAGACCCATCTGGTCGGTCTCGGCGTAGCGCACCTCGAGCTCGACCTCGACGGTGCCCAGGGGGTGGTCTGTCAACCCGGCGCTCATGCCTTGCCTCCGCTGTAACGCAGGACGGTCCACAGGATCTTGTACCCGGCGCGCAGGGTGCCGCGCACGGTGCCGGTGATCTTCGATACTCCCACCCGCCGCCGATACGACACCGGCACCTCCTCGACGGCCAGCCCGCGGCGCAGGGCCTTGACCTGCATCTCCGCCGTCCAGCCGAAGTCCGGGTCGCGCATGCCGAGCCTCTCGAGCGCCGGCCAACGGATCGCCCGGAAGGGGCCGAGGTCAGTGTAGCGGTGGCGGTAGAGGAGGCGGATCAGCCAGCAGGCGACCAGGTTGCCGGCCCGGGCCTGGGGCAAGAGCGCACCCTGCTCGCGCCGGCCGAGGATGCGTGAGCCGATCACCAGGTCGGCCCGACCGGCGAGGATCGGCGCCACCACGGCCGGCAGCTCCTCGGGATGGTCGGAGTAGTCGGCGTCGACGAAGACCACCACCTCCGGCGGCCCGGTCGCCCGCAGGTGGGCGAGGCCCGCCAGGCAGGCGCTGCCATAGCCGGGCCGAGGCGCCGGCACTACCTCGGCGCCTGCCTCTCGCGCCGCCTCCGCCGTGCGATCCCGCGAGCCGTTGTCGGCCACCACGACCCGGCGCACCAGGGCACGGGGCAGGGCGGCGAGCACTTGGGGCAGGGAGGCCTCCTCGTTGAGGGCGGGGATGACGACGTCGACGGTGGCGGCTGGCTCGAGCATGGCGGCGGCGAAGCCGGAGCATATCCCCTGCCCCGTGCTAGATTTCCCGCCTCCAGAGCCGCGGCGGCTCGGCCCTTCGAACGATGCCCCTCTACCCCTACCTCGGCCAGGTACCGAAGCTCGGAGCGCGGGTCTTCCTGGCGCCCAGCGCCGAGCTCTCGGGCGACGTCGAGCTGGGAGCGGACGTCTCGTTCTGGTTCCACACCGCCGCCCGGGGCGACGTCAACACCATCCGCATCGGCGACGGCTGCAACATCCAGGACGGCACCATCCTCCACGTCACTCACGAGCTCTATCCCCTGGTGCTCGGCAAGGGGGTGGTCGTCGGTCACAGCGCCATGCTCCACGGCTGCACCATCGAGGACGGCGCCCTGATCGGCATCGGCGCCCGCGTGCTCGACGGCGCGGTGGTGGAGGCCGAGGCCCAGGTCGGGGCCGGCGCGCTGGTGCCGCCGGGAAAGAGGGTGCCCGCCGGGCATCTGGTGATGGGCGTGCCGGCCAGGGTGGTCCGGCCGCTGACCGCCGAGGAGAGGCGCAACATCGCCGAGATCCGGGACCGCTACATCGCGCTCAAGGAGCGCTATCGCGAGGTCCTGGGCGACGGCACGGAGATCGTGATTCGATGAGCACGGAAGCACGGGGCCTCGTACGCCGAGGCGTGGGCACGTTGGGCGAGGCCGACCTCGGACAGAAGGTGCTATTGCAGGCCTGGGTGAACCGCCGCCGGGACCTCGGCGGCGTGATGTTTCTCGAGCTGCGGGACCGGAGCGGCGTGGCCCAGGTCATCGTCCACCCCGAAGACCGTCCAGAGGTGGCGGCGGTCCTCGCCGAAGTCAGGGTCGAGTGGGTGGTGGAGGTCGAAGGCACGGTCTGCGCCCGCACCCCCGAGAACGTCAACCCGCGCATGGCGACCGGGCGCATCGAGGTCATCCCGGATCGCGCGGTGGTGCTCACCCGCGCCGAGCCCCCTCCCTTCACCCCGGACGCGGCGGCCACCTCCACCGAGGAGACCCGCCTGCGCTACCGCTTCCTCGATCTGCGCCGGCCGGAGCTGCTGGCCAACTTCGTGCTCCGCGACCGGGTCGCCCACGAGGTGCGGAACTACTTCCACGAGCACCAATTCCTGGAGGTCGAGACGCCCATCCTGACTCGCTCGACCCCCGAAGGGGCCCGCGATTACCTGGTGCCCAGCCGGGTCTACCGCGGCACCTTCTACGCCCTGCCGCAGTCCCCCCAGCTGTTCAAGCAGATCCTGATGGTGGCAGGCTTCGAGCGCTACGTGCAGATCGCCCGCTGCTTTCGCGACGAGGACCTGCGCCTGGACCGCCAGCCGGAGTTCACCCAGATCGACCTCGAGATGTCCTTCGTCGACGAGAACGACGTGATCCGCCTGGTCGAGGGGATGTGCGAACGGATCTTCCCCCTGGTGGGCATCTCGCCGCCGACCCCGTTCGTGCGGCTCTCCTACGCCGAGGCCATGGCCCGCTACGGCTCGGACAAGCCCGACCTGCGCTTCGATCTGGCGATCGCCGACCTCACCGAGAGGCTCGGTGGCAGTGGTTTCCGCGGCTTCCAGCAGGCGGCGGCCGAGGGCGGGGTGATCCGCGGCTTCACCGTGCCCGGGGCCGCCGAAGCCTCGCGGCGCCAGGTCGACGAGTGGTCCGAGCTGGCCCGGCGCTTCGGCGCCGCCGGCGTGCTCACCTTGCGCCGCAAGGGCGGTGAGCTCGCCTTCCAGGTCAAGGGCGCGCTGAGCGAAGCCGAAACGGAGGGCGCCGCCCAGACCCTGGGGCTCGAGGAGGGCGGGCTGGCCCTGCTGATCGCCGGGCCGAGGCCCGTGGTCGAGCCGGCCCTGGGAGCCCTCCGCCTCGAGCTGGCCCGGGCTCACGGGCTGATCCCCGAGGGCCGGCACTCGTTCCTGTGGGTGACCGAGTTCCCCCTCTTCGAGCACGACGCCGAGACCGGCCGCTGGCTCTCGATGCACCACCCCTTCACCAGCCCGGACCCCCGCGACCTCGAGCTGCTCGCGAGCGACCCCGGCCGGGTCCGCTCCCGCGCCTACGACGTGGTGTGGAACGGCATCGAGATGGGCGGCGGCTCGATCCGCATCCACCGGCCGGAGCTCCAGCGCCAGGTCTTCGAGCTGCTGGGCATCGGCCCGGAGGAGGCCGAGGCCCGCTTCGGCTTCCTGCTCGAGGCCCTGCGCTACGGCGCCCCTCCCCACGGCGGCATCGCCCTCGGCCTCGACCGCATCGTCATGCTGATGGCCGGCGCGGGCTCGATCCGCGACGTGATCGCCTTCCCGAAGACCACCAAGGCCGCCTGCCTGATGACCGAGGCGCCGTCGCCGGTCGATGCCGCTCAGCTCGCCGAGCTGGGCATCGCCCTGGCCGACCGCTCCGGCGGCGGGCGGTGAGGGGAGGCGAGGGCCCTTGAGCCGGGTGGAGCGGCTCTCTCTCGCCCATCCCGGCGGTGAGACCATCGTCTGGGCCGGGCCCGGTGCCCTCCAGGCCGTGGCTCCTACCCTCTCCACCTGGCTCGACGGGCGCCTCGTCTTCGTCGTCACCACTCCGCGGGTCTGGAGCCTCCATGGCTCCCGGCTCGAGCCGGCGCTGGTGCCGGCCCGGCGGATCGAGGTCTGCGAGATCGCCGAGGGAGAGGCGGCGAAGACCCTGGCCACGGCCGGTGAGCTGTGGCAGAAGCTGGCCCTGGCCGGCGGCAAACGCGACAGCCGGGTGATCGCCTTCGGCGGCGGCAGCGTCTGCGACGTCGGCGGTTTCGTCGCCGGCTGCTTCACGCGAGGTATCGAGGTGGTGCAGGTGCCGACCACCTTGCTGGCCCAGGTCGACGCCGCGATCGGCGGCAAGACCGGCGTCGATCTGCCGGCGGCGAAGAACTTCGTCGGCGTATTCCACTACCCTCGCCACGTGGTGGCCGATACGGGCTGCCTGACCACCTTGCCGGCGGAGGAGCTTCGCTCGGGCCTGGCCGAGGTGGTCAAGATGGCCTACCTGCTCGACCCGGAGCTGTTCGCAGTCGTCGAGGAGCACCTGCCCGCTCTGCTCGCCCGGGATCCGGAGCGCCTCGGGCCGGTGGTGGCGGCGGCGGCCCGGGCCAAGATCGCGGTCGTCGAGCTCGATCCCACGGAGCAGGACCAGCGGCGGCTGCTGAACTTCGGGCACACCCTGGGCCACGCCCTGGAGACCGCGGGCGGCTACCAGGGCTTGCGGCACGGCGAGGCCGTGGCCTACGGCATGCTCTTCGCCCTCCGACTCTCCCTTGCCCGCGGCCTGGATGAGGCGGCGGCCCGACGGCTCGCGCGGCTGATCGCTCGGCTCGGCCTGCCACCGCTACCGGCTTTCGAGATCGACCCGCTGCTCGCTCTGATGGCGCGGGACAAAAAGGCCAGAGAGTCGGGGCTGACCTGGGTGCTGGCGCAGCGGCTGGGGCTCGGGCGGATGGTCGACGGCATCTCGAGCGACGAGATCCGCGCCGAGCTCGCGGCCTTTCTGGCCTCGGGCGGGAGGCACTTCGGTTTGCTTCTATAATCGCGACCAGGAGGCATGAGCAAACCTTGATCCCCGGCGAAGAGACCGGCCCTCGCGAGGCCCGGCCCGGAGTGACGAACGGCCCGAACCGTGTGGCCGGGGCGGCCCCGCCGCCACGGCACCGGTGGCTGCGCCTGGGCAATCTGCTCTTCCTCTGCCTCTTGCTTTCCGGGATCATCCCCCTCGTCATCTCCAGCTTGCTCTCGGTGCGCCAGGGTCGAGAGATCATGACGCAGCGCGAAGGCGAGTACCTGATCGGTTGGTCGGAGGCCCTCTCGCGCCAGCTCGACAGTGCCATCGCAGCGCGGCGGGACCAGCTCCTCCAGCTCGGCGAGTCCCTGGTGGCTCGCGGTCAGGAGCTGCCGGCCGAGCAGGTCGTGGGGCAGCCGTGGGTTCCCGAGCAGATGGACGCCTTCCAGCGCACCTATCCGCAGCTCCAGGCCCTCTGGGTGTTGGGCCCCGCGAGGGTGGGGCAGGAGGCGAGCCGTGGCTCCCTCTCTCAACCGGTCAAGGAGGCTATGGAGATCGCCTTCGAGCAGGCCCGCAGCCATGCCGAGCCGGTCTTCCGCATCGCCTCCCAGCCCCGTGCCGAGCTGCCGGTGCTGGTGACGGCGGTGCCGGTGGGGGAGGCGGAGCGGCGGCTGGTGCTGATCTCCCAGGGGTCGGTGGACGTCGGGGAGCTGGTCGCCGCCGACGGCCGCAGCGAAGGGGTCTCCGTGCTCCTGCTCGATGCCTCGAACCAGGTCCTGTGGGCCGATCCCCCGGGACATCGCCTGCTGCCCTCGCTCGAAGCCAGGAGCGTCCTCGATGGCCTGGCCCAGCCGGTGCAGATGACCCGCTCGGTCGAGGTCGAGGTGAACGGCAGCCGGCGCAAGTTCCAGCTGACCTCCGGTCCGATCTCGACCCCGGCCTGGAAGGTCGTGGTGCTCAAGGACTCGAACTCGGTCTTCGCCGCGGTCAACCGCATGATCTTCGGCGCCGGCCTCGCCTCCCTCTTCCTGCTCCTGCTCGCCCTGCTCTTCGCGGCCTTCGTGGCGCGCACCCTGGGCAAGCCCCTCGCCCGGCTGGCGGAGAACACCCGGCAGATCGCCGCCGGGAACTTCACCCACCGGATCGAGACCCGGGACCTGACCGTCGAGATGGCCGAGCTGGCGGAGAACTTCAACGTCATGGGCGGCCACGTCGAGCGCTACGTCGAAGAGCTCAAGCGCGCGGCGAGCGCCAACCGCGACCTCTTTCTCGGCTCCATCCGGGCCTTCGCGGCGGCGATCGACGCCAAGGACCCCTACACCCGTGGCCATTCCGAACGGGTGGCGGCGGTCTCCCGGGCGGTCTCCCGCCACCTCGGCTTCGACGAGGACTTCCAGCAGCGGGCCTGGCTCGCCGCCCTGCTCCACGACGTCGGCAAGATCGGCGTCGACGATCGCATCCTGAAGAAGGGCGGGCTGCTCTCGCCCGAAGAGTACGAGCAGATGAAGATGCACACCGTGGTCGGCGCCGAGATCATGGGTCGGATCGAGCAGCTCAAGGAGATCGTCCCGGCGATCCGCTGGCACCACGAGTCGTGGAACGGCCGTGGCTACCCGGATGGCCTCAAAGGGGAGCAGATCCCGTTGATCGCCCGCATCGTCGCGGTGGCCGACACCTTCGACGCGGTGACCACCAACCGCCCTTACCAGCAGGCCTACACCCCGGAGTTCGCCGTCAACACCATCACCAAGCTGGCCGGCACCCGCTTCGACGCCAAGGTGGTCACCGCCTTCCTCTCCGCCTTCAACGCCGGCCAGATCGACTCCGCCGTGCAGCGCCACGCGACCGCTCCGGCGATGGCGAGCCGTGCCGCGAGCTGACCTTCCCGCCCCGACCGGAGCGATGCCGATGCCCTTCCAGTACGTCCTGGCCAACCTGATCGCGAAGGCAGAGCACGCCGTCGGGTCGCTCTTCCTCGACCCGTCGGGCGAGACCATCGATCTCGCCTGCTCGGAGCTCTCCCCCTACCAGATGAAGGTCCTCGGGGCTTATCTGGGCATCCACCTGCGCCAGATGGAGCGCCTGCTCGAGGCCGAAGGGCTCGGTGGGCCCCGATTCCTCACCTGCCAGCACCAGCGCCTGCTCCTCCACGTCGCGCCCCTCGCCGATGGCTATGCCCTGGCGTTGGTCCAGCGCCCGCCGGCGAACCTGGCAAGGGCTCAGCAGCTGCTCGAGAGCGCCGCCGACGTGATGGAGCGCGAAGTGCTGCCGCGGCACAAGCACTGATGAGCGGGCTCTCTCGACCATGAGCGATCGTCTCGAGATCGCCCCGGAGCTGGCGCGGCCCGTCGAGGAGACGGAGCGCGGCTTCTGGGGCAAGCTCAAGCGCGGCTTGACGATGACTCACACCGAGATCGTCGACCGGCTGGGCGCCGCCGTCGCCGGGCGGACCGTGCTCGACGGCCAGACCGCCGACTTCCTGGAAGAGACCCTGATCGCCGCCGACCTCGGCGTCGAGACCTCGATCGAGATGGTCGAGGTGCTGCGGCGCGACGCCGGCCGTCGTGGCGAGCTCAAGGTCGAGGCCCTGCGCGCGCGGCTGGCGGAGGAGATCGGCCGGCGGCTCGAGGAGGTGCCGCGCCGGCCCGAGCCGGCGGGGGAGGGCCGCATCACGCTGGTGGTCGGGGTCAACGGGGCGGGCAAGACGACCTCGATCGCCAAGCTGGCCCGGCGCGCGCAGCTCGCGGGCAAGAAGGTCCTGCTGGCGGCTGGCGACACCTTCCGCGCCGCCGCGGTCGATCAGCTCGAGCTGTGGGGCCGGCGGCTGGGCGTCGAGGTGGTCCGCCAGGGCCATGGCGCCGACCCGGCCGCGGTGGTCTTCGACGCCCTCTCCGCCGCCAAGGCGCGCGGGGTCGACGAGGTGCTGATCGACACCGCCGGCCGCCTGCACAACAAGGAGAACCTGATGGCCGAGCTGGCCAAGGTCAAGCGGGTCGTGGACCGCGAGGGAGCGCAGTTCGCCCGGCGGACCCTGCTGGTGCTCGACGCCACCACCGGCCAGAACGCCCTGGCCCAGGCCCGCCGTTTCACCGAGGTGGCCGAGGTCGACGGCGTGCTGCTCGCCAAGGTCGACGGCACGGCCAAGGGGGGCATCGTGGTGGCGATCGCCCGCGAGCTGCGCTTGCCCGTCCTCTACCTCGGGGTCGGCGAAGGCGCGGAGGATCTGGTTGACTTCCGGCCCCGCGAGTTCGCGGCCGCCCTCGTCGGCTGACGCCCCCCTGCGCCGGGCCCTGGCCCTCGCCACCCGCGGCCGCTGGGGTGCTCCGCCCAATCCTATGGTCGGGGCGGTGGTGGTGCAGCGTGGCAGGGTGGTGGGGGAGGGCTGGCACGCCCGCGCCGGCGAGGCCCACGCCGAGCGCCGGGCCCTGGCCGAGGCCGGGGAGGCGACCCGGGGTGCCACCCTCTTCGTGACTCTCGAGCCCTGCGCGCATCATGGCCGCACGCCCCCCTGCACCGAAGCCGTGATCGCCGCCGGGGTGGCCCGGGTGGTCGCCTGCCACCTCGACCCGGACCCCCGCGTGCGGGGCCGCGGCTTCGCCCAGCTCGCCGCGGCCGGCATCGAGGTCGAGGTCGGCCTCCGTCTCGAGGAGGCCGTG
>JBIOYC010000315.1:0-11551 GCA_044869955.1 Thermoanaerobaculia bacterium | reverse complement strand
GCGGCCGTGGACCTCGCCGCCCTGCCGCTCACGCTCAGCGCCGAGCAGCGCGGGCAGGTCGCCGCCGCCCGCCGCCAGCTGGAGCGGGTGCGGGCCCTCGGCCTCTTCCCCACCCTCGGCAACGCCTCCCACCTGGCCTCGGTGCACCTGCTCCAGGGCTCACCGGAGAACGCCGCGACCTGGGCCGGCCGCGCCCTGGCCCGCAACGAGGACGCCGCCTCGATGCACATGATCCTCGGCCGCCTGAGCTTCGAGGGGGGCGATCTGGCCGGCGCCGTATCCCACTACGAGCGGGTCATCGCCCTCGCGCCCGGCCGCCCGGAGCCCTATGCCAACCTCTCCCTGGTCCTCGCCCAGGCCGGCAACCTGGACGGAGCCAAGGAGGTTCTGGGCCGGGGCCTGGCCCGGGTGCAAGACAGTCCCGATTTGCTCTACAATGGAGCACTGATTCACGCCCTGCAAGGTCAGACCACCGAGGCCATCGTCCTGTTCGAGAGAGTGCTCGTGCTCGATCCCTCGCACCTCGAAGCTCGCGAGAACCTGGCTGGTCTGCTCGCCAGCGTCGGGCGCTACGAAGAGAGCATCACCCAGTTCCGCCGGGCCATCGAGCAAACCCCAGGCGATGCAACCACGTACTTCTTGCTAGCTAGGGCACTCTTCGAAGCAGGTCGCCGGACTGAAGCGATGGTCGAGCTCAGGGAAAGTCTCCGGCTCGACCCAACCCGGGCGGAAGCTCGGGGTCTGATGGAGCAGCTGGTAGGGGCGGAGGGAGTTTCACCCTAGGTTGTTGGTGTACTCATGGCCCCGAGGGGCCTTTCTTGGACCGAGCTAGGGGAGCTAAGCAAATGACCCGATTCGTTGCTCGAAAGGGACGGCGCCTCTTCATCGCCGCCCTGGTGGTCCTGGCCGCGGCCGGCACCGCCCTCTTCACCTCCGGCGCCGGCGCCGGCACCATCGGCCCGGACGTCACCGTCCACACACTCAGCGGCACCTCGCAGTACACCCCCCCCGAGGGAGGCGTCCGCGCCTATGCCGTGGGCACGGTCTCCTGCAACATCGGCGACACCCCCCTCAACTGGTGCGACCAGTCCACCGGCTGCGCCCCCGGCGCCACGGCGGCGGACCACCCGGTCATCGCCCAGAACATCTACCGCCTGAAGGACGACCGCTTCCAGCAGATCGGCATGGGCTGGCTCAAGCACGGCTTCGTGTCGACCAACAGTTTCGACGGCTCCTGCGGCAGCTGCGTCGGCCCTCCCGCCGGCGGCAACCAGCTGGGCGTCGGCTGCACCGACCCCTACGGCTCGAGCCTCAACGGCTCGCGCCCTCTGGGCATGCGCTCGGAGGTCAACGCCACTTCGGGCGTCTTCGTCTGGCCGAAGACCAACATCGGCACTTCCAACGCCATCCAGCAGCGTATTCAGGTGCTCGAAAGCGACCTCGAGCCGACTCCGACCACCACCCGCTACTTCATCGAGGGTCACTACATCGCCCCCGACGACGCGCAATCGGGCAACGGCCTCAACAACGCCTCGTATCGCGAAGTGACGGTCAACTCCGGCACCTTCAACTTGACCCTCGGGGCCAGCACCGTCCGCAAGCAGGCGGCGATCATGGCCTGGCCGACGATCGACCCGACCGTGGACCTGATCGCAGTGGACGTGCCGGTGAGCCCGGTCGAGCGCTTCTACCTGGCGCGCAAGACGATCGACCTGGGCGGCGGCAACTGGCACTACGAGTACGCCCTCCACAACATGAACTCGGACCGCTCGGCGCGCAGCTTCCGGGTCGAGTTCCCCGGCGGCGCGACCATCACCAACGCCGGCTTCGCCGGGCCGGTCCACCACTCGGGTGAGCCCTTTTCCACCACGGCCTGGGCGATCAACACCAGCGTCCCGGGCGAGGTGACCTGGTCGACCGACGACTTCGCCACCAACGCCAACGCCAATGCGCTGCGCTGGGCCTCGATGTTCAATTTCTGGTTCGACGCCAACAGTCCGCCGGGGGGCACCACGGTGCACACCATCGGGCTGTTCAAGCCGGGCACCCCCACGGAGCTGACCACCGGCTTCTGGGTGCCGGTCTTCGACGACGGTTTCGAGACCGGCAACACCGCGGCCTGGTCGATAACGGTGCCGTAGGGAGCGCCTGGCCACCGTAGGGGCGCAGCATGCTGCGCCCTCTTCGTTTCCCCCTCAATACCCCGCCGCCTGGCCGTCCTTGCGTGACTCGGACGCCCCGACGTACACGTCGTTCGCCGCGTCGTAGAGGATGGCCTGGTACCCGCCGTACTCCCCCAAGTTCCAGGCCACGTCGTGGCCGCGGCCCTTCAGGGCGCGGATCGTCTCCCACGAAAAGCCCGACTCCAGCAGCACCCGGCCGCCGTCGCTCATCCGCTCACCGGTCGGCTCGGAGGAGCCCTCGTGGAGCATGCGAGGCGCGTCCCCGGCTTCCTGCAGGTTCATCCCGAAGTCGATCAGGTTGAGCAGGATCTGCACGTGCCCCTGGGGCTGGGTGGCGCCGCCCATCACCCCGAACGACAGCCAGGGCTTGCCGCCGCGGGTGACGAAGGCCGGGATGATGGTGTGGAAGGGCCGCTTGCCCGGCGCGTAGACGTTGGGGTGCCCTTCTTCGAAGGTGAACAGCTCACCGCGGTCCTGGAGGATGAAGCCGTAGCCCTCGACCACCACCCCCGAGCCCATGCCGCGGTAGTTGCTCTGGATCAGCGAGACCATGCGGTGCTCGGAGTCCGCGACCGTCAGGTAGATGGTGTCCCCCTGATCGAGGGCGGGGTTGCCGGCGTCGTAGCGGCGGGCGGCGCGGCGGAGGTCGATCTCGGTCCGGCGTTTCGCGGCGTACTCCTTCGACGCCAGGCCCGCCACCGGCAGGGCGGCATAGGCCGGATCGGAGTACCAGCGGGCGCGGTCCTCGAAGGCGATCTTCTTGGCCTCGACGAAGCCGTGCACGTGCTCGGCGCTGCCGAAGCCCATGGCCGCGACGTCGAAGCCTTCGAGCAGGTTCAGGATCTGCAACACGGCCAGCCCCTGGGTGTTGGGCGGCAACTGCCAGACCTCGTAGCCGCGGTAGGAGGTGCCGATCGGCTCCACCCACTCCGAGCGGTGGGCCGCGAGGTCCTCCACCTTGAGATACCCCCCCTGCCCGACCACCGCCTTCTCGATCGCACGGGCGATCTCACCGCAGTAGAAGGCGTCGCGGCCCTCCTCGGCGAGCAGCGCGAGGGACTTCGCCAGGCCCGGGTTCTTGAACACCTCCCCCTTGCGCGGCGCCCTCCCTCCCGGCATGTAGGTGGCGGCGAAGCCCGGGTACTGGCCCAGCAGGGGCACGCTGCGCCCCCAGTAGTAGGCGATCAGCTCGGTGAGCGGGAAGCCCTCGCGGGCGTAGCGGATGGCCGGGGCCAGGACCTGCTCCATGGGCAGCTTGCCGAAGCGGGCGTGTAGCTCGAACCAGCCGTCCACGGCCCCCGGGACCGTGACGGGAAGCGGGCCGTGGCTGGGCATCTTGGTCAGGCCCTTGGCCTTGAGCTCGGCCAGGGTCAGCGACTTCGGCGAGCGGCCGCTGCCATTCAGGCCGTGGAGCTTGGCCGTGGCCGGGTCCCAGACCAGAGCGAAGAGGTCGCCGCCCAGGCCGCTGCCGGTCGGCTCGGTCAGGGCCAGCATGGCGTTGGCGGCGATGGCGGCGTCGACCGCGTTGCCGCCGGCCTTGAGCACGTCGAGGGCCGCCTGGGTGGCGAGTGGCTGGCTGGTGGCGGCCATGCCGTGGCGGGCGAAGACCTCCGAACGGCTGGCGAAACCGCGCCCGGTGACGCGGTCGAAACCATAACCGCCGACCAGGGCGGCGGCGACGACCACGGTCAGGAAGAGCAACCGGTGATGGGGCATGGGGGCTCCTTTGCGTCGAAGAGGACGGTCGATCGCGACGCCGCATCGCGAGGCGTTGAAACGCCACGCTACCCATGAACGTCCCTGGTGGGACGAGAAAAGGGACCGCCCGCTGCCTCGGCGCCTGCCTCCCGTTGTCATCCTGAGCGCAGCGAAGGATCTGGTCGGGGGGCCTTGGTTCCCTTCCCCCAGGTCCTTCGCTGCGCTCAGGACGACAACGGGGCCGACAGTGACCGACTCAACTGTCACCCTCCCCCTCCCCGTCCCGTCAGGGACGTTCATGGCTAGCGAGCGATCTCAATCGCTCGCACGACAGCGACGAAACCTGCCGCCGAGTCTAGCCCGCCCAGGCGGGAATTCGCCCGCCCTCCGATGAATAGCAGCCCGCCGCCGGCTTATCATTCCCCCTTCGTTATGGAATTCGCCATCCCGCTCTTCGCCCTCGGCCTCGCCCTGGCCGCGCTCTCGCTTTGGCTGCGCCGACGCCGCCCGGCTCCCGCGGCGGACGGCAGCCGGCAGGCGGTGTACGACGCCGCCCAGAAGCTCACGCCCCTGCTCGAGACCCTGGCTCATCCCCGGGACCTGCTCGGACTGCCGGAATTCGAGCGCGGGGTGGCCGCCCTCGAGGCCGGCGGGGCCACCGAGGCCAGCCTGGTCAGCGACGCCCTGGGCGACAACAGCGCCGTGGCCTGCCTGGCCCTCGAGGCCCTGACCCGCCGCCGCGCCAGGGCCGAGGCTCTCCTCGCCGGTCTCGCCCACCTGCGACCGGCGCCCTTCTGGTTCGCCCTACGTGCCGTCGCCGCCGCCACCGAGCCGGGCGCGCCCGTGATCGGTCCGGTGCTGGTGGCCCTCGACGACAGCTTCCGCTGGGACATCAACCGCCTCTACTTCACCGCCCTCGAGGAGGTCTTCCGCGAACGGCTGGCCGGCCGCGAGCCTCTCTCCTTCTGCGGCGCCCTCGCCCAGCTGCCGCCCGAGAAGGAGGAGGACCTCGAGGCGATCCTGAAGAAGCTGCCCCGGGACCTCGGAGGGCCCCTCGGGACCGAGCTGGCCGAGCGCGAGCGCACCACCGTCGACCACGAGTTCTTCGAAGGCGTCGGCCGGCTGTGGAAGGCCGGAGGCAAGCTCTTCGCCGAGCCGGTGATCGAGCACCCGGCGGTGCTCACCCAGGCGGCCCTGGTCGAGGAATGGCTGACCGCCGAGCGTGCCCGGCCGGTGCTGCTGGTGGGCGAGCCCGGGGTCGGCAAGACCTCCCTGGTGCGCCTGGTCGCCGGCCGCCTGCTCGAGCGCGGCTACCACTTCTTCGAGGCCGGGGCGAGCGAGCTGCTGGCCGGCCAGAGTTACCTGGGCGAGCTCGAGGAGAGGCTGCGCCAGCTGTGGAAGAGGCTGGAGGGCACGACTCGGCTGGTCTGGTACGTGCCGGACTTCCATCAGCTGCGCGACGCCGGCCGCCACCGCTACCAGAGCTCCGGCCTGCTCGACGCCCTGCTGCCGCACTTCGAGACCGGCCGCCTGCGGGTGCTCGCCGAGGTGCAGCCGGTGCCGTTGCAGCGCCTGCTGATCGAGAAGCCTCGCCTGACCGCCGCCTTCGAGGTGTGCCGGCTGGAGCCCTTGGGCGAAGCAGCCACCCTCGAGCTGGCCCGCCGCTGGATCACGGTCCACTCGCCGACCGACGGGCCGCCCCTGCTCGAGACGAGCCTCCTCGCCGAGGCCTGGCAGCTGGCACAGCAGTTCCTCTCGGTCAAGGCGGCACCGGGCAACCTCATGGAGCTGCTCCAGGCGACCCGCCAGCGTCACCGCGCGGCCCACAAGGACGGTGGCCCGGCGAGCCTGGGCGTCGAGGACCTGTTGGCCGCCCTGTCCCAGCTGACCGGGCTGCCGGGGTCGATCCTCGACGAGCGCCAGGGCCTCGACCTGGGCGCCCTGCGCCGCCTCTTCGAGAGCCGGGTGATGGGCCAGCCCGAGGTGATCGAGTGTCTGCTCGAGCGCATCGCGATGATCAAGGCCGGGGTCTGCGACCCGTCGCGGCCCCTCGGGGTCTTCCTCTTTGCCGGGCCCACGGGCACCGGCAAGACCGAGATCGCCAAGACCCTCGCCGAGTTCCTCTTCGGCACCGCCGACCGCCTGATCCGCCTCGACATGAGCGAGATCCAGACCGCCGACGCCCTCGGCCGCATCGTCGGCCAGACCGGCGAGGACCGCCCCCTGGGCGCCGCCCTGGTCGACCAGATCCGCCGCCAGCCCTTCTCCGTGGTGCTGCTCGACGAGGTCGAGAAGGCCCATCCCAACGTCTGGGACCTCTTCCTCCAGGTCTTCGACGACGGCCGGCTGACCGACGTCCAGGGCGCCGTGGCGGACTTCCGCCATGCCATCGTGATCATGACCTCGAACCTGGGCGGCGCCGTGGCGGCCGGGCCGGGACTGGGCTTCGGCTCCTCCGGCGCGAGCTTCTCGAGCGAGGAGGCCCACCGCGCCCTCGGCCGCTTCTTCCGCCGGGAGCTGCTCAACCGTATCGACCGGGTGGTGGTCTTCCGGCCCCTGCCGCGGGAGGTGATGCGCAAGATCCTCGACCGCGAGCTGGGCCTCGCCTTCCAGCGCCGCGGCCTACGCAACCGCGCCTGGGCGGTGGAGTGGAGCGAGGAGGCCGTGGACTTCCTGCTCGAGAAGGGCTTCAGCCCCGATCTCGGCGCGCGACCCCTGCGCCGGGCCATCGAGCAGCACCTGCTCGCCCCCCTGGCCCTCGCCACGGTGCATCGGGAGCTGCCCCAGGGAGAGCAATTCCTCTTCCTGTCGAGCGACGGCCGGCGGCTGACGGTGGAATTCGTCGACCCCGACGCCCCGGCCGCCGAGGCCCCGGCGGCCCGGGAGCCGCGGGCCAGCGGACCCAGCCTGCTGGCGATCGCGCGGGAGCCGCGGGGCGACGCCGCCGAGGTGGCGGTGCTCGAGGAACGGTTCGAGCAGCTGGCGAGCCGCCTGGACGGCGCGGCCTGGCGGGAGAAGAAGGAGCTGGCCCTGTCGATGACCTCGCTGCCGGACTTCTGGAGCTCGCCGGAGCGCTTCGCCATCCTCGGCCAGGCCGAATACCTCGACCGCATCGACTCGGGCTTCAAGACCGCCCGCTCGCTGCTCGACCGGCTGCGCGGCGGTCGCGGCCGTGACCGAGTGCCGCCGCCCCTGGCCGCCCGCCTCGCCGAGCAGCTCGACCTGCTCGAAGGAGCGGCGGCGGCGGTGACGGCCGGCCGCAGCTGGGAGGCCTTCCTGCTCGTCGAGCCCGGTGCCGGCGCGCGAGAGGCCGGAGCGACCGCGGAGGCCTTCGCCGCCGAAATCGCCGGCATGTATCGCGCCTGGGCACGGCGGCGCAACATGCGCCTGACCGAGCTGGAAGAGCGGCGGGCGCCCCACGGGCCCTTCCGCTCCCTGGCGGCGGTCTCCGGCTTCGCCGCTCTCGACGACCTCGCCGACGAGGACGGTCTCCACGTGCTCGAGAGACCCGCGGGGGACAAGAGCTTCGACCGCTGCCAGGTGCGGGTGCGCGTGGCTCCCCAGCCCGACCACCTGGCCGGCCGCCCGCCCCGCGAGCTCGTCGAGGCGGCCCGGGAGGCCTTCGCCGCGGCGGTGGGCGGCCGGCCGCGCATCGTGCGCCGCTATCGGCGCGAGCCCTCGCCCCTGGTGCGCGACAGCGTCCGCGGCTGGCGCACGGGCCGCCTCGACCTGGTGCTCGACGGGCGCTTCGACCTGATCGAGTGAGGAGAGAGCCGAGGGCGGCCCCTATAATGCCGCCAGGAGGTCACGATGCAGCTTTTCGATGGCGAGTGGGCGCTGCGGTGGGCTTCGGCCATCCGGGAGTCCGAGGCGTACCGGCTGGCCGGGGCCAGCTGGCGGCAGACCATCGTGCTGGAGGTGACCGAGAACGGAGGGAGCCGCGCCGTGTGGGCGGATCTCTTCGAGGGCACCTGCCGGGAGGCGCGCGAGGCCTCGGCCGAGGACCGCGCGAGCGCCCCGGTGGTGCTTTCCGCCGAACGCGCCGTCTGGGACGACCTGATCGCCGGTCGCCAGGATGCGGTAGTGGCCCTGATGTCCGGCCGCCTGCGCCTCGGGCGCGGCTCCCTGTTCACCCTCATGCCCTACGCCCAGGCGGCCAAAGAGCTGGTGCTGGCGGCACGGAGGGCATCGGAAACCACCGCCCAGGAGGAAGCCTGACCATGGCCACTGAGCTCCGGCGCTCCCGCCGCCACCGCATCCTCGCCGGAGTCTGCGGCGGCCTCGCCGACTGGCTCGGCTGGAGCCCCACCGTGACGAGGCTGCTCTACGTGATCGTCTCGCTCCTCTCCGTCGCTTTCCCGGGCATCATCGTCTACATCATCCTGTGGATCGTGATGCCGGAGGAGAGGGAGTAGATCGGTCCTTCACCTCCAGGACCTCTCCCAGCCAGGAGCACAGCGCCTCCAGCACCTCGGGGGCGAGGTCCTGGGTGGGCAGGCGGTCGTAGCCTTCTCGCGCGCCGATCGGGTCGCGCTGGAAGTGGTGGTTGACACCCTCGAAGAGCCGTAGCGCGACACGCGGGTTGCCCGCGTCGCGGATCGTACGGTCGAGGCGGCGGGCATCCTCCGGGTCGACGGCGCGGTCGGTCGTGCCGTGGAGGATGAGCACCGGCATGCGCAGCTGCCTGGCTGCGAGCAGGGGATCCCGGTCCTGGATGGAGCGCCGCCAGGCCTCCGTGCTCGCCGCCACGTTGCGCTCCTGCTGGGCCGTGGCTTCCACCAGGGCAGCCTCCCGCTTCTCCGGCGGAATGCTCGGGTCGTTCTCGATGCGGTAGCGGTTCTGGTAGCGCATGGTCTCGCGAAAGGTGCGGGCCGGGCCGGCCATCAGCACCACGGTGGCGAGCCGCGGATCGTCGACCGCCACGATCGGGGCGACCACGCCGCCGTAGCTGTGGCCGATCACGCCCAGCCGCCCGCCGTCGATCTCCGGCCGGGATCGCAGCCAGGCCAAGGCCGCGCGGGTGTCCGCCACGGTGTCCTCGAGGGTGGCCGCGCTGGCGTCCCCCGCCGAGCCGCCTACCCCACGGTCGTCGAGCCGCAGGGTCGCGATGCCGCAGCCGGCGAGCTGCTCGGCGATCTGGCGGAACGGCCGGTAGGGATGCTCGGGAGTCCGGTTGCCATCGCGGTAGTGCGCGCCGGAGCCAGTCAGGGTGACCACCGCCGGGAACGGCCCGGTTCCTTCCGAGGGCAGCGTCAGCGTGCCGGCGAGAACGCCGGCAGGGCCGGGGAGCTGAACTTCCAGCGAAGTCGGGCCGGCGAGCAGGAGAGAGGCGAGCAGAAGTCCGGTCAACGCGAAGATCCTCCAGGGCGAGATCCCCCACCTTCGGGGAGTCGATGGAGTCGAAGCCTAGCGCTCGACGCATCCGGCGCTACCAGATTCCTGCTCCCGAAACGGCTGGCACCTCGGTGCTCTCTGGTCGGGTTCTCTGGCAGCGCTACCGCGGCTCCAGGCGCCCCAGCGCCTCGTCGGTCGCCTGCTCGAGCTCGGCCAGCTCAGTCTCACTCAGAGAGCGGATCCGTTCTTCGAGGGCCGACTTCGGGATCGCCCTCATCTGGAACGCCAGCGCATCGGAGTCCTCGACGAGGCCGCCGGTCGAAGCGGCGATGACCGCAGTTCCAGCCAGGTGGGCACGGGCGAGGCTGGTGGTGAGAGGCACCACGAGGACAGACTGGAGGGCACGAACGAGAGCGTCACTCTGCCAAATGACAACCGGCCGGCGGCCGGTCTGCTCTCGGAAGCGATGAGGCCCGAGGTCTGCCCACCAGACCTCGCCCCGTTTCAACGCCGATCCTCCGCTTCCAGCGCGGCGGCCCAGTCGTCGAGGCCCTGCTCGCTGAGAGCCCGGTCCTCCGCGTCGCCACCGTTGGCGAGCCGCACGAGGTCCCAACGGGACGAGTCGGAATGGCGGAGGACGATCAGGCTGACCTCCTCGCCTGCCCTCAGGGCCAGTGGACTCTCGAGTCGAAGGAGGCCGTTCTCATATCGTGCTGCGACGGCTTTCATCGCGGCCATGGTACCCGCGCCGGCTCGACGACCGGGGCTTCGGGCTCGGCCGCGGCGAACCGAGGCATTTCGTCGTCTCTGAACCAGCCTGGTGCGGCGACCACCGATCACCTCAGCTCCAATCGACGGTGAAGGACCGTGTAGCGGTCCCTGTGCGGGCTCCGGCTTTCGTACAGGATCTTCTCGAGGGCCCGCGACGCCTCGAGCTCGAGGACCAGGAGCCGGATCAACTCGGACAATTCCACGGCCGAGGGCTCGAAGGCGCAGAACGAGATCATGAAATCGAACTGTTCCCCGTGACGGTACAGTCGGCCTGGTAGCGGATAGTGCTTCCGGTCCCCCAGCGCGATGCCGTAGCGGAGGTACGGATGCACGGACCGGTGAACCGCCGCCTTGCGGCTGTAGGTGATGGCATCGTGCGTCGTGACGGTCCCGATCTTTGCCTCGACGACAACTCGAGGCTTCCATCTGTCGTCGTCGGTTACCTCGACGACGGTCAGGTCGGTCTCGAAATCGTTTCTGTGGATGTCTGGCGAGTCTCCATAGGAGGTGATCTCGTAGCCGTAGGCGAGGCGAAGGCCGGTGCGGACTTCGAGCCGGCCGTGCTGGTGGCCGAAGGCCGACCTGATTTCACACGCTATCAACTCGACCCACTCGGCTTCTCTCAACGTTTGCTCCTCGCAATACACCACTTGGTGCCCGGCGTACGTCAGGGCAGCACGTGGCCTTGAAAGCACTTGCGCAGCTCGGGGTTGTGTTCAAGGCACCTCGCGTCGCCGCCAACCGAAAAGATTCGGCCTCAGTTTCCCAGCTGGATGCCTGAGATTCCCGCAGAGAACCTCGTGTAGCGCGTCTCCCCAACATGGCGGGCGAGGCTCGCACTGAAGGACACACTGCGACCCTTCACTGGCTCTCCGAAGTAGTATGCGACTGTAACGGTCGTTCTGGTCTTGGCGGAAACGAGCGTGTACTCCTCCGCAGATTTCTCATGCCCCTCACTAATTCTCGTCAGCCCTATGACTTCACAGCCTGAACGCGTGTTGCCTTGATCATCGACCAGCATCAAGCTGCGGTAACATTCACTGTACTCTCCGACGAGTACGATGAGCAGATCCTCTCCAGTCGTGTTCTCCAAACTCAAGGCCAGCGTCACCTTCTTGCCATCTGCCGACTTGCTCGCGGAGCGCACCTCGATCCTCAAGAAGCCATTCTCGAAGTAAGCATCGCTGTGCTGGGCGGGGGCGCGGGTGGGCGAAGCGGCCGGGATGAGGCTCGCCGTCGCATGGCCAGCGTTCTGACGCATGAGCTGCACCACGGCATCGGTTTTGGTGAGCTTGGCGGAGCCAGCGGCGAAGACCTTGGCGCTCTCCACCGAAATGGCGCGTGCGTTGACCTTGACCTCTCCTCCCAGATCGGCGATCGAGCCGGTCACCAAGGCCTCGATGCCGAGGATCTTGCCGATTTTGGCGATCGAGTCGGCGTCGAACAGGCTGCTGTCGGTGAGCTCATGCTCCTTGAGCACACGCGCCAGCAGACGCCGCTCCACGACGTCGAACTGCCCCGGCTGGGCCGAGAGCGAGAGGGCCGTGATCAGTTCCTCCGCGATG
>JBIOYC010000314.1:0-10424 GCA_044869955.1 Thermoanaerobaculia bacterium | reverse complement strand
GCCGCTCCAGGAATGGGAACAGCGCCGCTTCGGGTCCTCCCTCGACGACCGAGCCCTCGATCGTGAGGCGCGCCAGCAGCTTAGGGTCCTGCGCGTCCGGCAGCACCTGCAGGCTCGTGCTCAAGCCCCGGTGCGCGGCCGCCACGCGCAGGTTCATCAGCGCGCAGCCGCAGCTGATGGTCAGCTCCCGGTCCTCCGGGTCATTGGCCGGCAAGGCACGGAGCCGATCCGCACAGAGCTCGATCCGACCTTCCCCGAGCCGAAATCGCCAGGGCTGGGTGTTGTGGCTCGACGGCGCCAGCACGGCCTTGCCCACCAGCCACTCCAGGGACTCGCGATCGCTCACGGGGCTGCTCATGGCTCGTCTCCTTCGGGACTCGCGACGGTTCCAGTCTGGCACGGCTCCGGTGGGTCCGAACCGCCCAAGGATGGACGACGCTCGCTGTAGCCGGCAAGAATCCATAGTGACACGAAAGCAGTTGTTGTCATGGGCAACTGCGCCTGTTAAGGTCACCATAGAATCGACTCATCAACAGGGCACAGCCCGGAAAGCTGAGGTCTCTCATGCGCATCGCTTCGCGCAATCTGCTCGCCCTCGCACTTCTGTCCTGGATGGTTCTCGTGCCTGCGACCGCTGCCGAGATGGCACCCGACACCCCCCTCGCGGTCGAAGCGCCCCTTCTCTTCGAGGAGCCTCTATTCACACCCGCTCCCAAGCCCATGGCGCCGGAGTGTCACTTCTGCTCCAGCACCCTGACGACTTCACCGGGGGGAGGAGCGGCCTCCCACTGGGGCTTTGGCGCCAGCTGCACGGCTGCCGAATCCGACGCTACGGCCCAGCTGTCCGCCTACGTGAACTCCGTCTGCTCCGAGCTCGGCGAAGCCGGCCGCTGCGGCTTCCAGGTGGTGTACACGGCCGCCTGCTACTACCAGAACGACCAGTGGATCGTCGACGCCTACGCCAACTACAAGTGTTGGGTCTACTACTGCTGAGAGTGCTCGTTAGCCGCCAGTCCATACGATCCTCCGCGCCGGCTTCGAAGCCGGCGATCTCAGCCTCTGGAGCCTGACGGTGCCCTGAGGCTTCGGAGCAGGTGTCAGTCCATGGCCGGGCGGAGTCGCTCTCCAGAAACGAACCATCCCGGTTTCTTGCGCCACCAGAAACCAGCAGGGTTCATTGCTGATGGCAAGCGGTGGGACTGGGGCTCGATCCTTGCTGGGCGCGAGCGGAAAGGTGATCCTGCGAGCCCTCGCCCTCAGCGGCCGTCGCGCCCATCCAGCTCGGCCAGCAGCCGCCGGGGTGCCACCATCCGGAAGGCGTCGGTCACCAGGTCGGCGATCTCGTCCCAGTTGACCGGTACGTCCAGATAGACGCCCAGCCACCCGCGGTGGCCGACGTAGGGGGGCCGGAAGAAGCGCTCCGGGTAGGCCGCCACCAGCATCTCCTGGGCTCCCGTCGGCGCGGCGCACCAGAAGGCCACGCGGTCGTCGTGGTGGTGATCCGAGAAGGTGACGAAGACCTTCTTGTCCCGCACGAACCACGTTGGCTCACCGTGGCTCAACCGCTCGGTCGCCTCCGGCAGCGCCATGCACAGCCGGCGGAGCCTCTCCAGGAGCTCGGTGTCCATGGGGTGATTATGGGGGAAGGCGCTGTTCTCGACTTCGCTTGAGCGCCCTGATACCATCTCGCAAAATTCCTGATCTGCCCGCCTGACGGGATGTGGAGGAGACACCTATGCGGTCGTCATGGGCTGTACGCCTCGTCGTTCGTCTTGCCGCTATCGCTGCTCTGGTCCTCGCTCTGCCGAGCTTCGCCGAGGACGCCACGAAGCCGCCTTACGAGATCACCGAGGACCGACCTCGGTGCAGCAACTACAACCGGCAGCGCCAGGCCCTCTTCGGCACCACTCACCTGCACACCGGCCTCTCCTTCGACGCCAGCATCCGCTTCGTCGACTACGCGAGCGGCAACGACCCCCGCGGCGCGTACCGCTTCGCCCAAGGCAAGGCGCCGATCCTCATCCCCGAGCCGTCGGGCCTTCAGCCCAAGCGGCGCGCCAGCTGCAACGACCCGGCGACCGAGCCGGTCGGCGGCGGACCGAGCCGCACGCCCTGCATCGACCAGCCCCTCGATTGGGGCGCCGTCACCGACCACTCCGAGCATTTCGGGGTGATGGGCTTCTGCAAGGATTTCCTCGGCAAGGGCCTGCCGGAGAGCCTGTCGATGGAATGCCGGATGATCAACGGCTTTTTCTACGAGCCGCTGCGTGCCTTGAACCCGCCGCTGGGAGCGACCCTCGCTTCGAACGCCTTCACCCAGCTGACCATCATGAACGACGGCGCGATCAGCAAGAACACCAACCTCCCGGTGTGCAACAACAACCCGGAGCTGTGCGCCAAGGCCGAGATGGAAGTGTGGAGCGAGATCCAGAAGGCCGCCGAGGAGGCCTACGACAGGAGCGATGAGTGCACCTTCACCAGCTTCATCGCCTACGAGAACACCTCGACGCCCCTGCTCAACAACTGGCACAGGAACGTGATCTTCCGCAACGACCGCGTGGTCAAGAAGCCGGTCAACGCGATCGACATGGCGGTGGTGGTCAACACCGACCCGACCAAAGAGCCGGTCGACACCCTCCTCGCCATCGTGCCCGACGAGCCGCGGGTGTGGCCGGTGCCGCCGGGCACCAAGGTCAACCACCCCCTGCCGCAGCCCTTCTGGAACAAGCTCGAGGAGGACTGCACGAAGGGCGGCAACGTCACCCCCGGCAAGGCCCGGCGCTGCGACTTCATCACCATCCCGCACAACTCGAACCTGGGCGGTGGCAGCGCGATCTTCCCGCCGATGTTCCTCGACCCTTACAACGTCGCCGACGCCAAGCGACACCAGCAGATGGAGCCCCTGGTCGAGATCTACCAGGACAAGGGCGCCAGCGAATGCCGCTACGACCCGCGTTTCCTCGCCGGCACCGACACCATCGACGAGTTCTGCGCCTTCGAGATCCTGGACGGCAAGACCCTCGGCTCGGCCTCGGGCGTCGGCTCGAGCAGTACCGGCGCTCCCACCGCGCCCGACACCTGGGGTGATCGCGCCTACGTGCGAAACGTCTGGAAGGACGGCATCCAGTACGCCGCGAAGAAGACCTACGACGGCATCAACCCCTTCAAGATGGGGGTGGTGTCCGCCTCCGATTCGCACACCGGCGTGATGGGCTGGCATCCGGAGACCGACCAGTGGCCGGGCCACCTCGGCATCGACGACGCCTACCCCATGGCGAGCTCCTCGACGATCCAGAACGGCACCGGCGGCCCGTCGGTCGTCTGGGCCGAGGAGAACACCCGCGACTCGATCTTCGAGGCCCTGAAGCGCAAGGAGACCTACGGCACCAGCGGCCCGCGGATGAAGGTGCGCTTCTTCGGCGGCTGGAGCTATCCGGCGGACGCCTGCGGCAAGGACTTCGTGGACCTCGGCTACAAGGGCGGCGTGCCCATGGGCGGCGACCTGCCCAGCCGCACCGCCAGGGACGGCGCCCCCACCTTCATCACCGCCGCCATCTGGGACGACCAGATCCAGACCAAGCTGCAACAGATCCAGATCGTCAAGGGCTGGGTCGACGAGCGCGGCAACACGCAGGAGCGGGTCTACACCGTGGCCGGCGAGCCCGGCAGCCCGCTCAACCCCCAGTCGGCGATCGACCCCGCGACCTGCAAGGCGAAGCCGGATCTCGGCCGTGAGCGCCTCTGCTCGGTCTGGAAGGACCCCTACTTCGACCCCAAGCAGCATGCCTTCTACTACGTGCGCGTGCTGGAGGAGCCGGTCTGCCGCTACAGCACCCTGTGGTGCCGCACCTGGATCGGCGTCGATCCGCTCAACACCAGCCAGTGCAACACCCAGCTCACGGCCCTCCAGAACGGCACCGCCGAGCAGAAGCTCAAGGCGGCGCAGGGCGCCATGTGCTGCTCGAACCAGACCACGGACACCTTCCTGCAGCCGGCGATCCAGGAACGCGCCTGGACCTCGCCGATCTGGTACGAACCGGCGTCCCCGGGCGTCGCCCAGCAATGAAGTGGCTCGCGGCCCCGGCGCTGCACATGCTGGCGCTCGGGGCTCTGCTCTTCGGGCTCACCGAGCTTCGGGGCGGAGCCCTCGTTGCGCAGAAAAAGCGCATCGAGATCCCCGCCCATCGCCTCGAGCTGATGCTGCAGGATTTCCTCGCCGACACCGGCCGCCGGCCCACGGGCCCTGAGTGGCAGCAGATGATCGACATGCAGGTCGACGACGAGGTGCTCTTCCAGTACGCGATCGCCCTGGGCATGCACGAGAACTCCGCCGCCCGGGCCCGCCTGGCACAGATCGCCGAGTTCGTGGAGGCCAACCCTCACGAGGCGACCGAGGTCGGCAAGGCCGAAGCAGCCATGGAGCTCGGCCTCCATGAGGGCGATTTGGTCGTGCGGCGCATCCTCGCCGACAGTGCCAAGCGGCTGATCCGCAGCGTGGTGCTGCTCCAGAAGCCGGCGCCGGAGCTGGTCGAGCAGTTCTACGCCGTCCAGTCGGCAGAATTCACCCGGCCGGCGCGCATCCGCCTGTCGCAGATCGCGATCAATGGTTTCGTCTCGCCGGACTCGGAGGAGAGAGCCCGCCGGCTGCTCGAGCGGATCCGCAGGGAGAAGCTCGACCTCGAGGCCGCGCTGGCGCTCGCCGACGAAACACCGGCGCCGGTGCACCTGGCACTGCAAACCGAGCAGGGCCTGAAGGCGCAGCTCGGGGGCGACTTCGCCCGGGCGGTGATGGCGCTGGCGCCCGGAAGCTGGTCGGAGCCGATCCCCTCGGATTACGGGCACCACCTGGTCTGGGTCCACGAGCGGCAGGAAGCCCAGGTGCTGCCCCTCGAGGCCGTGCGGGAGCAGGTCGAAGGGGCGCTGCTCCAGAAGCTGGCGGACGATTGGCTCCGGCTGCGCCTGCGCGAGCTGCGCACCGAGTTCGAGATCGTCGTGCCGGGAAGGACCTCGTGATGGGCCGGCCGTCACACGGCCTGCTCGGGCCGATCCTCCTCCTCGCCCTCGCCGCCGCTCCGGCGCGGGCTCACCAGTTCGCGCCCGCCCTGCTCGAGGTCGAGGAGCTTGCGGCCGACGAGGCCCGGGTGAGCTGGAAGCAGCCGGCGGTCCGGGTGCAGGGCAGCCGGCTGCGGCCGGTGCTGCCGGTCGAGTGTGAGGGCATCGGCGATCCGCAGGTGCAGCAGGAAGGCACCGGCATCCGTGCCCGCTGGCAGATGCGCTGCCCCGGGGGCCTCTCGGGCAAGTCGGTGGGGGTGGAGGGCATCGCGGGCAGCCAGGCGGACGTGCTCCTTCGCATCACCCTGCGCGACGGCCGCCGCCTCCGGCACGTGCTCAAGGCCGACGCGCCCAGCTTCCGGATCGAAGCCGACAGCAGCCGCGCCGGGGTCTTCCGGGACTACGCCGGGCTGGGCGTCGAGCACATCCTGCTCGGCTGGGATCACCTCCTCTTCGTGCTGGCCCTGGTGCTGCTGGTCGGCTGGGGGAGGTCGCTGGTGTGGACGATCACCGCCTTCACGGCCGGCCACAGCGTCACCCTCGCACTGGCCTCTCTGGGCTTGGTGCACGTGCGACAGGCGCCGATCGAGGCCGCCATCGCGGCGAGCATCTTCTTCCTCGCGGTCGAGCTGACCAGCGTGCGCGAGGGCGCGAGGACGCTGACGCAAAGGGCCCCGTGGGCGGTCGCCGCCGGCTTCGGCCTGCTGCACGGCCTGGGCTTCGCCGGGGCCCTGGCCGAGGTCGGCCTGCCCGCGGCGGAGATCCCGCTGGCGCTTTTCTCCTTCAACGTCGGCATCGAGCTCGGCCAGCTCGGCTTCGTCGGCGCCGTGCTCCTCGTCGTCGCCGCGCTGCGCAGGTCGCCCGTCGCCTGGCCGCGGTGGGCGAAGGCCGTACCGGCCTACGGCATCGGCACGATGGCTACGTTCTGGTTCTTGCAGAGAGCCCTCTCGTTGATGTGAGCGGCGTCAGGGGTTCGCGGCCCGCACCGCCGCGGTGTCCCCTGTCCAGTTGCTCAGCGCGAGCCGGTCACGCGATCGCTGCGGTCCATCCGCTCCAGGAACAGAATGCCGTCGAAGACCTCGCGCCAGCTCGCCCGCATCTCCTTGTAGCCGATCGGCCGGGCGATCAGTCGGCCACGGAGCCAGCGCGGTAGGCGATGGGCGCGGCCGAGGTCGAGGAATGCCTGGGCCAGACCGGTGCGATGGAAGAGGTCCTCGAGCGAGCCCTCGCTCGGCCGCAGCAGCGCCTCCGCGAGCCCCTTCCGGAGCTCCCTCGCGTACTCACCCTGGTAGGCGAGCACGGCCACGGTGTAGAGCTCGTTGCCGAGCTTCGCCCGGGCCACGGCGCCGGCCGGCTGGAAGGTCCGATAGAGGCGAGCGTGCACCGGCGAGGGCACGTCGACCCCGGCGAGCCCGCGGGCGGCGTGCCCGGAGTGCGTCCAGACGATGATCTTGCGGCCGGGGAAGCGCTCCCGGGCCAACCACACCAGGTGCTCGCCCATCACGCGGTCGCGGACCGGGTAGTGCTCCACGTCCTCGAGCAACGGCCGGCTCCAGTCGATGACCCACGACGACACCGCGAGCTGCCGCAAGCCCTCGAGCAGGCGGATCCAGAAGGCGCGCTCCGGCAGGGCCTCGCCCGCCCCGGCGCGCAGCCTGCTTTCGAGCTCGGCGAGCCAGGCGAGAAGCGCCGATCGCGCCGCCGGCTCCGGCAGCTCGCCGCTCTCGTACCGCGCCTCGAGGAGGTTGGTGAGCGGCCCGGCCCGGCGCTCGACAAGCAGCTCGCGGGACATCCCCGCGGCCTCGACGATGCGGGTGAGGTCCTCGAGGAAGAAGCGCTGCGACAGCTCGCCGGTGAACTGCGGGTCGATGCCGGCGAGCTCCAGCGGCCGCGGCGAGCGGGCAGCGGAGGCGAAGTGATCGATCAGGGGCTGCACCGGGGCGCTCGCCGCCCAGATCGGGAACACCGACTGCCGGAAGGCGGCGCCCGGGTCCTCCCCCGTCCGGATCCGCTGCCAGGCCTTCCAGCAGTCGTAGAAGCCGCTCTCGAAGGCGAGGACGTCGTAGCCGAGCTCCCGGTGCAGGAAGCGCACGAGGCGGGTCTTGGCCAGGAAGGTGCTGCCGTCTCCATGCGTTGCCTCGCCGAGCACCACGACACGCGCCTTGTCGAGAACCTGCCGCAGTGGCTGGAGGTCGGAGAAGTCGTCGTCGGTCGGAGAGATCGAGCGCAGCGCCACGGCGTTGTCGCGCAACCAGGCCACCTTCGGATCGGCAGGAGGCGCGGCCGGAACCGGGGCGCCCAGGGTCGGCCCGGCCGAAGCGAGCCACAGCCCCAGCGTCGCGAGAAGGGTGGTGGCAGGGGAAGGAGTCACGGAGGAATCATAGAGAGCTCCAAGATCCGTGGCACCTGTCGAGGCACCTCGTCTATCCTCTTCTCGCACCTCGCGGCACCGTCAAGGAGACCCTTCGATGCGGATCGCCCCCTGGCTACTCGCCGCCCTGCTGCTCGCCCTCCCCCTGCGCGCCGCGTCCCAGCCCGATCTGGCGCTGCTCGCGGGCCTCGAGTACCGCCAGCTGCATCTCCCCCGCGGCGGGCGCTCGACGGCCGTCACCGGCGTCGCGGCCGACCCCTTCACCTTTTACTTCGGCGGCATCGGCGGCGGCGTGTGGAAGTCCACCGACGCCGGCACCACCTGGCGCAACGTGTCGGACCGCTACTTCGAGGCCGGATCGGTCGGCGCCATCGCGGTGTCCGACTCCAACCCGCTGGTGGTCTACGCCGGCACCGGCACCGCGTGCCCCCGCGTCAACGTCTCGCCCGGCGTCGGCGTGTACCGATCGGACGATGGCGGCGAAACGTGGGTCCACGCGGGGCTTCGCGACGCCGGACAGATCGGCCGCATCCGGATTCATCCGCGCGATCCCGATCTCGTGTACGCCGCCGTGCTCGGCCACGCCTCGTCGCCGAACGCGACGCGCGGCGTTTTCCGTTCGAGCGATGGCGGCCGGTCGTGGCAGAAGGTGCTCTTCCTCAGCGAGGGAACCGGCATCGCCGACCTCGCGATGGACCCCGCCGATCCCCGCGTCCTCTATGCGGCCTCGTGGTCCTACGAGCGCAAACCCTGGGCGTTCGAGAACGGCAGCACGGACGGCGGCATCTTCAAGTCGGGCGACGGCGGGGACACCTGGACCCGCCTCTCCGGCGGCCTGCCGTCCGGCGTGCTGGGCCGCACCGCCGTCGCCGTCTCGCCCTCTCGTCCGTCGCGGGTCTGGGCGCTGATCGAAGCTGCGGGCGGCGCCGGCGGGCTCTTTCGATCGGAGGACGCGGGCGGCAGCTGGTCGCGCGTGAACGGCGAGTGGAAGCTGACGCAGCGGGCGCACTATCACACCCACCTCGCGGCGGACCCGGTGTCGCCGGACGTGATCTACGTCTTGAGCATCACCCTGTTCAAGTCGACCGACGGCGGCGCGACCTTCACGATCGCCCCGGACTCGCACGAGGACCATCACGACCTCTGGATCCACCCCCGCGACCCGCGCATCCTCATCAACGGCAACGACGGCGGGGCGACGGTTTCGCTCAACGGCGGCGCCACCTGGTCGACGCAGATGAATCAGCCGACCGGCGAGATGTATCGCGTCGCGGTCGACACGGGTTATCCCTATCGCGTCTACTCCGCGCAGCAGGATGCCGGCACGGTGTCGGTGCCGACCGGAAGCCGAAACGTGCCGTTGCAGCTGGTCGATGTCTACGGCGCGGGCGGCGGTGAAGCGAGCAGCATCGCCGTCGATCCGCGCAACCCAGCGATCGTGTACGCGACGATCAGCGGGCAGATCGCGAAGACCGACACGGCCAAGAAGACGTCCGAGCTGCTGCAGATCTACCCCGAGCGCCTGGGGCAGCGGGCGGCGACCCTGAAGCACCGAACCAACTGGAACATGCCGCTTCGTCTCTCGCCGCACGACCCGGACGTCCTCTACACCGCCTCGCAGCACGTGCGTCGCTCGCGCGATGGCGGCCGTTCCTGGGAGGTGATCAGCGGCGACCTGACGCGCAACGACAAGAGCAAGCAGCGGCCGGGGAGCCGGGGATTGAAGCAGAGGACGGCGGGGGTCGAGGTCTACGACACCATCCTGGTCGTCGAAGAGTCACCGCTCGTCAAGGGGCCGCTTTGGGTGGGCACCGACGACGGGCTGGTGCACGTCTCCCGCGACGACGGCCGGACGTGGACGGACGTGACGCCGCCCGCCATGCCGGAGTGGGGCACGGTGAACAGCATCGATCCGTCGGTGCACGAGCCGGGCCGCGCCGTAGTCGCGGTTTACCGCTATCTGCTCGGAGATCGCCGGCCGTACGTCTTCGTCACGGACGACTACGGGCGCTCCTGGCGCAGCGCCGTGGCCGGCATCGACGGCAGCCACTACGTGCGTGCGGTTCGAGAGGACCCCGATCGCAAGGGACTGCTCTATGCCGGCACGGAGTACGGGATCTACGCGTCGTGGGACGATGGCAGCCACTGGCAGCGGCTGCAGCTGAATCTTCCGATCGTGCCGATATCCGACCTGCGAGTGCATCGCAAGGATCTCGTCCTCTCGACTTTCGGCCGCGGACTGTGGGTGCTGGAGGATCTCGGCGTCGTCCAGCAGGCCGGCGGCCTGGTTGCGGAGGGGAACCACCTGTTCGCGCCACGCCTCGGATACCGTCCGGCCGGGAACGGTTCGTACCCTCCTCTCGACGGCGGCGCGCTCATCACCTACTACCTCGCGGCGCAGACGCATCCCGTCACCCTCGAGATCAGCGACGAGCGTGGCGGCTTCGTCGCCCGCTACCTCAGCCGTTCGCCCGACGATCCCTGGGTCTCGGATCTCCCCGCCGACTTCGCGTCCGTCTTCGAGGGGCGAGAGGTGGTGGGAACGCGGCGAGGGATCAATCGGTTTCGCTGGATGGCGCGCCACGCCCCGCCCTTCGAGATCGAGGGAGGCAGCGACCCGACGTGGGGGCCGCACGGACCGTTCGTGAAGCCGGGCAACTACACGGTGAAAGTCACGGCGGGCGCCTGGAGCGCCACGCAGCCGCTGACAGTGCTCGCCGATCCGAGGATCGATGCGACCACCGCCGACTACGACGCACAGATCGCCCTGGCGCGTGAGGTCAGCGCGCGCATCGACGGCTTGCTGAAGGCGCTCGCGCGGCTGCAGGCGCTGCGCGAGGAGGTGCGTGAGAGAGCGGGGAGCGAGGCGCTGGTGTCGGCGCTCGACGACGTCGAAGCCGAGCTCGGGTGGGTGCGGCGCGACGGGGAGCCAGGCCTGCCGTCGCAGCTACTCTCGCTGTACGGCACGATCGTCGCCGGCAGCCTCGCGCCCTCGCCGGGC
>JBIOYC010000313.1:0-19504 GCA_044869955.1 Thermoanaerobaculia bacterium | reverse complement strand
CCCACGAGGCGTGACTTGACAATCCGTCCACTACACTCTAACTTGTTGCCATGGAACTGGTTACCTATCCGTTCATCGGTCGCAACGACGAGCTCCGACTGCTCACTAACGCCTACGAAGCACCATCGAGCGGCTTCATCCCGATCTACGGCCGGCGCCGGGTGGGCAAGAGTGAGCTGATCCTGCGCTTCCTCGAGAACCGGCCCGGCCTTTACTTCGTGGGCAAGACAGCCCCGGCTGGACTCCAGGTCCGGGAGTTCCTGGAAGAGGCGGCGCGGCTGCTCGAGGAGCCTCTGCTCGCTACCTTCCCCACCGAGGGCTGGGCGGCGGCTCTCGACGCTGCGGTCTCCCGCTGGCGAGGGGACGGCAAGCTGATCCTGGTCTTCGACGAGTTCCAGTGGACCGCCGCCGCGAGCCCGGAGCTGCCCTCCCTGCTCCAGGAGCGATGGGACCGCCACTGGCAGCGCTCGGGCAAGGTGCTGCTGATCCTCTGTGGCTCCTACGTGGGCTTCATGGAGCGCGAGGTGCTGGGCCGGCATAGCCCACTGTTCGGGCGACGCACCGCGCAGATCCTGCTCCGGCCCTTCGGCTTCCGCGAGGCGGCACTCTTCCAGCCCGGCTACTCGCGGGTGGATCAGGCGCGGGCCTATTTCCTGTGCGGGGGTGTGCCGCTCTACCTGAAGCGTCTCTCGGATCAGCGCTCGATCGAGAGCCACATCGTCGCCGAGCTGCTCGACGAGTACGCGCCTCTCTACCGGGAAGGGGACTTCCTGCTCCGGGAGGAGCTGCGAGAGGTCGACGTCTACTTCGCCGTGCTGACGGCCCTGGCCGCCGGAAAGGCGACGGCGGCCGAGATCGCGAGCGCTTCGGGCATCGAGGCCCGCTCCCTCCACTACTACCTCCAGCAGCTCCTCGACCTCGGCTACGTACGCCGCCGCCACCCGCTCACCGAGGATCGCCCGTCGCCCAAGAGCGTGCGCTTCGACCTCGCGGACCCGCTGCTGCGTTTCTGGTTCCGCTTCGTCTTCCCCCACACCAGCGCCGTCCGCCACCAGGGACCTCGTACGGCCTTCGAGCACCTGATCAAGCCCCATCTCGACGCCTACTTCGGGCTCTGCTTCGAGCGCCTCTGCCAGGAGGCGTTGCCTGGCCTCTACGTGCGCGAGGGAGTGACGGCGGCCTTCGAGGTGGGCGAGTTCTGGTCCAAGGAGACGCAGATCGACGTGGTGGGTCTGCGCCAGGACGGCTGGACGGACCTCGGCGAGTGCAAGTGGGGGCCGGTGCGCTCCCCGAAGGCGCTGGAAGCAGAGCTGACAACCAAGCTACCTCTCTATCCCAACCGCCGCAACGCCACACTCGGCCGGAGGATCTTCACCCGCAAACCGGTGCCGGCGGCGGCGCGGGCGGCGGCCGCGCCGGCCGCGCGGTGGCATGACTTGGAGGAGCTGTACCGCTAGGCTAGTCCGACTGCTCCGCCACGGACATTACGCTGCCTAACTCTGTAGTAGGCAAGGGCAGAGTCACACAGCCCTCCCCGCGTTTTCAGCCTCCCAGCTACTCCCGCTACCAGGCGACGTTCCACCAAGAATGTGGAGCACTTCGGCGCCCTGGAGCTCGTCGGCCGCGAGCGCCCGGTAGGCTTCGATCACCAGGCGCACGGCCTCTACGAGGTTGGCTCGGGCCTCAGCCAACATGGCTCCCTGGGTGTTCGCCCCAGGGAGCTCTTCGACGAAGCCGATGTACCCTTCTGGCACTTTTTGGAAAACGGCGGTCAGCTCGGCCTTCATGGGTGTCTCCTGGGCGGGATGGCACCCGATCGCGTCCCTACCCCCCCGCCCGATGCGCCTCGATCAGCTTCTCGACCACCGCGGGGTCGGCCAGGGTGGTGACGTCGCCCAGGTCTTCGGTCTCGTTGGCGGCGATCTTCCTCAGGATGCGGCGCATGATCTTGCCCGAGCGGGTCTTGGGCAGTCCGGGGGAGACCAGGATCCGGTCCGGCGTGGCGATCGGCCCGATCACCTTCCTCACCTGCTCCTTGAGCGCCCCCACCAGCTCGGTCAGCTCGGCCCGCTCGTACTCCGGTGTCACCAGCACGTAGGCGTAGATGCCGGTGCCCTTGATGTCGTGGGGGAAGCCGACCACCGCGGCCTCGGCCACGGCCGGATGGGCCACCAGCGCGCTCTCCACCTCGGCGGTGCCCAGGCGGTGGCCGGAGACGTTGAGCACGTCGTCCACCCGGCCGGTGATCCAGTAGTAGCCGTCCTCGTCCCGCCGACAGCCGTCGCCGGTGAAGTAGAGCCCAGGGAAGCGCGAGAAGTAGGTCTCGCGGAAGCGCGAGTGGTCACCGTAGATGGTGCGCGCCTGCCCCGGCCAGGAGCGGGCCAGGCAGAGATTGCCGGAGACCCCGTTGCCCTCCAAACGGTGGCCGTGGTCGTCCACCAGCACGGGCTCGACGCCGAAGAAGGGCAGGGTGGCCGAGCCGGGCTTGGTGGGGGTGACTCCCGGCAGCGGGGTGATCAGGATGCCGCCGGTCTCGGTCTGCCACCAGGTGTCGACCACCGCGCAGCGGCCTTCCCCCACCACGTCGTGGTACCAGCGCCAGACTTCGGGGTTGATCGGCTCGCCGACCGTGCCGAGGATGCGCAGGCTCTTGCGGCTGTGCTTCTTGACCCAGCTGTCGCCCTCGCGGGCGATCGCGCGCAGGGCCGTGGGCGCGGTGTAGAAGACGTCGACCTTGAGGTCGTCCACCATCTGCCAGTAGCGGCCCGGGTCCGGGTAGAGGGGGATCGACTCGAACATCACCGTGGTCGCGCCGTTGGCCAGGGGGCCGTAGACGATGTAGCTGTGGCCGGTGACCCAGCCGACGTCGGCGGCGCAGAAGAAGACGGTGTCGTCGTGGACGTCGAAGACCAGCTTGTGGGTGAGGGCGGAGTACAGCAGGTAGCCGGCGGTGGTGTGGAGCACGCCCTTGGGCTTGCCCGTCGAGCCGGAGGTGTAGAGGGTGAAGAGGGGAGACTCGGCGTGCATCCACTCGACCGGGCAGGTCGAGCGCTCCTTGGCCATTTCCTCGTGGAGCCAGAAGTCGCGACCCTGGCGCATCGGCACTTCACGCTCGGTGCGCAGCGCCACCAACACCTTCTCGACCACGGCGAGGCCCTCGACGGCGTCGTCCACGGTCTTCTTGAGAGGAATCGACTTACCGCCGCGCAGGCCCTCGTTGGCGGTGATGACCATCTTCGCCCCGGCGTCGAGGATGCGCCCGCGAAGGCTCTCGGCCGAGAAGCCGGCGAAGACCACCGAGTGCACGGCACCGATGCGGGCGCAGGCCAGCATGGTGGCGGCCAGCTCCGGGATCATCGGCAGGTAGATCGCCACCCGATCGCCCTTCTGCACCCCGTGCGCGAGCAGCACGTTGGCGATGCGGCAGACCAGGTGCTTGAGCTCGCGGTAGGTCAGCGACCGGTAGTCGCCCGGCTCGTCGCCGGCCCAGAGGATCGCCGGCTTGTCGCCGCGCGTCTCGAGATGACGATCGACGCAGTTGAAGCAGGCGTTCAGGCGCCCACCGCCGAACCAGGAGAAGTCCACCTCGTGGAGGTCGGCGTCGAAAACCGTCGAGGGCGGATGGAACCAGGAGAGCATCTCCGCCTGTTCGCGCCAGAACCCCACCGGGTCCTCGAGCGAACGGCGGTAGAGGGTCTGGTACTCCTCCATCGAGCGGATGTGAGCCCGGGCGGCGAGGTCCGGCTTGACGGGAACCATGGGGTGAGCTCCTCCAGTCGGTCGTCCAAACGAAGCTCCGAGGGCCGCCGTGAAGCGACCCTCGGAGCGAGGAACGAGAAGCTCAGTGTCCGGCGTTGATCGCCGCGACCGCCGAGCCGCTCTTCGGATAGCGCACGCTGGTGACGAGGTCCTGGGTCTGCTGATCCGGCGCCGCCGTCAGCAGGGAGACGATCCAGATCGTCAGGAAGCCGAGCGGGATGCCGAAGACGCCCGAGGCCACCGTCGCCGTGCCGAACCACGACAGCCCATAGAAGCGGCTGCCGATCATGTAGAAGAGCGTGAGGCCAAGCCCGACGATCATACCCGCCAGAGCGCCGGTCTTGTTGGTGCGTTTCCACCAGATGCCCATGACCAGGGCCGGGAAGAAGGAGGCGGCCGCCAGGCTGAAGGCCCAGGCCACCAGCTCGACGATGATCGCCAGACGGAAGGTGGCGACCCAGGCCGCGATCAGGGCGGTGATGACCAGCAGCACCTTGGTGATGGTCAGGCGCTTGATCAGGGAGGCCTTGGGGTTGATCACGTTGTAGTAGAGGTCGTGGGAGATGGCGTTGGCGATGGTCAGCAGCAGGCCGTCGGCGGTGGACAGGGCGGCGGCCAAGCCGCCGGCCATGACCAGACCGGTGATCACGAAGGGCAGGCCGGCGATCTCCGGGGTGGCGAGCACCACGAAGTCCGAGCTCTTGACCACGAAGTCGGCGAACTGGACGATGCCGTCACCCGCCTTGTCGATCACGTCGAAGAGCCCGGCCGGCTTCCACAGCGTCACCCACGAGGGCAGGTCGGAGATCTTCGAGCCGACCAACTTGGTGAACACCGAGAAGCGGGCGAAGGCGGCGTAGGCGGGAGCCGTGAAGTAGAGCAGGAAGATGAAGAAGAGGGACCAGGCCACCGAGGTGCGCGCCTCGCGCACGGAGGGGGTGGTGTAGTAACGGGTCAGGATGTGCGGCAGGCCCGCCGTGCCCACCATCAGGCAGAAGGTCAGGGCCAGGAAGTTCCACATGCCCACACCCTTGGGCACGGTCAGGTAGTTGCCGACCTTGGCCGTCTCCGAGGCCGCCGGGGCCTTGGCCTGGGTCGCGGCGGTCTTCTTGGCCGCCTCGAGCTTGGCGCGCTCGGCCGGGGGCAGGGCAGCATCCTTGAGCTTCTCGTCGGCGGCCTTGGCCTCGTCGGCCCAGAGCTGTCGGGTCGCCTTCTCCTGCGGATCGGCCGTGATCGCCAGGGCGTGCGCGTTGTTCTTCTGCAGCAGCTGACCGTAGGCGATCTGCGGCAGCGGGTTCGCGAAGAGCTGCCAGGACAGCACCACCACCGGCACCAGGTAAGAGACGATCAGGATGATGTACTGAGCGACCTGCGTCCAGGTCACCGAGCGCATGCCGCCGAGCACCGAGCAGAACAGCACACCGATCAGGCCGACGAAGACTCCGACGCGGAAGTCGAGGCCGATGAAGCGGGAGACGATCAATCCAACGCCGGTCACCTGGGCGATCAGGTAGGTGAACGAGCAGATGATCGCCGACAGCACGCCGATCGAGCGCGCGGCGTTGCCGCCGTAGCGAGCGCCCAGGAAGTCCGGGATGGTGTAGGCACCGAACTGCCGAAGATAGGGTCCGAGAAAGACCGCCAGCAGCAAATAGCCACCGGTCCAGCCCATGACGTAGGCGAGGCCGGAGAAGCCGGTCACCGACAGCGTGCCGGCCATCGAGATGAAAGAGGCCGCGGACATCCAGTCCGAGCCCGTAGCCATGCCGTTGTAGATCGCCGGCACACCGCGCCCGGCAACGTAGTACTGATCGGCGTCCGAGGTGCGGGTAATGATGCCGATCACCACGTAGATGCCGAGCGACAGGCCCATGAACAGCCAGCCGATCCAGCGGTTGGGCAGATCGAAGAGGGCCTCGGCGATTCCGATCAACAGCGTGACGCCGAGGAAGCCAAAGGTGTAGAGGGTGAAGATCTTCCGCAAATTCATCAGGCGCTCCTCTCCTCGTAGATGCCGAGCTCACGGTCCTTCTTGTTCATGAGATGGGCGTAGACGGCGATCTCGATGACGAAGACGGCGAGGGAGCCCTGGGCCGCGACGTAGTAGCCGAGAGGGAAGCCGAGGATCGTCACCGCGTTCAAGGCGCCGGCGAACAAGCCGCCCAGCAGGTAGGCGACGACGAACCAGATGGCGAGCAGAATGAACGTCAGGCGCAGGTTGTAGCGCCAGTACTCTTGTTTCTGTTGCTCGGTCAGCTCAGACATCGCATCCCCCTAGAACTGGAAGATCTGCCACTGGAGGTTGATCTGATCAAACGAGTCGCCCGGATCACGCTCGATGCGGGTGTAGGAGAACTTAAGGTTGTTGTTGTGACCGGTCTGGAAGTAGGCGAGGCCCACCGTGAAGCGATCCTCGTCGACGGCGCCGGAAGCGTCGAGGTCCTGGGAGGCGTACTGGACGAAAGGCTGGAGCTTTGCCTTGGCGATGTAGACGCCGGTCTCCACCAGCAGATTGGTGCGTTTGGGCAGGGTGGTCAGGAAGGTGTCGCCGTCGATGTCCGCGTAATCCACCTGCACCACGAAGCTGTTGCCGCCGCCGAAGGGCTGGTCGTAGAAGAGGTCGAGACCGATGTTCTCGTACTCCTCCTGGGTGTCGAAGCTGGCGCCGATCGACAGGGTCTGGGTCTTGCCCAGCGAAGTGCCGCGATAGAAGAGCCCGGTCTGCGGGGTGAAAAAGGAGTACATCGCGCGGCCGATGTAGCGGAAATCGTTCGAGGCGTTGGGGCCGCGCACGCCCTGGTAAACGCCGAGGCGGTACTCGAGGTGGTTGTCGAGCACGTAGCCGCGTGCGCGCAGACCGTAGTCCCGCCCCACTCGCGCCTGGGTGGGCCCGGACTCGACGAAGCTGTAGGGCCCGTAGTCGAGGGTGAGCAGGCTCGCCGCCGACTGGTTGTGGTTGTAGGTCTGCTCGGTGAGCAGGAGGCCGCCGTCCAGGTGGAAGGCCTGAGAGAATTTCCAGGTCGCCACGAAGTCCTGGATGAACATGTCCCCGGCGTCCTTGGTGCCGTTGTTGGCCCCCTTGCCGAGGTTGGGGCTGTCGGTCTCGAGGAAGACCGAGAGCTTCTCCCCGAGGTTGAAGCCCATGATCACCCGTAGCCGGCGGAGGAAGAGGTTGTTGGCGTCGTCGTCCGTGCCTGGAACCTCGGCTTGCTCCGCCTGCAGCTGCCCGAGCAGGCCGACCTTGAAGGACGTCTTCTCGTCCTTCGAGGTCCACTGCAGCTGAGCCTCGGCGGCGCTCGCCGCCACCAGCCCGAGAGCGGTCAGCAGGAAAGCGCACAGCCCTGTGGATCTCCTCGCGTTCACCGGATCTCCTTTCTGGCCGAAATCGGCCACGAAGGGCGCCACGGATTCGGGGATGCCTCCTCCCGAGGCGACCAAGGATTTGCGAAGGAACTCTGGGTGTTTAGCAGGGGCTGTGCCACGCGGCCGGTGGCCCGAGGACGGCGTTTCCAGGGCCCTGGCGTTGAAGTGTCGTCTCGATTGGAGTCAGACGTCGTCTCATTTCGAGTCGTCAGCGAACACTGCGCTACAATCCGGAAAATGCTCACCAGTAGCCCGGTGGACGCTCTTTCCGGTCCCCTCTCCCCCGGCACGGGGGAGAGGGCCAGGGTGAGGGGGAAGGTCCGGTGGCGCCGTTGGGAACCCCCTCACCCTGACCCTCTCCCCCCTTCGGGGGGCGAGGGGACCGGAGCTAGGAGCCCGAGTTGGCCCCGATGAAGAGCCCGCGGGTGATCCCCACGGCTTCGGGCTCCGCCCAGGTGCCGCTGGACGGTGTGATCCGCCTGGTGGCGGCCAGCCCCACGCCGGCCCTGGTGGTCGGCCCGGGCGACGCCCTCCTCGGCCTGAGCGAGACCGCCCGCGCGCGGCTGGGTCTCGCCCGCTCGCTGCCGCTGCGCAGCGCCCGCGAGGTGCTGGGGGTGGGCTGGCGGGAGCTGGACCTGGTAGCGGGAGAAGGTTGCTCCGACCTCGTGGTCGATCTCCCCCAGCGCCCTCCGAGCGGCAGCCGGCTGGGCTGGCGGGTGCGACCCGAACGGCTGACCGACGAGCGAGGGCGGGCTCTGGCGGTGGTCGCCTGGCTGGAGGAGCCGGCGGTGGGAGGTCCCGCCGGAGCGGCCTCGCACCGCCCCCACCGCGAGGTCAGCTTCGACGACCTCTTCGGCACGGACGCCCGGATGCTGGCCACCAAGCTCGCCGCCGAGCGCTTCTCCCGGACCCGGCTGCCGATCCTGCTGCTCGCCGAGACCGGCACCGGCAAGGACCTGCTCGCCCGTGCCGTCCACTTCGCCAGCCCCCGCCGCGACCGCCCCTTCGTGGCGATCAACTGCGGCGCCCTCTCCCCCCACCTGCTCGAGAGCGAGCTCTTCGGCTACGCCCCGGGTGCCTTCACCGACGCTCGCCGGGAGGGCCACGACGGCAAGGTCGGCGCCGCCCGCGGCGGCACCCTCTTCCTGGACGAGGTGGCGGAGATGCCCGGGCCCCTCCAGGCGCTGCTCCTGCGGGTGCTCGAGGACGGCACCTACTTCCGCGTCGGGGAGAGCACGCCTCGCCAGGCGGACGTGCGCCTGATCTGCGCCACCTGCCGGGACTTGCCCCGCATGGTCGAGGAGGGGGTCTTCCGCCAAGACCTCTTCTACCGCATCGCCGGCGTCTGCCTGGGCCTGCCGCCGGTGCGCGAGCGCAGCGACGTGCGCGACCTGGTGCTGCACGTGCTCGAGGGTCTGGTCGCCGAGGGGGCGACGGACGGCGCTGCCATCCTCTCTCCCGAGGCCCTGGAGTGGCTGGCCGGCCAGAGCTGGCCGGGCAACGTGCGCCAGGTCAAGACCGCCCTCCAGTACGCCCTCACCCTCGCCGACGGCATCGAGATCCGCCGCGAGCACCTGCCGCCGATGCTCCACGTGCGGGCGCCCGGTCCGGAAGCTGCCCGCCCCTCCGCGGAGCCTGTCCCCAAGCCGCCCCAGACCCTCGGCGAGCTCGAGGCCGACCTGGTGCGGCGCACCGTCGAGCAGGCGGGAGGCAACCTGACCCAGGCGGCGCGCAGGCTGGGGATCGCCCGCTCCACGCTCTACCGCTACCTCGATCGGGCGCGAGCCGCCACGGGGTAGGGGACCTTGTGTTACCTTCTGCGCAAGCTCCCATGGTCCCCGATCGGCTGCGCTCCGCGCGCCTCGTCGCCCTCTTCCTCCTCGGCGCCCTGGGCTTTTCCGCCCCGCCGCTGGCCGGGGTCTCGATTCCGGGGACCGTGCTCGGCCTGCCCCTGCCCTACGTCTACCTCTTCACCGTCTGGGCCGTCCTGATCCTGGCCATCGCGCTCGCCGTGCGGCCCAAGCGAGGGGAGTGACCGCCCGTGTGGTCCACCGGCGCGACGGTCGCCATCGCCCTCGCCTACGTCGCGCTGCTGTTCTTCATCGCCTGGCGCGGCGACCGCCGCGCCGCCGCCGGTCGCAGCCCTCTCGCCAGCCCGTGGATCTACGCCCTCTCGCTCGCCGTCTACTGCACCGCCTGGACCTTCTACGGCAGCGTCGGCCGGGCCGCCACCGACGGCTACGGCTTCCTCCCCATCTACCTCGGCCCGACCCTGGCCTGCGCCCTCGGCTGGGTGGTCTACCGCAAGATCCTGCGCATCGCCAAGATCGAGAGGCTGACCTCGATCGCCGACTTCCTCGCCTCTCGCTACGGCAAGAGCGCCTTCCTGGGCGCCGTGGTGGCGGTGGTGGCGGTGGTGGGCACCGTGCCCTACATCGCCCTCCAGCTCAAGGCGGTGTCCACCAGCTTCCAGCTCCTGCTCGCCCGCGACGGTCCTTCGGCCCTCTCCTTCGAGCAACTCTCTCTGTCGGCGGCGGCCGTGCTCGCCCTCTTCGCCATCCTCTTCGGCACCCGCTCCGTGGACCTCACCGAACAGCACGCCGGCCTGGTGCTGGCCATCGCCTTCGAGTCCCTGGTCAAGCTGGTGGCCTTCCTGGCCGTGGGCCTGTTCGTGGTCTACGGGCTCTACGAGGGCTTCGGCGATCTCTTCGCCCGCGCCGCCGCCGATCCCGCGCTGGCGGCCCTGCTCTCCCGCCAGGGGGCGAGCGAGGGGGCCTGGGCGTGGATGACCTTCCTCTCCCTGCTCGCCTTCTGGTTCCTGCCCCGGCAGTTTCAGATCGGCATCGTCGAGAACGTCGACGAGCGGCACCTGTCGACCTCGGCGTGGCTGCTGCCCCTCTACCTCCTGGTGATCAACGTCTTCGTGCTACCCATCGCCCTCGCCGGGCGGATGTCCCCGGCCACCGCCGCCGCCCCGGGCGATACCTACGTGCTGCTGCTGCCCCTCTCGGCCGACCGCGCGGAGCTCGCCGTGCTGGTCTTCCTGGGCGGCCTGTCCGCGGCCACCAGCATGGTGATCGTCGAGAGCCTGGCCCTCTCGAACATGGTGGCCAACGACCTCGTGCTGCCGGTGCTGCTGCAACGCAGCGGCTCGGTGGGTGGCGACTTCCGCCAGCACCTCCTGATCTCCCGCCGCCTGGCGATCGTCGCCGTGCTGCTGCTCGGTCACCTCTACGCCATCTCGGCCGGGGTCGGGGCCTCGCTGATCTCGATCGGTCTGGTCTCTTTCGCGGCTGTGGCCCAGCTCGCCCCGGCCACCCTGGGCGGCCTCTACTGGACGGGGGCCACCCGCCGCGGGGCCCTCGCCGGGTTGATCGGCGGCTTCGCAGTCTGGGCCTACACCCTGCCCCTGCCCAGCCTGGTCGCCACCGGCCGCCTGCCTGCCTCCTTCATCACCGAGGGCCCCCTCGGCCTCTCGTGGCTGCGGCCCTATGCCCTCTTCGGCCTCGAGGGGCTCGACCCTCTCTCGCACTCCCTGGTCTGGAGCCTGCTGGTCAACGTCGTCGCCTTCGTCGGCGTGTCCTCGCTCGCCGTGCCGGGGCCGGTCGAGGAGCGCCAGGCCCGGCGCTTCGTGGACGTCTTCCGTTTCCGCGGCGAGGTCGAGGTGCCGGTGTGGAGCGCCGACGCCCCGGTCGCCTCCCTGCGCGCCCTGCTCTCCCGCTTCCTGGGGGAGGAGCGGACCGAGCGGGCGCTGCGCGCCTGGGCCGACGAGCAGGCGGTGGACCTCGAGCGCATGGGCCAGGCCCACCCCGAGCTGATCGCCTACGCCGAGCGCCTGCTCGCCGGCACCACCGGCGCGGCCTCGGCCCGGGTGGCCCTCGCCAGCGTGGCGCAGGAGAAGACCCTCGACGTGGGTGAGGTGGTCGAGCTGCTGGACGAGACCTCGCGGGTGATCGCCGCCAGCCGCGAGCTGGCCGAGAAGTCCGAGGAGCTGGAGTCGGCGAGCGCCGAGCTGCGGCGGGTCAACGAGCAGCTGCTCGAGCTCGACCGCCTCAAGGACGACTTCCTCTCGACCATGGCCCACGAGCTGCGCACGCCGCTGACCGCCATCCGCGCCTTCGCCGAGATCCTCCACGACAATCCGGACCTCGATGCCGAGAAGCGCAGCGAGTTCCTGCGCGTCATCGCCAAGGAGAACGAGCGCCTCTCGCGGCTGATCCACGACCTGCTCGACCTCGCCCGGCTCGAGGGCAAGGAGGAGAGGGTTGCGGCGGAGCCGGTGGACCTCGCCGAAGTGGTGGCCGACGGCGTCGCGGCCTTGAGCCAGGTCGCGGCGAGCCGCGGGGTCGCGATCGAGGTCCGCTCGGCGGCGGGCTTGCCGCGGGTCACCGGCGACCGAGACCGCCTGATCCAGGTGGTGATCAACCTGGTGTCGAACGCGGCGCGCTTCTGCCCCACCGGCACCGGACACGTGGCGGTCTCGGTCCAACGCCGCCGCGACGAGCTGCTGATCGGCGTCGAGGACAACGGCCCCGGCGTCCCGCCGGCCGAGCGGGAGGCGATCTTCGAGAAGTTCCGGCAGATCGCCCGTCCGGTCTCCGGCCGCCAGGCCGGCACCGGGCTGGGCCTCGCCATCACCCGCCGCATCGTCGCCCAGCATGGCGGCCGGATCTGGGTCGAGGACGCCGCCCGAGGAGGCGCCCTCTTCCTGGTCTCCTTACCGATCCCGGTGCCCGACGCCCCGACGCCGGTGCCGATTCTCCTGGGAGCCTGAAGCATGAGCCGAGCCCGCATCCTGATCGTCGAGGACGAGCCCAACATCGTGCTCTCCCTCGAGTTCCTGCTCGCCCAGCAGGGCTACGAGGTGCTCGTGGCCAAGGACGGCGAGGAGGCGCTGGCAGCCGTCGAGGCGCAGCCCCCGCAGCTGGTGCTGCTCGACGTGATGCTCCCCGGCATCGACGGCTACGAGGTCTGCCGCCGCCTGCGTGAGCAGCCGGAGCTGGCGGCCCTCAAGATCATCCTGCTGACCGCTCGCGGGCGTGATGCCGAGCGGCTACGCGGCCTCGAGCAGGGAGCGGATCTCTACATCACCAAGCCCTTTTCCACCCGCGAGCTGGTGTCCACCATCGCGAGCTGCCTGGGAGACTCCGCCGCTTGAGCCGCGAGAAGGCGCCCCGGCCACCACGGCCCGATCCCGAGCTGCTGCTGCGGCAGTTTCGCGGCACGGTGGCGAGCCTGCGCGCCGCCGCCGAGACCCTCGAGCTGGCCGCCGGCCCGGCCGAGAGCGAGCCGGCTGCCCGTCTGCGCGTCGCCCTGGTCGAGGACGCGGCGCGGCTCTCGGAGCTGGTCGACCAGCTGGCCACCCTCTTCCCCAGCCGGACCCGCGGCCGGCGCGGCCTGCGCACCCTCGCGGAAGTGGTCGCGGACGTCACCCGCGAGGCGCGCCGGGAGCTGGAGCTCGAGATCCACCTCGATGGCACGGTGATCGAGGCACGGGTGGCGGGAGCCTCGGTCCTGGAGGAAGCCCTGCTCGGCGCCCTGGCGAGGCTGCGGCGGGACTTCGCCGTCTCGCGGATCGAGGCCCGCACCCGCCTCCACGAGGAGCTGGCCGTCCTCGACCTCGCCTGGCCGGCCGACGAGCCCCAGCTCTGGCGCCTGCGCGAGGCCCACGGCGCCCTGCTCGCCGGCGGTCTCGGCGGCCAGCCTGGCCTGCGCCAGGTGGTCCAGGAGGCTGGCGGCGAGGTCTGGCTCAACATCGACCGCCGCACCGCCACCGCTTCCCTCCGCCTGTTGCTACCGCTGGGGTAAGGGGGCGAGCTCCGCCGGCAGGGGCGTGGCCCGGATCTCCGCCACCTCGACGATCCGCAGATCCGTCGCCGGACTCTCGACCGCGGCGACCAGGGCGGCGTGCATCTGGGGCAGGGTGACCAGGGCGAGGCGCCGGGCGGTCTCGCGGGTGGCGGGCAGGCGTTCGAGCAGGCGATAGACGGGAGTGAAGAGCAGGGGCCAGCGGTGATACGGCCCGACCACGTACCAGGGGCGCAGGATGGTCGCCGGCAGACCGGAGGCGCGGATCATCTGCTCGACCTCGCGCCGGACGGCGATATAGCTCCTCATCACCGGCGCCGGCTGGGCCACGCTGACGTAGATGAAGTGCGCCACCCCCACCTCCGTGGCCATCATCACCGACTCGCGGGCCGAGGCGAGGTCCACCTCCCGGAACTGCCGCCCCTTCCAGGGCGCCGGCTTGGGGGTGCCCACCAGCTGGATGAAGGTGTCGCCGGGACGGAGGGCGTCGCGGAACAGCTCACCGATCAACGGGTCCCCCTTGACCATCGTGCAGCCGGGCGGCACCCGCCACTCCGAGCCCGAGCGCACCAGGGCCCGTACGCGATGCCCGCGCAGGGCCAGGATGGGCACCAGGTCGCGCCCCAGATAACCGGTGCCGCCGGTGATGAAGACGTCGCGTGGCTGCCCTGGCGCATTGCTCATCTCGAGCTTCTCCCCTTCGCGAGGTTACGGAACCAGCAAGCCTTGCAGATGCTTCGTGGGTCGAAAGTCTAGCAGTCCGACCGCGGCGCCTTGGGATAGTCTTGGCGCCGCTCGACCGACCCCCTGCCGATGGCCGCCCTCCTGCGACTGCTCCAGTCCCTGGGACTCAACGCCGTGCCCATGGTGGGCGTGCTCTGTGGTGCACATGGCGATCCTCTTCGGCCTGGGCCTGGCCCGATGACCGGAGGAAGTCGACCAGGAAGTCATCCGCAACCCGGAGAACCGATCATGAAGCAGATGCTAGGAGCCGCTCTCGCCCTCGCCCTCGTCGCCCCCGTCACTCGGGCCGACGAGCCCGCCCAGACCCTCCACCAGCTCTTCGACGAGGCCTGGGAGTGGGGGCTGGCCGAGAGCCCCCTGGCCGCGACCGCCGTGGGCGACCATCGCTACGACGATCGCCTGCCCTCGGCCACCCGGGCGGACATCGACCGCCGGCACGAAAAGGCCAAGAGCTTCCTCGCCCGGGCGAGCGCCATCGAGCGCTCGGCGCTGCCGCCAGTCGACCAGGTCTCGCTCGACCTGTTCCGCCGGCAGCTCGAGGGCGACATCACCGAGTATGGCTTCGGCACCTGGCGCCTGTCGCTCACCGCCGAGGGAGGCTTCCACAGCGAGCTCGCTCGCATGGCCGACAACATGCCCTTCGCCACCGTGCGCGACTACGAGAACTACCTCGCCCGGCTGCGTGCCCTGCCCCGCTACTTCGCCGAGCAGACCGCCCTGCTCGCCGAAGGGCTCAAGGCCGGCTTCACGCCGCCCCGGGCGGTGTTCACCGGCTTCGAGTCGACGATCACCCCCCATCTGGTGGACGATCCCGAGAAGAGCGTCTTCTACCGCCCCTTCGCCAAGGCTCCCTCCCAGCTCCCGGCTGTGGAGCGGCAGCGGCTGACCGAGGAGGCGAAGCGGGTGATCCGCGAGCAGGTCGTGCCGGCCTATCGCACCTTCCACACCTTCATCACCGGGCGCTACGTCCCCGGCGCCCGCACCACCATCGGTGCCTCCGAGCTACCTCGGGGCCGCGAGTACTACGCCTTCCTGGTGCGCCACTACACCACCCTGGAGCTCACCCCCGAGCAGGTGCACCAGCTGGGTCTCAAAGAGGTGGCGCGCATCCAGGCCGAGATGGACGCGGTGATCCGCCAGACCGGCTTCACCGGCACCTTCGCCGAGTTCCTGGCGATGCTGCGCACCGACCCTCGCTTCTACGCCAAGACCCCCGAGGAGCTGCTCAAGGAAGCCTCTTACCTGGCGAAGAAGATCGACGGCAAGCTGCCCGCCTTCTTCAGCCGGCTGCCCCGCCAGCCCTACGGAGTGGAGCCGGTGCCGGCCGACATCGCCCCCAAATACACCTCCGGGCGCTACGTCGAGGCCCCCGACAACAGCACCCGGCCGGGGCTCTACTGGGTCAACACCTACGCCCTGGACAAGCGGCCCCTCTACACTCTCCCGTCCCTGACCCTGCACGAGGCGGTACCCGGGCACCATCTCCAGACGGTGCTCACCCGCGAGCTGACCGGGCTGCCGAAGTTCCGCCGCTACCTCTACGTCAACGCCTTCGGCGAGGGCTGGGCTCTCTACACCGAGTGGCTGGGCCAGGAGATGGGCCTATACCCGGACCCTTACACCAACTTCGGGCGCCTCACCTACGAGATGTGGCGGGCCTGTCGCCTGGTGGTGGACACCGGCCTCCACGCCTTCGGCTGGAGCCGCCAGCAAGCCCTCGACTACCTCGCCAGCCGCACCGCCCTGCCCATCCACGAGGTCACCACCGAGACCGACCGCTACATCTCCTGGCCCGGCCAAGCCCTGTCCTACAAGATGGGGGAGCTCAAGATCCGCGAGCTGCGCGCCCGCGCCGAGCGCGCGCTGGGCGAGAAGTTCGACCTGCGAGCCTTCCATGACGCCGTCCTCGCCAACGGCACCCTCACCCTGGACGTGCTCGAGACGCAGATGGACGCCTGGATCGCCGCGCGGAAGTAAGCCTCAGCCACCGAAGACCAGCAGCAAGACTCCCGCGGCGATGACGGCGCCGAATCCGAGCAGGATCCGGCGCAGAAGGGTCCGGGGGCCGAGGAAGGCCACGACGCCGGCCTTGAAGGCGAGGTTCGAGAGCGAGGCGAGGACGATGGCCCGCCAGCCGGCGTCCGGCGAGACGGTGCCGGCCGAGACCAGCTGGGAGGTGGACAGCGTGATGGCGTCCATGTCGGTCAGCCCGGAGAGGGCGGCCACGGCAAAAAGACCGGCCGAGCCGAAGCGCTCCCGGGCCGCCGCCACGGCGACCAGCACCACCGCGTAGATCAAGGCGAAGTAAAGCGCGGGCTTGAGCTGGGAGGGGTTCTGGGGCTCGGGCAGCACCGTCTGGTCGGAGCGCGCGCCGCGCTGGAACGTCAGGAAGGCGATGCCGATGCAGAAGGCCAGCAGCAGGCCGAGGCGGGGGCCGGCCTCGGCGAGGAAGCCCGGCGCCACGGCGGTGATCTCGATGATCAACCGGGCGAAGACCACTCCCGAGGCGAGCAGGATGACGAAGGCGCCGAGCCGCGCGAGCGCCGGCTCGTCCTTCACCCGCCGCGAGTAGGTCACCGTGGTGGCCGTGCTCGAGATCAGCCCGCCCAACAGCCCGGCGAGCACCGCGCCTCCCCGCTGGCCCAGCAGCTTGAAGCCCACGTAGCCGGCGAGGTCGAGACCCACGATCAGCACCACCATGAGCCAGATCGAGCGCAGGTTGAGCACGTCGTAAGGACCGAAGCTCCGATCGGGCAGGACCGGCAGCACCACCATCGAGAGCACGGCGAAGCGCATGAAGGCGGCGAAGTCCTCGTCGCCGATCGACTTGGAGAGGCGATGGAGCTGGGGCTTCAAGTGCAGCAGCAGGGCCACCACGCCGCCGAGGACGATCGCCACCACCTTGGGGCCGTCGACCAGGAAGGCGCCGAGGCCATACATCAGCAGCAGGGCCACCTCGGTGGTGAGCCCAGGATCCGCCGCCTCGGTGCGCTCCTTCAAGACGTTGCCCACGACTCCGAAGGCCGTCAGGGCGAGCAGGCCGGCCGCCAGGATCCAGCCACCGTGGCTCCGAGCCAACCAACCCGCCACCGTGCCGAAGGCCGTGGCCAGGGCGAAGGTGCGCACCCCGGCCAGCAGAGGCCGCCCCCGCTCGCGCTGGAGGCCCACGAAGAGCCCCAGCCCGAGCGCGAGGCCCAGCCGCAGGAAGAGGTCGGGGATGTCCGGGGGGTTGTCCATGGACCCGGAGCTTAGCAACCCGACCGTCTGGCTACACCGACCGGGCCCAGCTTGACCCAGGTCGGTCCGCGCCGATACCCTCCTCTGGCAGCGCCCCCTCTTTGCTCGGCCGCAGGCCCTTCGTAGATGATCACCGTCGTCATCCCAGTGCTCAACGAATCCGAGAGCGTCAGCTCGGTCATCGAGCTGGCCGCTCGATCGGCGGGGGTCACCGAAATCCTGGTGGTCGACGACGGCTCGATCGACGGCACTCCCGACGTGGCCAGAGCAGCGGGAGCGAGGGTGCTCACCAGCACCCTGCTGGGCAAGGGCGCCTCGATGGAGGACGGTGTGAAGGCGGCGGGCAACGAGCTGATCGTCTTCCTCGATGGCGACCTCTGTGGGCTCGGCCCGGACCTGATCGAGCGGATGACAGCACCGCTGGTCGCAGACCAGGCGGACTTCGTCAAGGCCCGGTTCGCCCGCGCCGCCGGGCGGGTGACCATCCTCACGGCGCGCCCCCTGCTGCAGACTTTCTTTCCCGAGCTCTCGCACATCGATCAACCGCTGGGGGGCATCGTGGCCGCGCGGCGCTCCTTGCTGGCCCGCCTGCCGTTCGAAACCGACTACGGCGTCGATGTCGGCCTGCTGCTCGATGCCGCAGCCACCGGCGCGCGCCTGGCGGAGGTTGACATCGGCTCGCTCGAGCACGTGAGCCATCCCCTCGAGGTGCTTGGAGACATGGCCACGCAGGTCGCCCGGGTCATCCTCCGCCGCGCCGCTCGGTGCGGCCGGCTGGAGCTCGATCAGGTCCGCGAGGTCGACGAGATCGAGCGGCACTCCAAGGCCGAGCTGGAGGTGATCCTTCGTTCGGTCGGCAGGCCCCAGAGGCTCGCTCTCTTCGACATGGACGGCACCCTGATCAAGGACCGCTTCGTGGTCCGGCTCGCGCAGCGGACGCACAAGGGCCAGGAGCTTCTGGGGCTGCTCGACCACGGTGCCTTGGGACCCTCGGAGCGGACGCGGCAGATCGCCGCCTTGTTCGCCGAGGTGCCCCGCAAGGTCTTCGAGGAAGTGGCTCGGGACATCCCCCTGATGCCGGGAGCGGCGGCGGCCGTAATCGGTCTGAGGAGGGCCGGCTACCGGGTCGGCCTGGTCAGCGACAGCTTCCTGATCGCGACCGAGGTCGTCCGCCGCCGGGTCTTCGCCGATTTCAGCATCGCCCACCTGCTGCGCTTCCGCGGCGGCCGGGCCACCGGGGAGGTCAGGCTCTGCCCCACGATGACCCATCCCGGCGGCTGCTCGCAGCATGAAATCTGCAAGCTCAACGTCATGCTGCATCTGAATGCGCACCTGGCGCTCGCGCCCGCAGACATCCTGGCGGTGGGCGACAACGAGCCGGACGTCTGCCTGATGGAGGCGGCGGGCCTGGCGATCGCCGTCGAGCCCAAGACCGCGGCAGTCGCGGCGGCGGCCCGTCACGTCGTGCAGCGGGACCTCCGGGAGGTCCTGCCTTGGGCCGTCGGTCGTGACGCCCGGAGCCCCGTCGGGACGGGATCCGGGCCTGTCACAGGCCCGTGATAGCGTTTTCGGCCGTCACCAAACCGTCACGATCAAAGGAGGGGCGCCATGTCCGTTGCCAAGGTCACCGAGATCATCGCCTCATCGCCCAAGAGCTTCGAGGATGCCGTCAAGGCCGGCATCGAGCGTGCCTCGAAGACCTTGAACGGCATCGAAGGCGCCTGGGTCAAGGACCAGAAGGTGGTGGTCAAGAAGGGCAAGATCACCGAGTACCGGGTGGCGATGAAGGTCACCTTCATCCTCAAGGACTGATTCCCGGCAGGCGCGTCCGCGCGAAGACCGGATGGGGCTCGCGGTCCCGGGCTCGATAGAGAGTCGGGGCCGCGACGTCCCGCACCACCTCCTCCAAGTTCTCGATCACCAGATAGCCCAGCTCGTGGAGGAACTCCACGTGGGCCCCCGCCTCCGACAGGGCGAGCAGCACGCCGTAGCCCTCCTGCTCGCCGAACAGCAGCCTCGCCAGCTCGGCGATGGTGCGCGCCTTCTCCCCGCACAAGCGATGAACCCAGCGCAAGCGGCGCTCGTGATGGTGGAGCGTCTCGGCCACCCGGCGCCGAACGTCCTCGATCGGCGCCTCGTGGCCCCCCAGGCCGAGGGCGAAGTCGCCGAAGTCGAGCATCTTCTCGAGCGAACGGAAGTAGTTCTCGAGTCCCGTGAAGGGAGTGATGGACTGTGGTCGCTGCACCGGCGTGATGCGCGAGAGCAGGTGGTCGGCGGTCAGCAGCACGTCGTCCACGGCCAGGCAGATCATCCCCGGGCAATGCCCCGGCACGTGGAGCACTCGCCAGCCGGGGCCCACGAGGTCCTGACTTCGTAGGCGGCGGTCCGGCTCGAGGTCGGTGAAGAGGTCCTTGGCGGCGCGATAGAGGCCCATCACCTCGTCGCGCACCTCGGCGGCGAGGCCGGTCTGGAGGAGGTAGAGGTGGAAGTCCCGCCCGGCCAGGAGGAAGCGCTCGGTGAAGGCCTCGAGCACGCGGGCGTCCAGCTCGTGGACGGTGATCGGGATGCCCAGGCGCCGGAAGGTGTGGGCGCC
>JBIOYC010000312.1:0-28317 GCA_044869955.1 Thermoanaerobaculia bacterium | reverse complement strand
GCGGGGGCGGCGAGCGACGAAGGGGAGCGGGCGGCCTTGCCCCTCGCCGCGGCCGAGAGGCTGTTCGCGCCGGCCCGGCCGCGCTTCGAAGTGGATGCCGGCGGCCTGGACCCGGCCGTCGCCCTGGCCCCCCGCCTCGCAGCCGCCCTGCCGGGCGCCGAGGTGCGCACCTGGCGGGAGATCAATCGCGGCCTGCTCTTCGCCCTCGCCCTCGAAAAGCGGATCACCTTCGTCGCCGTGCTGCTGGTGGTGATCGTCGCCAGCCTGTCGCTGGTGGCCGCCCTCTCGCTACTGATTGCCAGCAAGAAAGCCGAGCTTGGCATCCTCGGCGCCATGGGCGCCGAGCCCGGGCTGCTGCTCACCACCTTCCTCGCCCTGGGCGCCCTGATCGGCGGCCTGGGCACGGCCGCGGGAGCCTTGCTGGGCGTCGGGCTGGCCTGGGTCTTCGACGCCACCCAGCTGATCACCGTGCCGGGAGACGTCTTCTTCGTCCGCCACGTGCCCTTCCGGCTCGAGGGCATGGACCTCGTCGCGACCCTCGGGCTGTCCCTGGCGTTCGCCCTGGGCGCCGCCCTCTACGCGGCGCGGCGAGTACTGCTGCTCGATCCCATCGAGGCGATCCGGCGATGAGCGTGGCGATCTCGGCCCGAGGGGTGGTCAAGGGCTACCACGATGGCCTGCGCTGGCTGGAGGTGCTGCGCGGAGTGGACCTCGAGGTCGAAGCCGGCGAGCTAGTGGCCATCGTCGGGCCCTCCGGCTCGGGCAAGTCGACTTTGCTCCACTTGCTGGGGGTGCTCGACCGGCCGACCGGAGGCCGGATCCAGATCGGCGGCATCGACCCGGTCGCGCTCTCCCGGAGCCAGGCGGCTGCCTTCCGCAACCGGACGATCGGCTTCGTCTTCCAGTTCCACCAGCTGCTGCCGGACTTCACCGCCCTCGAGAACGTCATGATGCCGGGGCGTATCGCCCGGCGCGACCCCACCGAGACCCTGCGTCGGGCCCGCAGCCTGCTCGAGGAGGTCGGCCTCGGGGATCGTCTGGACCACACTCCGGGCCAGCTGTCGGGAGGGGAATGCCAGCGCGTGGCCCTCTGCCGTGCCCTCGCCCTCGAGCCCCCCTTGCTGCTCGCCGACGAGCCCACCGGCAACCTCGATCCGGACAACGGCCGGGTGGTGTTCGACCTGCTCCTCGACCTGGTTCAGCGCCGTGGCTCGACCGCCGTGGTGGTGACGCACAACCCGGAGCTGGCGGGGCGCTGTGCTAGACTTTTCGAACTCGATCACGGGGTGCTCAGAACGGCCGTAGAAGCCTGAAATGTTCGAGAAATACAACGAGAAAGCGCGCCGGGCCCTATTCTTCGCCCGCTACGAGGCGAGCAAGCTGGGCAGCCGGGTGATCGAGTCCGAGCACATCCTGCTCGGCATCCTGAGGGAAGGCGAGGAGGTCATCGCCGAGATCCTCCGCCGGTTCCAGGTCCGGCCCGAGGAGATCCGCCGCGAGATCGAGGGCGAGCGGGTCTTCGTCGAGCGCATCTCGTCGACCGCCGAGCTGCCCCTCTCCGAAGAGTCCAAGAAGATTCTCGCCTACGCCTCGCACGAGGCCGAGAGCATGCTCCATCAAGCAGTGGGCTCCGAGCACCTGCTGATCGGCATCCTGCGCGTGGAAGGTTGCCTGGCCATGCGCATCCTCTCCCACCACGGCCTCGACGTCTTCGCCGTGCGTGAGGAGGTGGCCGCGATCAACCGCGAGCGGGAGGCCTCGCAGCAGAAGAAGGAGCTGCCCTTCCTGTCGGAGTATGGGCGGGACCTGACCACCATAGCCGGCCAGGGCGGCTTCGACCCCCTGATCGGCCGCGATGACGAGGTCGACCGCATCGTCCAGATCCTGTCGCGGCGCAGCAAGAACAACCCGATCCTGCTCGGCGAGCCGGGGGTGGGCAAGACCGCCATCGTCGAAGGTCTCGCCCAGCGCATCGTCGCGGGCAAGGTGCCGATCTTCCTCGCCCACAAGCGCATCGTCGCCCTCGACCTGTCCTTGATCGTCGCCGGCACCAAGTACCGCGGCCAGTTCGAGGAGCGGCTGAAGGGGATCTTGAAGGAGCTCAAGGACTCGCCCGACCTGATCGTCTTCATCGACGAGATCCACTCCCTGATCGGTGCCGGCTCGGCGGAAGGTTCCCTCGACGCCGCCAACATCCTGAAGCCGGCGCTGTCGCGGGGCGAGGTCTCCTGCATCGGCGCCACCACGCTCAAGGAGTACCGCAAGTACATCGAGAAGGACCGCTCCCTGCTGCGCCGTTTCCAGGCCATCCAGGTGGAGCCACCGACCTACGAGCAGACCCTGTCGATCCTGGAGGGCATCAAGGACCGCTACGAGTCCTTCCACAAGGTGGTCTACCGCGATGACGCCCTGCGGCACGCCATCTACCAGTCCACCCGCTACATCCCGGATCGTTTCCTGCCCGACAAGGCGATCGACGTGATCGACGAGGCCGGGGCCCGGGTCAAGCTGCGCCGTGTGCGCGACACCCAGAACCTGCGCCGCCTCGAGCAGGAGATCCGCCAGGTGGTGGCCGAAATGAAGGTCGCCATCTCGGACAAGCTCTTCGAGCGGGCCGTCTACCTGCGCGAGCGGGAGATCGAGCTGCGCGAGGACCAGGAGCGGATGTCTCGCGCGGCCGACGAGGAGTCCCAGCTCGAGGTCACCCGGAAGGACGTCGAGGAGGTCATCTCCTCCTGGACCGGCATCCCGGTGGCCAGCCTGGAGAGCGCCGAGGCCGAGAAGCTGATGGCCATGGAGACCACCCTCAAGAAACGGGTGGTGGGCCAGGATCGGGCGATCTCGGCGATCTCCCGCGCGATCCGCCGCTCCCGCCTGGGCGTGGCCAACCCGCAGCGTCCGGTCGGCTCCTTCGTCTTCCTGGGGCCCTCGGGGGTGGGCAAGACCGAGGTGGCTCGGCGCCTGGCCGAGTTCCTCTTCGGCAGCGAGCGGGCCCTGGTGCGCTTCGACATGAGCGAGTACATGGAGAAGCACGCCGTCTCGAAGCTGATCGGCTCGCCACCCGGCTACGTCGGTCACGAGGAGGGGGGGCAGCTCACCGAGCGCATCCGCCGCCAGCCCTACTCGGTGATCCTCTTCGACGAGATCGAGAAGGCTCACCCGGACATCGCCAACTTGCTGCTGCAAATCCTCGACGACGGCACCCTGACCGATGCCTACGGCAACCAGGTGGACTTCAAGAACACCCTGGTGCTGATGACCTCGAACATCGGCAGCAAGCACGTCCTGCGCGGGGGTCGGATGGGCTTCGGCGCGGTGGCCGGCGAGGTCGACTTCCGCCACCTGGAGGAGGAGATCCTCGCCGAGCTGCGCCGGACCTTCAGCCCGGAGCTGATCAACCGCATCGACGAGGTGATCGTCTTCAACCCTCTGGGTGGCAACGAGCTCACGGCGATCGTCGACATCCTGCTCGCGGACGTCAACGTCACCCTGGCCAGCCGCAACCTGCGGGTGGACGTCTCGACCTCGGCCAAGAGCTGGCTGCTCGCCGAGGCCGGCGTCGAGCCGGCCACCGGCGCGCGACCCCTGCGACGCACCATCCAGCGTTACGTCCAGGACGCCGTGTCCGAGATCCTGATCGCCCATCGCGGCGAGCAGATCGAGGTCATCGAGGTCGATCTCCTCGACGGTCACCTGCATTTCGAGCCCCTGATGCGCGCCCTGGTCGACCAGGTGCACTAGCCTCGACCCCGTCACCCTTTCGCGGCCCAGCGGCTCGGATCTTGCAGCCCCAACGGGCCGTCTTTGCAGTATCCTTCCCCGGTTTCGAGCCGAGCGGACGAGGAGCGGAATGAGAAAGAGCGTTGCTGCCGGTTGCCCCTCCCGCCGTCTGATCCGTGTCCTTCTGCTCGCAGCCTGCTGGCTCGCGACGGGCACGGCCCAGGCAGCGGGCCCCCACGATGGCAAGACGATCCAGTCGATCCAGGTCGACGGCTTGGTGTTGCTCTCCCAGGAGACCCTCCTCTACTACCTCGACCTCGCGGTGGGAAAGCCCCTCGATCCGGCCGCTCTCGACGCCAAGATCCACGACCTCTGGAAGCGCCAGCTGGTCGACGACGTCAGCGTCGACGCGGTGGCCGACGGGGAGGGCGTCCGTCTGGCCATCCGGGTCAAGGAGCGGCCGGTGCTGCGCTCCGTTTCCTACAAAGGCCTGAAGCGCCTGGCCAAGACCGACATCGACGACCGCCTCGCCAAGGAGCAGGTCGACCTGCGCGAGGGTCGACCGCTGCCTCGCGGCGAGCTGGCGAGGGTCGAGTCGATCATCGAGGACATGTACCGGGAGAAGGGCTACCGCTTCGCCCAGGTCACGGCGGTGCTCGACGAGGTGGAGAAGGGCACGGTCACCGCCACGGTCACCGTCGACGAGGGCGACCGGGTGCGCATCGGCGACATCGACTTCGAGGGCAACGAGGTCTTCGGCGATTTGCGCCTGCGCTGGGTGATGAAGAACACCAAGGAGAGCGGGCTGGTCACCCGCTTCCTCAAGAAGGACATCTACAACCCGGCCAAGCTCGAGGAGGACTTGGTCAAGGTCCGCGACCTCTATCGTGGGGCCGGCTACAAGAACGTGCTGGTGGGGGACCCCCGCACCGAGGTGCGGGAGAAGGGGAGCAAGCGGCGGCTGGTGCTGGTGATCCCCATCGACGAAGGCGAGCGCTGGCGTTTCGGCAAGGTCACGGTGGCCGGCAACCAGCGCTTCACCTCCGAGACCGTGCTCTCCCTGATCACTCTGAAGGAGGGCGGCTGGTTGCGCTCGGACGTCATCGACGACGCCGTCGAGAAGATCAAACAGTCGTATGACAACAGTGGCTACATCTTCTCGCGGGTGGATCCGGTGCTGGTCGAGCGCGACGGCTACGTCGCCGACCTCGAGCTGCGGATCACCGAGAGCGACCAGTTCCGGGTCGGACGGATCGAGTTCGAAGGCAATACCTCGACCCGCGACAAGGTGTTGCGCCGGGAGCTGCGGGTGCAGGAAGGCCTCTTCGTCAACCTGGGCGGGGTCAAGAACAGCGTCTACAAGGTCAACCAGCTCGGCTTCTACAAGCTCGAAGAGGGAGAGCCGGTCAAGTTCGACGCCGACAACGAGAAGAAGCTGGTCAACCTGACCTTCGCCGGAAAAGAGGACAACCGCACCGAGCTGCAGTTCGGCGCCGGCTACAGCGACACGCTGGGTTTCTTCGGGCAGCTCTCCTTCCGCACCTTCAACTTCATGGGCCGCGGTGAGACGGTGGGCGTCTCCTTCGAGTCGGGCAGCCGGCGAGACGTATACGACGTCTCCTACTTCGTCCCCTGGTTCCTCGACAAGCCGCAGTCGGTGGGCGCCCAGCTCGCCCAGACCCGGCTCGAGTACTTCATCGCCGAGGACCGCTTCGTCCAGGACAGCCTGGGCGGGACCCTCTCCTTCAGCCGCTCCTTCGGCCTCTTCCAGAGCCTCGGCGTTTCCTACAGCTTGCAGCGCTACACCTCAGAGATCTTCGATCGGGGCACGGACGGTGGCACCACGGTCATCGACGGGGGCACCATCAACACCTCGGCGATCCAGCCGGTGTGGACCTACAACAGCATCGACAACCGCTTCGAGCCCACCCGTGGCCAGCGCATCCGCGGCTCTTTCCAGTACGCCGGCGGCGTGCTCGGCGGCAACAACTGGCTGACCCGCACCGAGCTCTCCTACACGCTGTTCCAGCCGGTCACCGGTTACCCCGTGCGCACGGTCTTTGGCTTCAACGTCGAGGCTGGCCGCGTAGACCCCTTCGGCACCGAGCGCAACGACCAGGGCGTGCGGGTGGACCGCACGCTGAACCGCCTCGAGCGCTACTTCCTCGGGGGCGAGAACTCGATCCGCGGCCACAGCTACCGCTCGATCTTCGTGCGCGACGACGATGGCAACCTGGTGCCGGACCCTCTGGTCTCCACCATCGGCTACGGCGGCGACGAGTACCTCCAGGTCAACGTCGAGTATCACTTCCTGCTCGGCGGGCCTTTCCGTCTGATCGTCTTCGCCGACGGCGGCAACGTCTTCGGAGACTTCGTGGAGACCGAGACGGTGAACGGCCAACTGCAGAGCCGGCTCGTGAAGCAGTCCATCGACTTTAACAACCTCCGCTGGACGGCAGGAGCCGAGCTCCGGCTCCTGGTGCCGGTCTTCGGCGCACCCTTGCGCTTCATCTACACCACGCAGTTGGACGATGAGCTGCCGGGAGACGACTTCGAGACCTTCCGCTTCTCCATCGGAGCCTCGTTCTAATCAGGGAGAACCACGAATGTCGCTCAGCAGGATCCACCGCACCGCCACCGCCCTGGCGGTCGCCGCCCTCGCCCTGGCAACCTTGCCCGCCCAGGCGCAGAGCAACCTCAAGATCGGCGTCATCGACGTCGAGAGGATCGTCACCGAGTCGGCCACCGGCAAGGCCACGCTGGCCAAGCTCGAGGACTACGGCAAGGAACAGCAGGCCAAGCTCCAGGCCAAGAAGGACAGCGTCGACCAGCTGCGCAGCCGCATCGCCGAGGGCTCCCTGTCGCTCGCCGAGGACAAGCTCAACGAGCTCAAGAAGGAGCTGGAGTCGCGCTCGATCGAGCTGCGCCGCGCCGGCGACGATGCCCAGCGCGAGTTCAACCAGCGGCAGCAAGAGGCCCTGGGCGAGATCGAGCGCCGGGTGATGCCGGTGATCAAGAAGGTCGGCGAGGAGGGCGGCTACACCATGATCTTCCGCAAGTTCGACAGCGGGCTGGTCTACGCCACCGAGGACGTGGATCTGACCACGGTGGTGATCCAGCGCCTGGATGCCGCCCAGGGCGCGGAGGCCAAGCCTTCCGGTTCGCGATGAAGGGTGGCCGCCGATGAAGGCCCGGCCGGCTCGTCTGGGAGATCTGGCCGCGGCGGTGGGAGGCCGGGTCCGGGGCAACCCGGACCGAGTCATCTCCGGCCTCCTCGGCCTGGAGGAAGCCGGTCCCGACGAGCTCTCCTTCCTGATCTCGAGCCGCTACCGCGACAAGGCGGCGGCCAGCGCCGCGGGCGCCCTCCTGGTCGCCGAGAGCGAGGCCGGGCGGCCCGAGCTGGCCGGCCGCGACCTGCTGGTCGCCGACCCGGTCGAGGGCGCCCGGCTGGCCCTGCTCTCCGCCCTCTACCCGGTCTCGGTGCGTCCGGCTGGGATCCACCCGACGGCCCTGGTCGAGACCGGAGCCGAGGTCGATCCGAGCGCTTCGGTGGGGGCCTACGCCGTGGTGGGGGAGGGCTCGGTGGTCGGCCCGCGCTCGCTGCTCCACCCTCACGTGGTGTTGGGGCGGTATTGCCGGCTGGGAGCGGATGTCGTGCTCCATCCCCACGTGGTGCTCTACGACGACACCGAGCTGGGCGATCGCGTGGTGGTCCACGCCGGCTCGGTGCTGGGCGCGGACGGCTTCGGCTACTGGACGGACGGGGGGGTGCACCACAAGGTGCCGCAGGTCGGGCGGGTGGTCGTCGAGGCCGACGTCGAGGTCGGCGCCCTCTCTGCCGTCGACCGCGCCACGGTCGGAGAGACCTCGCTCGGAGCCGGCACCAAGATCGACAACCTGGTGCAAGTGGGACACAATGTCAAGGTTGGTAAGGGCGCAATTCTGTGTGGTCAAGCCGGCATCGCCGGCAGCACCCGGCTCGGCGATTACGTGGTCCTCGGCGGGCAGACCGGGGTTCTCGGGCACATCGAAGTGGCTGCCGGCACCCAGGTCGCCTCGAAGAGTGCCGTCCTGGGGCCGGTCGAGGAGAAGTCCGTGCTCGCGGGAGTGCCGGCGGTCCCGATCGGCAGCTGGCGCCGGCAGGTAGCGGCCCTGGCGCGGCTGCCGGAGGTGCTGCGCCGGTTGCGTGCGGTGGAGCGAAGGCTGGGCCTGGGACGGGCGACGGAGGAGGAGTGAGGTGAGCGAGAACGCCGAGACGACGGTGCGGGACATCCGCTGGATCATGTCGATCCTGCCGCACCGCTACCCCTTGCTGCTGGTCGACCGGGTGGTGGAGCTGATCCCCGAGAAGCGGCTGGTAGCAATCAAGAACTTCACCATCAACGAGGAGTTCTTCGTCGGCCATTTCCCCGGTCATCCGGTGGTGCCCGGTGTGCTGCTGATCGAGGGCATGGCCCAGGCCGGCGGCCTGCTGGCCCTGGCTGAGCGCGAGGACCGCGACCGCAAGCTGATCTACTTCGCCGGTATCGAGCGGGCCCGCTTCCGCCGGCCGGTGGTTCCCGGCGACCAGGTCCGCTACGAGATCGACATGATCCGCCTGCGCTCAAACGCCTGCCGCCTCTCCGCCGTGGCCACGGTCGAGGGCAAGGTGGCGGCGGAGGCGGTGCTCTCCTCGGCGATGGTCGACCGGTAGGGCAGGGCGGCATGGCACGGCAAATCCACCCCACGGCCGTGGTGCACCCGGGCGCCGAGCTCGGCGAGCACGTGGTGATCGGCCCGCACGCGGTCATCGGCGACGCCGTGGTGATCGGCGAGGGCAGCGAGATCGGTGCCTCGGCGCAGCTCCATGGCCCCACCGTTCTCGGTCGCGAGAACCGCGTCTTCCCCCTGGCCGCGATCGGTTTCGATCCTCAAGACCTGAAGTTCCAGGGCGAGCTGGTGCGCCTCGAGATCGGCGACCGCAACCACTTCCGCGAGTTCTCGACCGTTCATCGCGGCACCGGCAAGGGCGGCGGGCTCACCACCGTCGGCCACGACAACCTGTTCATGACCGGCAGCCACGTGGCCCACGACTGCCACGTCGGCAACCGCACCGTCTTCGTCAACAACGCCACCCTGGCCGGGCACGTCGACGTCGAGGACGACGCCACCATCGGCGCCTTCTCCTCCGTCCACCAGTTCTGCCGCGTCGGCCGCCACGCCTACGTCGGCGGTTACACGGTGCTGACCATGGACGCCCTGCCCTACGTCAAGACCACCGGGCAGAAGCCGGCCTGCTACGGCCTCAACTCGATCGGCCTCGCTCGCAAGGGCTTCGACGAGGAGTCGATCCGCCGGCTCTCCGCCGCCCTGCGGGTGGTGCTGCGCTCCGGTCTCCCGCTGTCGGATGCCATCGCCAAGGTCAAGGAGGCGCTCGGCAGCTACCCGGAGGTCGCCCACCTGGTGCACTTCGTGGAGACCTCGAAGCGGGGCGTGGTCAAGGCCCTGCCCGGGCGCAAGAAGAGCGGGCGTGGAGCGACCGGTAGCGAGGGCGGAGGCGAGCCATGAGGGTCGGGGTCATCGGTGCCGGCGGCATGGGCCGGCACCACATCCGAATCCTGAAGGAGCTGCCCGGAGCCTCCCTGGCCGGCATCCTGGACAAGAACCGCACCACCGCCGAGGCGGTCTCGGTTGAGCGGGGTGGGGTGCGGATCTTCGAGAGCCTCGAGGAGATGCTGCCCGAGGTCGAGGCCGTGGTGCTGGCCGTGCCGACGGTCGACCACGCGGCGCTGGGCTGCCGTCTGCTCGCCGCAGGCAAGCACGCGCTGGTCGAGAAGCCTCTGGCGGCCAGCCTGGCCGAGGCGGACCGGCTGATCGCGACCGCGGGTGACCGGGTGCTGGCGGTGGGTCACGTGGAGTTCTTCAACCCCGCCGTGGGCGCCCTGCTCGACGCCGGGGCCGCTCCTCGCTTCCTCGAGATCGAGCGGCTGTCCAGCTTCTCGCCCCGCAGCCTCGACGTCGACGTGGTGCTCGACCTGATGATCCACGATCTGCAGATCCTGCACGCGCTCGACCCGAGCCCGGTGGCCGAGATCCGCGCCACCGGCATTCCGGTGCTCTCGGCGCGCATCGACATCGCCAGCGTACGGATCCAGCTCGCCTCCGGCTGCGTGGCCAACCTGACGGCTTCGCGGGTCTCCGCCGAGAAGGTGCGCAAGCTGCGCGCGTTCCTGCCCAGCCGCTACTACTCCCTCGACTACATGGCCCAGGAGGTCAAGGGCTACCAACTGGTCGAGGGCCCGGAGGGCCGCCGCATCCTGCCCGCGGACCTCGCGGTCGAAAAGGCCGAGCCCCTGCGTCGCGAGCTCGAGACCTTCCTCGCCGCCTGCCGTGGCGAAAGCGCCCGCATCGTCTCCGGCATCGAAGGCCGCCGCGCTCTCGAAACGGCCCTCGGCGTGGTGGCGGCGATGGGTGGGTGAGAGGCCGGTCGCGGCTGGCTGCCTCCACCCCCCCCTGTGCTAACCTCGCGCGTCGCTGAAATCGCCAGCTCCGGGCAGGAGGGCAGCGTGTCGGACGTCAAGATCGGTGTCATCGGGGGCAGCGGCCTCTATGCCATGGAGGGCCTGGAGGTACTCGAGGAGAAGCGGGTTTCGACCCCCTTCGGCGAGCCCTCGGACGCCTACGTGATCGGCATTCTCTCCGGACAGAAGGTCGCCTTCCTGCCCCGCCACGGCCGTGGCCACTTGCTCTCGCCCTCGGAGCTGCCCTTCCAGGCCAACCTCTTCGGTTTCAAGCTCCTGGGCGTCGAGCGCCTGCTCTCGGTCTCCGCCGTCGGCTCGATGAAGCTCCAGTACAAGCCCACCGACGTGGTCGTCCCCGACCAGTTCTTCGACCGCACCCGCCACCGGCCAGACACCTTTTTCGGCGACGGTCTCGTCGCCCACGTCTCCCTGGCTCAGCCGATCTGCCCTCACCTCCTCGACCTGGCAGTAGAGTGCGGCCGCCAGGCCGGCGGCACAGTACACCGGGCCGGCACCTACCTGTGCATGGAGGGGCCGCAGTTCTCGACCCGTGCGGAGAGTGAGATCTATCGCCAGTGGGGGGTGGACGTGATCGGCATGACCAACCTCCAGGAAGCCAAGCTCGCCCGTGAGGCCGAGATCTGCTACGTCAGCCTGTCGATGGTCACCGACTACGACTGCTGGCACGAGGAGGAAGAGCCGGTCACCGTCGAGATGGTGATCGCCGTCTTGCGGCAGAACGCGAAGCTGGCCCAGGAGATCGTCCGTCGCATGGTGGCGAGGCTGGCGACCGCGCCGCCCCGCACCTGCCCCTGCGAGAGCGCCCTGGCCACAGCCCTGCTCACCGATCGCTTGGCGATCCCCGCTGCCACCTTGAACAAGCTCGCACCGATCGTCGGCAGGTACTTCCCATGACCCGCATCCTGGTGACCAATGACGACGGCATCTTCTCCCAGGGCATCAAGATCCTGGCGGAGGAGCTGTCGGCCATCGCGGAGGTGGTCGTGGTTGCTCCCGACCGCGAACAGAGCGCCTCCTCCCATGCGCTGACCCTGGACCGCCCTCTGCGCATGCGGCGGATCGAGGAGAACTGGTACGCCGTGGACGGCACGCCCACGGATTGCGTGGCCCTGGCCGTGCAGTCTCTGCTCAAGGACGACCCACCGGACCTGGTGGCCTCGGGTATCAATTTCGGCCTCAACCTGGGCGACGACGTCACCTACTCCGGCACCGTCGCGGCCACCTTCGAGGGGGTGCTCCTCGGTGTACCCTCGATCGCCTTCTCACAGGAGGTAGCGGAGGGCTTCTCCTTCGCCCGTGCGGCGCGCTGCGCGCGGGGGCTGGTGGAGGCGTTCCTGGCCCTGCCGCGGGAGCCCAACCGCCTGTGGAGCGTGAACTTCCCGGCCTCGCCCTTTCTAGGCGTGCGCTGGACCCGTCTGGGCAAGCGGGAGTACCAGCAGGCGGTGGTGGAGAAGACCGACCCCCGGGGCCGACAGTACTTCTGGATCGCCGGCACTCCGATGTGGGAGAGGGCCGAGGGCACGGACCACCAGGCGGTAGCCGAGGGCTGCGTCTCCCTGACCCCTCTCCACCTCGACCTGACCGACTATCCGAGCCTGCGTGAGCTGACCGAGATCCAGGAGCGCCTCTCCGAGCTGGCGCGCTCGGTGGAGGAGGGATGAAGGACTACTCGGTCCGCCGAGAGTCCATGGTCCGCGACCAGATCGCGGCCCGGGGGATCAAGGACCCGCGTGTGCTCGAGGCCATCCGCCGGGTGCCGCGCCACGAGTTCGTGCCGCCGGCGATCGTCCAGCAGGCCTATGGCGACCACGCCCTCCCCATCGGCCAGGGCCAGACCATCTCCCAGCCCTACGTGGTGGCGCGCATGACCGAGCTGCTGGACGTCCAGTCGAGCCACAAGGTGCTCGAGATCGGCACCGGCTCGGGCTACCAGACGGCGGTGCTGGCCCTCCTCGCCCGTTGGGTGTTCAGCCTCGAGCGGGTGCCCGAGCTGGCCAAGCAGGCGATCGAGCGGATGCGCCACCTGGGCCTCCAGAACGTCAAGATCCAGGTCTTCGACGGCACGGTGGGTTGGAGTGACATGAGCCCCTTCGACCGCATCTTGGTCACGGCCGGTGCCCCGCGAGTGCCGCCACCCCTGCTCGAGCAGCTGGCGGTGGGCGGGCGGCTGCTGATCCCCGAGGGGGATCGCACCTCGCAGCGGCTGGTGATCTACGACAAGACGGCGGAAGGCGTCGAGCGTCGTGAGACCGACCCGGTGGCCTTCGTGCCCCTGGTGGGCCGCCACGGCTGGGAGGAGCGGTGAGCCCGGCGCCTGGCCGCCGCGCCATCGAGGCGCGGGTGAGCGGGCGGGTGCAGGGCGTGGGCTTCCGCGCTTTCGTGCGGCGGGTGGCGCGGGAGCTGGACCTGTCCGGCACCGTGCGCAACCTCCCTGACGGCTCGGTGGGGGTGCGGGCAGGCGGGCCGGAGGAGGCGATCGAAGCCCTGCTGGTGGCCCTTCACGACGGGCCGCCGGCCTCCCGGGTGGACCGGGTGGAGGTCGTGCCCCTCGCCGCCGAGCCGCTCGATCAGCCTTTTCAGGTGACTTTCTAGGAGCCTTTGGGATGGATGACTTGAAGCGCCACATCCGCGAGGTCCCGGACTTTCCCAAGCCGGGGATCCTGTTCTACGACATCACGACCCTGCTGGCGGATCCGCTGGCCCTGCGCATGACGATCGACCGCTTCACGTGGCAGTTCGCACATCTGCAGATCGACCGGGTGGTGGGCATCGAGTCGCGCGGCTTCTTTTTCGCGCCGTCGCTCGCCTACAGCCTGAACGCCGGCTTCGTGCCGGTGAGGAAGCCCGGCAAGCTGCCGGCGGCCACTCTGGTGGCGGGCTACGACCTGGAGTACGGCAAGGACCAGATCGAGATGCACCAAGATGCCATCGGCCAGGGCCACCGGGTACTGATCGTGGACGACGTGATCGCCACCGGCGGCACCGCCCAGGCGGCCGCGAAGCTGGTCGAGCAGGCGGGCGGGGAGGTGGTGGGCTTCGGCTTCGTGGTCGAGCTGACGTTCCTGGCCGGACGGGACAAGCTGGGGCCTTACGAGGTGACGTCGCTGATTCAGTACTGAGGGGCCTCCCCCATGTCGCACCGGGCGGAGCCGAGGAGCCTCTCTCTGCTGCCAGCGCCGTGCTAGCATTTTTCCGCTCTCTGCTCAACGGAGGATCGCCAGCATGGCCACTCTGACCATTCGCAGTCTCGACGAGGACCTGGTGGAGCGCATCAAGCTCTCGGCCCTGCGGTCCAATCGGTCGATGGAAGAGGAGGTTCGACAGCTTCTGGAACAGCGGTACGCAGCCCGTGAGGGGGTGCTCGCTCGTATCGAGGAACGCTGGGCGAGGCTGCCCAAGGCTTCGGCGAGCGAGATCGCGGAGTGGATCGACAAGGGCCGGGAGTAGGCGCGGTCGTGGTCGTCGACACCATGGTCCTCGCCTACGCGCTGCTGGGCGAGGCGGATCTACACGCCCGGGCTGTCGAAGCGCTCAAGGCCGCGCCGGAGCTGGTGGCGCCCGAGTCGCTTCGGGCCGAGCTGGTGAACGTGATCTGGCTGTGGATCCGCCATCGCGGGGTCGGGACCTCGGTCGGCCTCGCGGCGTTGCGCGATGCGGAGGCATTGGTCGACGAGTTCGTCCCTCTCAGCCCACTCTGGGAGGAGGCTCTCGAGCTGGCCGTCGAGCGAGACCACTCACCCTACGACACGATCTTCGTGGTTCTGGCGCGAAGACGCGGCATGAAGCTCCTGACCCACGACGGGCCTCTGGTGAAGCGGTTCCCGGAGTGGACGGTGCCGCTGGTTTCGAAAGGAGACGGCTGAGAAGCGTCCTGGTTCCAACACTCTGCGTGGGAACCAGGGGCAACAAGACTAGGATCGGCCGGCCTCCCCTCCGCCCCTGCGCTATACTGCCTCCTTCGTGCGGCTGTAGCTCAGCAGGATAGAGCGAGACCGTCCTAAGGTCAGGGTCGGGGGTTCGAATCCTCCCAGCCGCACCAATCCCTCAAACGGTGAACGTCCGGGCCGGGGCCATGCCCCGGCCGGTCCTTTGGAGAGCAAGGATGAGCGATCGTCTGTCCAAGAAGGAGATCAAGCGCGACGAGCTGGCGGAGGCGGTCAAGAAGACCCAGGAGTACGCCTCCAGCCACCAGCCCCTGATGAAGGCCGTGGGCATCGGCGTCGCGGTGGTGGTGCTCGCGGCCATCGGCTGGAGCATGTTCGGGGGCGGCGCGGACAGCGAGGCGGCCGCCAAGGCCCTGGGGGACGCCATCCAGGTCTACGATGCCCAGGTCGATGCGGCCAACCCCAAGCCGGACGACCCCAAGACCCCGGTCTTCGCCAGCGAGGCCGCCCGCCGGAGCAAGGCCAAGGAGCTTTTCGAGAAGCTGCGGCGAGAGCACGCTGGCAGTGACGCGGCCAAGGTGGCGCCGGTCTTCCTCGGTCGCATCGCCGCCGACGAGGGTGATGCCGCCACCGCTCGCAAGCTCTGGCAGGACTTCCTCGACGATGCCCCCGCCGATCACATCCTCACCGCTCAGACCCGGGTCAACCTCCTGCGCCTCGACCTCGCCCAGGGCAACAAGGAAGACGTGTTGAAGCGTCTGGAGGGCATGCTCGCCGAAACCAAGAAGCCCCTGCCCGAGGACGTTCTGCTCTTCGAGATCGGCAGCGTCCGCGAGGCTCTGGGCAAGAAGGACGAGGCCCTCTCGGCTTACCAGCGCATCGTCGACGAGTTCCCCGGCTCGGCCTACCAGCGCGAGGCGCAGCTCAAGGCCAACGCCCTCTCGGGCGACAAGACTCCCACCTGAGGCCGCCCTCTGAGCACGGCCTTTCGCATTCTCGAGCGCAAGCGCAGCCGCCTCGCTCTCTCGAACGACGAGATCGAGGCGGTGGTCGCCGGTGCGGTCGACAGCTCCTGGAGTGAAGGCCAGCTCGCCGCCTTCCTGATGGCGGCGTGGCTGAACGGTCTCGACGGCGACGAAACCTTCGCCTTGACCCGAGCCATGCTCCACTCCGGCGAGGTGTGGCAGCTGCGCGACGAGGTGCCCTTCCTCGGTGACAAGCACTCGACCGGCGGCGTGGGAGACAAGCTCTCTCTCACCCTCTCTCCGCTGCTCGCCGCCTGCGGCCGGCCGGTGGTGATGCTCACCGGCCGCGGCCTCGGCCACACCGCCGGCACCGCCGACAAGCTCGACTCCATCCCCGGCCTGGACCAGGCCCTGACGCGGGACCGCGCGCTCCGCGTGCTGCGCGCCGCAGGAATGGCCATCGGCCTGCCCACGGCCGCCATCGCCCCGGCCGACCGCCGCCTCTACGCGCTGCGCGACGCCACGGCGACCATCGAGTCTCTGCCCCTGATCGTCGCTTCCATCCTGTCGAAGAAGCTCGCCACGGGAGCGGCGGCGGTGGTCTTCGACGTCAAGACCGGCTCTGGCGCCTTCCTGCCCGATCTCGAGCGCTCCCGTGACCTGGCCCGGCTACTGGTCGAGACCTCGGCTCGCCTGGGCACTCCGTCGCGAGCCCTGATCACCGACATGGGCCAGCCCATCGGCCGCTACACCGGCCACGCCGCCGAGGTGCTCGAGAGCCTCGAGGTGCTGGCGGGAGGCGGACCGCCGGACACCCGGGAGCTGACCCTGGCCCTGGCCCTCGAGGTGGCCGCGGCGGTGGGCTCGCCCCTCTCGCCGGCGGAGCTCACCGAGGCGCTCGACTCCGGCCGGGCGCTCGAGACCTTCCTCGCCTGGAGCCGCGCTCAAGGCGCCGAGCCGGGCTGGGAGAAGGGCTTCGAGCGCCGCCTGGCACCGGTGAAGCGACCGCTGCCCGCGCCGCGGAGCGGCTTCCTCGTCGCGGTGGACGCGCGCGAGATCGGCCTCCTGCTGGTCGACGCCGGCGGGGGCCGGCGCCAGCCGGGTGATGCCATCGACTTCGGCATCACGGTGGAGACCCACGTTCGCGTGGGTGATCGCGTCGGGGCCGGCCAGCCCCTGGCCACGCTCCACCTGCGCGGCCCCCAGCCGGAGATCGAGGCCCGTTTCACCGCCTGCTTCCGCCTCGGCGAGGAGCGGGTGGGTCCGCCGCCTCTCGTCTACGAGCGAATCGAGCCGATATCATCCGCCGCATGAAGGCGGCCATCATCGCCGTCGGCTCGGAGCTCCTGGGCACGGGCCGGCTGGACACCAACTCCCTGACCCTGACCGGGGTCTTCGAGCGCTACGGCGTCGTCCTGGTGCGCAAGTCCGTGCTCGGCGACCAGGAGGCGGACGTCGCCGAGGAGCTCCGCCACCTCTTGCCCAGGGTCGAGCTGATCGTCATCACCGGCGGCCTCGGCCCGACGGCCGACGACGTCACCCGTGAAGCCGTCGCCGCCTCCCTCGGGCGCAGCCTCGCCGTGCGCGAGGAGCTGGTCGAGGAGATCGCCGCGCGCTTTGCCCGCATGGGCCTGGTGATGCCCGACTCCAACCGCAAGCAGGCCGAGGTGATCGACGGCGCGCGGGTGCTGCCCAACGACCGAGGCACGGCTCCGGGCCTGGCGCTCGAGGAGGCGGGCACGACGATCTTCCTCTTCCCCGGCGTGCCCGGCGAGCTGGCCGGCATGATCGAGCGGGACCTCGAGCCCTGGCTGGCCCGACGGAGGGGCGGCGTGGCGCGAGAGACCGCGGTGCTGCGGGTGGCCTGTGTGCCCGAGTCCACGGTCGAGGAGCGCATCCGGCCGGCCTACGCGGAGTTCGGCCGCGAGTCGATTACCATCCTGGCCAAGCCGGGGGACATCGAGCTGCGCGCCACCGCCGGCGGCCCCGAGCCCGAGAGGCGGGCCCTGCTCGCGCGGATGAGCGCCCGCCTGGCCGAGCTGGTGGGGGCGGCGGCCTACACCCACGACGAGGCCGACACCCTCGAGACCGTGGTCGGCCGGCTGCTCGCCGGGCGGGGCCTGACCCTGGCCACCGCCGAGTCCTGCACCGGTGGCCTGGTGGCCGAGAGGGTGACGCGGGTGGCGGGCAGCAGCGCCTGGTTCGTCGGCGGGGTGGTGAGCTACTCGAACGAGCTGAAGACTCAGCTCCTGGGAGTGCCGGCCGAGCTGATCGAGGCCCACGGCGCGGTCTCGGAGGCGGTGGCCCGGGCCATGGCCGAGGGAGGGCGGGCACGGCTCGGCGCGGACCTCTGCCTGGCGGTCACCGGGGTGGCCGGGCCGGGGGGTGGCAGCCCGGACAAGCCGGTCGGCACCGTCCACCTCGCCCTCGCCGGCCCGGCGGGTGGCGAGGTGCTCCAGCGCAAGATCAGCTACCCGGGAGACCGCGAACGGGTGCGCTGGCTGTCGAGCCAGGTGGGGCTCGAGATGATGCGCCGTCACCTGCTGGGCCTGCCCCCGCGATGAGGCTCTTCGTGGCCCTGGACCTTCCGGAAGCCGTCCGCGCGGCGGTGGCCGCGTTCGTGAGCACGGAAGCGGCGCGCAGCCCGCGAGCCCGCTGGGTGCGGACGGAGGGCATGCACCTGACCCTGGCTTTCCTGGGTGAGGTGGCCCTGGTGCGGCTGGCACCTCTGACGATCGCTCTCGCCGGGGCCTTCTCCCAGCACCCTCCGTTCCCCATGCGCCTCGAGGGAGCCGGGGTCTTCCCGCCGCGGGGCCCGAGCCGTGTGCTCTGGCTGGGTTGCCCTGCGGGGCCAGCGCTGGCGCCCCTGCAACGGGCGGTGGCCGAGCGAGCCGCGGCGGCCCTGGGCTTCACCCCCGAGGGGCGGCCATTTCACCCCCACCTCACCCTCGCCCGGACCCCGGAGCCCTGGCCGCGAGAGGATGTCGAGCGCCTCGTGGCGGCCGCCGCGGGCCAGCCCTTCGGTGAGCCTTTCGAGGTGAGCTACGGCGTCCTGATGGAGAGCGAGCTTGCCCCGGGTGGCTCGCGCTACCGGGTGGTCGAGCGCTTCGCCTTCGGAGGCCCTCCGTGAAGGCCGCCTTGATCGTCGTCGGCTCCTACCTCTTGGGGTCTGTCTCGTTCTCCTACCTGATCGTCCGCTACGTGGTGGGGGAGGACATCCGCTCCCTCGGCAGCGGTAACGCCGGGGCCACCAACGTCCTGCGCACCACCGGCACCAGGCCGGGCCTGCTGACCCTGCTCTGCGACGTCGGCAAGGGGGCCGGAGCGGTGGCGGCGGCCAAGCTATTGGACGGCGGCGCCTGGGTGGTGGGCTTGGCCGCCCTGGCGGTGGTGGCAGGGCATTGCTTCCCCCTGTTCCTGGGCTTTCGTGGCGGCAAAGGAGTGGCCACCGGGGCGGGAGTGGCGGCCGTGCTCACCCCTCTGCCCCTCGCCGTGGCCGTGGTGGTCTTCGCCCTGGTGGTGTGGCGCACCGGCTTCGTGGCCCTGGGCTCGCTCGCGGCGGCCCTAGCCGTGCCCTCGGCGGCCCTCGGCCTCGGCCGCCTGGGCTGGACGCCGCCGGCCACCCGGGAGCTGCTGGCCACCCTCGGTGGAGTGGCGGCCTTGATCGTCTTCCAACATCGGATCAATTTGCGGCGTCTGCGGGACAAGAGCGAAGCTCGGCTCTCGGACGACGCCCGTGTCGCGAGGAGGCAGCCCTGATGGAGATCAGCGTTCTCGGTTCCGGCTCCTGGGGCACCGCCCTCGCCCTCCACCTGGCGGCTTCCGGGCATCGGGTGCGGCTCTGGTCGCGCCGCGAGGAGTTTGCCGCCGAGCTGGAGCAGGACCGGGAGAACCGCCGCTACCTGCCCGGAGTGACCTTCCCGGCGAGCCTCGCCGTCACCGCTCGGCTGGAGGACACGGTGGATGCCGAGGTGGTGCTGTTCGTCCCGCCCTCCCACGGCTTCCGCGACCTGGCCCGGCGCTACTTCGCCGTGCACCCGGCCGGGCGACCGGCGGCGGTGGTCTCGGCCACCAAGGGAGTGGAGACCGACGGTCTGTGCCGGATGAGTGAAGTGGCGGCGGAGGAGGCCGGTAGGGCAGGATGCTCCCTGCGCTTCGCCGTGCTCTCCGGCCCCACCTTCGCCGCCGAGCTGGCGCGCAACGCGCCGACGGCCGCCGTGGTGGCCTCCGCCGACCCCAGCCTCGCCGAGGAGCTGCGCGAGACCCTGGCCACCCCCACCTTCCGCCTCTATTCCTCCCACGACGTGGTGGGAGTGGAGCTGGGGGGCACGGCCAAGAACGTCATCGCCATCGCCGCCGGCGTGGTCTCCGGGCTGGGGCTGGGCCACAACACCCTGGCCGTGCTGATCACCCGTGGCCTGCACGAGATGACCCGGCTGGGCGTGGCCTACGACGCCGAGCTGCGCACCTTTTCCGGCCTCTCCTGCCTGGGGGACCTGGTGCTCACCTGCACCGGGGGCCTGTCGCGCAACCGGCAGATCGGCATCGAGCTGGCCAAAGGTCGAGCGCTCGAGGAGATCCTCGGCTCCTCGCCCTTCGTCGGCGAGGGGGTGCGCAACTCCGCCTCGATCGCCCGCCTGGCCGAGGCCCGAGGGGTGGAGATGCCGATCACCGAGCAGATGATGCAGGTCGTGTGGCAGGCCAAGCCGGTGAAGGCGGCGGTGGCGGCGCTGATGACCCGCGACCTGAAGCACGAGGCGGAGCTTTGAAGGGAGAGCGATGAGCGAGCATCAACTCGTCCTGGTCCTCGATTTCGGCAGCCAGTTCACCCAGCTGATCGCCCGGCGGGTGCGCGAGAGCCGGGTCTACTGCGAGATCCACCCCTGCACCCTCTCGGCGGCGGAGATCCGGGCCCGGCGGCCGATCGGGGTGATCTTGTCGGGGGGACCCCAGAGCGTCTATGAGGAGGGGGCGGCGGCGGCGGATCCCGAAGTCTTCGAGCTGGGAGTGCCGATCCTCGGCGTTTGCTACGGCATGCAGCTGATGGCCCATGTCCTGGGCGGGCGAGTCAGCGGTGGACACGGCCGAGAGTACGGCCGTGCCGAGCTGGCGGTGGAGGGCTCGGGGGTGATCCTGAGCGGTCTCGGCCAAGCCGAGACGGTGTGGATGAGCCACGGTGACCACGTGGCCGAGATGCCGCCCGGCTTTGCGCTCACCGCCTCGAGCGTCAGCGTGCCGATCGCCGCCATGGAGTACGCGGAGCGCGGTCTCTACGCCATCCAGTTCCATCCGGAGGTGTCGCACACCGTCTCGGGGAGCGAGATGCTGCGCAACTTCCTCTTCGGGGCCTGCGGCGCGCGCGGAGACTGGAGCATGCACTCCTTCGTAGACGAGGCGATTGCCTCGATCCGTGAGCAGGTGGGGGAGGGCTGGGTGCTCTGCGCCCTGTCCGGCGGGGTCGACTCCTCGGTGGTGGCGGCCCTGCTCGAACGAGCCCTCCCGGGGCAGGTCCTGGCTCTCTTCGTCGACAACGGGGTGCTGCGCAAGGGCGAGGCCCAGCAGGTGCTGCGTGCCCTCTCGGAGAATCTGGGCGTGCCGGTGGAGATCGTCGACGCCCGGGAGCGCTTCCTCGGCGGCTTGGCCGGGGTGACCGAGCCCGAGCGCAAACGCAAGGTCATCGGCCACACCTTCATCGCAGTTTTCGAGGAGGAGGCGGCGCGGCGGATGGGGGAGAGCCAGCGCTCCCGCTTCCTCGCCCAGGGCACGCTCTACCCGGACGTCATTGAGTCGGTCTCGGTGAAGGGGCCTTCGGCGGTGATCAAGACCCACCACAACGTCGGCGGTCTGCCCGAGAAGCTGGGCTTCGAGCTGGTCGAGCCGCTGAGGTTGCTGTTCAAGGACGAGGTGCGGCAACTGGGCCGGGAGCTGGGCCTGCCCGAGGACCTGGTGCTGCGCCACCCCTTCCCGGGGCCGGGTCTGGCAGTGCGCATCCTCGGTGAGGTGACGGCGGAGCGGGTGGCCGTGCTCCAGGAGGCGGATGCGATCTTCCTCCACGAGCTGCGCGAGAGCGGCTGGTACTTCAAGGTGAGCCAGGCCTTCGCGGTGTTGCTGCCGGTGCAGAGCGTGGGCGTCATGGGCGACGCCCGTACCTATGAGGACGTGGTCGCCCTGCGCTCGGTGGACACCCATGACTTCATGACGGCGGATTGGAGCCCGCTACCCCACGGGCTGCTGGGGCGGGTGGCCAACCGCATCGTCAACGAGGTCAAGGGCGTCAACCGCGTCGTCTATGACGTCACCAGCAAGCCGCCGGCGACGATCGAGTGGGAATAGGGGGCGGCGTGCCGCCCCCGGTCTTGCTAGTACCGGCGTCCGCCGCCGCCGCCGCCATAGCCTCCGCGGCCACCACCACCCCCGCCGCCGTAACCACCACCGCCGCCACGGCCACCGCCGCCCGCTTCTCTGGGCCGGGCCTCGTTGACCGTCAGAGACCGACCGTCGACCTCCTTACCGTTCAAGGCGTTGATGGCCGCCTGCGCTTCCTGGTCGCTGTCCATCTCGACGAAGCCGAAGCCCTTGGATTGTCCGGTGCTGCGATCGGTGATGACCTCGGCGGATCCCACCGTGCCGTGAGCGGTGAAAAGCCGCTCCAGGTCGCTGCTGCCCATGCTGTAACTCAGATTGCCGACGTACAACTTCTTGCCCATGTAGGGACTCCTCGGAAAGCCGTCCTGCGGTGCCCCGCCCCCGATGGGCAGTGCTCTCAAACGGCAGAAAACTTGTGGTGTCGATGCCAGATCGCTCGCCCGTAGAAGACCTCAAGCCACGCGGCGGAGCTCATCTCCGTAGCTAGCAATGGTACGAAATAAATAAATAGTCCATGAGTCTTGCTGCGCTCAAGAGTACTACAAACGGCGCCCGAGTGCTGAAGATGGTTGTGCCCGGCCCAGGGAGGCCCCGGAGCCGGGTGCTGCCACGGGCCTTCGACGGCACGGGCGGGGCACATTCTCTCCTACGCCGGCTGCCGGCTTGCCGGCCTTGCCGAGATGACGTATGGTCCTAGAGCTATATTTCTTTCCGAAGGGAGAGGTCCCCATGCGTCCCGCAGGTCTGCTGCTCTCGGCTTCTGCTTCCCTCTTTTTCGCCATCCCAGCCCTTGCCGGCACCCTCACCGTCGTCAGCACCAGCCCCGCCCGGCACGTGGGCAGCGCCGCGACCTCGAGCGCTCTCTCGGTGACTTTCGACCGCGCGGTGAATCCGGCCACGGTCACCGCGGCCAGTTTTCGGGCCTACGGTCGCTGGAGCGGCCCGGTGTCCGGGGCCTTCAGCTTCTCGAACGGCAACCAGACCGTTACGCTCACGCCCATGCGCTCCTTCTCGGCCGGCGAGTTGGTCACCGTCAACCTGGCGAACACCTTGACCGCCCAGGACGGCTCGCCCCTGCGCTCCGCCGGCTATGCCTGGCAGTTCCTGACCAAGGCCGGCGTGGGCTCACGCAGCTTCGAGGAGATCGACGTCATCTCGGTCTCGATCGCCGGCGAGACCACCCGGCTCTACGGCGGCTTCGCCGGCGACCTCGACCATGACGGCTGGCTCGACCTGGTGGGGGTCAACGAGGTCTCTCACGATCTGCGGGTGCTATTCAACACGGACGACGGCAGCGGCCTGTTCAACCCGGTCTTCCAGCCGGTGACGCCGATCGGCGTCGAGGCCAGCCCCAACGAGCCGGGGGACTTCGACAACGACGGCGAGATCGACGCCGTGGTGGTCAACTCCGCCGACAACGCCATCTCGGTGGTGCTCGGCAACGGCGACGGCACCTTCAGCCCTCAGGTCACCTACGCCACCGGCAGCGCGCCCCACGGCGTGGCCGTGCTCGACGCGGATGGCGACGCCGACTGGGACGTGGTCAACACCGCCTACAGTACCAACAACCTGCGCCTGCGCCTGAACAACGGCAGCGGCGCCCTCGGCGCCCCGACCACCTTCGACGGCGGCGGCGACGGGGAGTGGCCGATCGCGGCGGGAGACATGAACAACGACGGCATCCTCGACCTGGTGGCGGGCCTGGCCAACGGCCAGGAGGTCGCCGTCCTGCTCGGCAACGGCAACGGCACCTTCGCCGCCCCGGTGGCCGTCGACGCCGGCGGCTTCACCTGGATGCTCGCCCTGGGTGACGTCGACGGCGACGGCAACCTCGACGTCTCGATCGCCAACGCCGCCTCGAACGGGGCGATCCTGCTCGGCAATGGCAGCGGCGGTCTCGCGCCGGTCACCAACTACCCGACCGGCGGCAGCATGGTGGCCTCCGACCTCGGCGACCTGGACGGCGACGGAGACCTCGACTGGCTGCTGTCGAGCTTCGGGGCCGCCAAGGCCTACCTGTTCAAGAACGCCGGCGACGGCAGCTTCACCTTCGACCAGGAATTCGCCGCACCCCAGTCCGGCTCCTGCACGATCATGCTCGACTTCGACAACGACACCGACCTCGACTTCGCTCTCTTCGACGAGCTGGCCGACACCATCCAGCTGTTCCAGAACCGTGGCAACCCCTCGGTGCTGCTGTTCGGAGATGGCTTCGAGACCGGTGATACCTCGGCCTGGACCACCCAGGTGCCGTAGCGGTGGGGGAGGGCGGACACCTGGGTGTCCCACGTTGGTCCGCCCTCCGGATTCCCCACCCTCTACGGCTTGCGCACCCGCACCGGGAACGGCGGCTTCTGGGGCTCCTGGGGCGGATGAGCGGCGAGCTCGGCGAGGACCACCTCGATCGCCCTCTCGAGCTGGGGGTCGCGGCCCTTGGCGGCCTCGGCCGGCAGCACCTCGACCTCGATGTCCGGTGACACACCGACGTTCTCCACCACGAAGCCGTCCGCGGTCCAGATCGCGATGTTCGGGGCCGTGATGCCCCCGCCGTCCATCAGCACGGGGAAGCCCAGGATGCCCACCAGCCCGCCCCAGGTGGGCCGGCCGATCAGCTTGCCCACGCCGTGCTTGTGGAACATCCAAGGCAGCAGGTCGCCGCCGGAGCCCGCCTGCTCGTTGATGAGCATCACCTTCGGACCCTGGATCGAGCCCTTGGGCGTCTTCAGGTCCTTGCCGTAGCGGGTCGCCCAGTGGCTGATGTAGGGGCGGCGCAGGATGTCGATGTAGTAGTCGGCGACCTGACCGCCGCTGTTGAAGCGCTCGTCGAGGATGATCGCCTGCTTGTGGGATTGGGGGAAGAAGTAGCGCTTGAAGTAGACGTGCCCATCGAGGCTGGTGTCCGGCACCCAGACGTAGGCCACCCGGCCGCCGGTCGCCTCGTCCACCCGGCGCAGGTTGCCCTCCACCCAGTCCCGCACCCGCAGCGCGGTCTCGCTCTCGATCGGCACCACCTGCACGGTGCGCGAGCCGCTGCCGTCCGGCTTGGGGCCCACCTTGATCTCGACGATCTTGCCCGCCTTGCCTTCGAAGGGTCGATAGGGGCTGTCCGGCGGTGCCAGGTCGACGCCGTCGACCGCCAAGAGGTAGTCGCCGGCGGCCACGTCCACCCCTGGCTCGGTCAGCGGCGCGCGCAGGTCGGGAGTCCAGTTGAGGCCGCCGAAGACCTTCTTGAAGCGATAGCGACCCTCGCTCACCGTGAGGTCGGCGCCGAGTAGGCCCCCCGGCACCTTCTTCGGCTCCTGGGCTTTCTCACCGCCGTAGATGAAGTGGTGACCCACGGCGAGCTCGCTCGCCATCCACTGGATCACCCGGGTGAGGTCGGCGCGGCTGGCCACGTGGGGGAGGAAGACCTCGTACTTCTTGCGCATCGCCGGCCAGTCGGCCCCGTGCATGCCCGGGTCGTAGAAGTAGTCACGGTTGATCCGCCAGGCCTCGTGGAAGATCTGCGCCCACTCGGCCTGGGGCTCGATCCAGACCTGGATGGCGTCGAGGGCCACGGCCCCCGTTCCCCCCTCGAGCTTGGCCCCGGCCTCGACCACCGACAGTCCCTTGGGCGTCCGGGCGACCAGCTTGGCGCCACCGCGAGCCACCTCGAAGGCGACGATGCCCTCGCCGAGGACGTTCTCCTTCCTCTCCTTCAGCTGGTACTGGATCAGCTTCGAAGGGCCGGCGCCGAAGGCCACGAAGTCGTCCTCGAAGCGCAGGTAGTAGACCTCCCCCTCCTTGCCCGCGGCCAGGCCGTGGTGGAAGGCCGGCGCCACCGGCAGGGCGAGGATGCGCTGGCCGATGCCCTCGAAGTCGATCTTGACCGGCTTCGGCTGGTCGCTCTTGGCCGGCTCGGCGGGGGCCTCCTGGTCTTTGCCGGCCTTCTTGCCGGCCGCGGGCTTGGTGTCCTCCGCCTCCTCCTTCTTGGACTCTGGATCGCCCTTCTCCTCGTCGCTCTCGCGGGCCAGGGGAGAGGGCTCCCCCTTGGCCAGCACGATCAGGTAGAGGGAGTTGGACAGCTTGGCGTCGACGTTCGACATGTCGAACCACTGGCGCACCGGGCCGGCGTCGGTCGAGGCGAGCAGCCAGAGGTACTTGCCCGAGGCGTCGAAGACCGGCTCGCCAGCGTCCGAGAGGCCGTCGGTGACGGGATAGGAGCGGTGGTCCGGCAGGGAGTAGATCCACAGGGTCTGGAACAGGGAGTCGCTCTCGAGGGTGTAGGCGATCCAGCGCGAGTCCGGCGCCCAGGCGTAGCGCAAGGTGTTGAGCGGGCCGTAGTAGGGCAGGGCGGCGATGCGGTTCTGCTTGCCGCTCGCGACGTCCAGCCAGTAGAGGGCACGGGAGTTGTCCTGGAAGGCGATCTTCTTGCTGTCCGGCGACCAGATCGGGCCCTCGTAGAAGCCGGAGCCGGTCAGGGGCAGGGACCGCACGGCACCCTTGCCGTCCTGCGGCTCGAGGTGGAGCTGGTATTCGCCCGAGGCGTCGGAGAAGAAGGCCAGCGTCTTGCCGTCGGGAGACCAGGCCGGAGAGCGCTCGTGGGCTCCGGGCGTGCGGGTGAGGTTGCGCGGATCCCCCTTGGCGGCCGGCACGGTGAAGATCTCGCCCCGCACCTCGAGCGCCACGCGGGCCCCCGACGGCGAGAGGTCCATGTCGCGAACGTACTCCGGCTTGCCGGCCCAGCGCGGCCGAAGGTCCGGCAGGTCGGCGGTGACGGCGATGGTGAGCCGCCGGCTGGTGCGGCTGGCGGGGTCGAAGAGGTGGAGGTAGCCGGCCTGCTCGTAGATGATCTTGCTGCCCCCGGCCGAGGCCGAGATCACCGGGAAGTCCTCGTGCCGGGTGAGCTGTTCGAGGGCCTCGCTCCTGGGGTCGTAGCTCCAGAGGTTGAACTCGCCGGCGCGATCGGACAGGAAGTAGATCTTCTCGCCGAGCCACATCGCCTCGTGGTCGTTCGAGCGGTCCGCGGGCTGCGGGATCATGGTCACCCCGAGGTCCGACCAGCGCACGATCCACAGCCGCGAGTGAGTGCCACCGCGGTAGTTCTTCCACTGGCGGAAGGCCGGCGGCAGGGGGTTGTAGACCATCCGCGTGCCGTCCGGGGAGTAAGTGCCCTCGAAGGCGTTGGGCAAGGGCAGCCTTTCCGGCAGGCCGCCTTCGAGCGGGAGAGTGAAGAGGTGGAGCTCGTTGGCGGCCTCACGGCCGGAGAGGAAGAGCAGCTTCGAGCCGTCGGGGGTGAAGCCGACGAAGAAGTCGTCGGAGGGATGCCAGGTTCGCCGCTGGGGGGAGCCGCCCTCGACCGGCATCGTGTAGACGTCGACGTTGCCGTCGTACTCACCGGTGAAGCCGAGCAGCCGGCCGTCCGGAGAGAAGCTCGGCCTCGCCTCGCGGCCCGGATGGCTGGTGAGCCGCCTGGGGCTGGTGCCGTCGCGGTTGGCCACCCACAGGTCGCTGGCGTAGGTGAAGGCGATGTGAGTCGGCGAGATGGCCGGGTCGGTCAGCAGCCGGGTGTCGTGGGTGTCGAGGCCCGAGGCCGGGGCGGCCACGAGCGAGAGGGCGAGGGTCACGGCGGACGCAAGGCAAATCGATCTCATCTCTCCTCCGATGGGGCGTGCATCCTCGTTCGTACGGCGCGGGTGCCACGTGGGTTGCAGGTTCGCCAGGCTGCGGTGGAGGCGTGGTCCCCTCACGAGAGATCTCCTGGCCCCTGGGGCCGTTCTAGAATGCCCTTCCCAAGGTACGGTGTGAAGCGGCTCCGCGAGCTCTCGCGGACCTTCCCGTGCTCCCAGACAGGAGACTCTGCATGTCCCGACTCACCTCCGGCGAGCGCAAGCACCTGCGCGGCCTCGCTCACTCCCTCGAGCCGCTGGTGCGCATCGGCAAGGCCGGCCTCGGGGAGCCTCAGCTCACCCAGATCGACCAGGCCCTGGCCGATCACGAGCTGATCAAGGTGCGCTTCCTGGCCGGCAAGCCCGATCCCGCCGAGGTCACCACCCTCGAGGAGCGCCTCGCCTGCGACACCGCCGGTGCCATCGGCCACGTCCTCATCCTCTACCGCCAGCAGCCCGACCCTCAGAAGCGCAGGGTGCGGCTCAGCTGAAGGCTGCGCGGCCGGAAAATCGCCTCGGCTGCCCGTCCAACCTGTTGGAGGGTATGGCCATGAAGAGGCTCACCATCGCGGCGGTCTTGGCCCTGATCTGGCTCGGCGTCGAGGGCGCGCAGGCACAGGGCGGCAGAACCCGGTCGTTCCACTTCGAGAACGACGTGCTGGCCGGCACCGACCAGCACTACACCAACGGCCTGCGGTACGCCTCGGTCCGGGGCACCGGCGAGGCGAAATCGGCAGAGGCTCCCTGGTGGGGGCGCCGTCTCGCAGGCCGTTTCAAGCTCTGCGGCGAGCTCGAAGCCGGGGAGGAGGAGGCCGGCTGCCTGCGCCTCGCCCGCGGCTACGCGGTCACCCACCTGATCTACACCCCCCGCGACCTCACCCGCTTCGACCTAATCACCGACGACCGCCCCTACGCCGGCTGGCTGCACTATGACTCGGTGATGGATCTGGGCAATCTCGACACTCGCCACCACTTCGAGCTCGGGCTGGGGATCGTCGGCGAGCTCTCCGGGGCCGAGGCGATCCAGAAGTGGATCCATCGCGACGTCGTCTCCTCGCAGCGCCCCAACGGCTGGGAGCACCAGCTGGACGACGAGCCGACCTTGCAGGCCCTCTACTCGATCGAGCACCGCTGGCAGCAGTGGACCAACCAGGACGGGGACGTGCGCTACTTCGACCTGGTGCCCCACGGTCTCGCCACGGTCGGCAATGCC
>JBIOYC010000311.1:0-6781 GCA_044869955.1 Thermoanaerobaculia bacterium | reverse complement strand
GCCGACGTGGCAGCTTGAGCTCGTCAGGCCCCCCTCTCACTCCTCCTTGAGCGTCCGCATCGGTTCCAGCGAAGCCGCCCTGAGGGCTGGGCCGAGAGCGGCGAGGAGGGCTGCGGCGCCGAGGACGGTGACCACCAGGGCCAGGGTGGTCGGGTCGGCCGGCTGGACGCCGTACAGCAGGGCACGAGCGAGCTCTCCAAGCGCCAGCGCCACGGCCACTCCGGCGGCCAGCGCCAGCGCCGCTAGCTTGCCCGCCTGCTTGAGCACCAGGGCCGCCACCTGGCCCGGGGTGGAGCCGAGGGCCAGGCGCAGGCCCAGCTCGCGGGTGCGCTCGACGACCGCGAACGCCGACGTGCTGTAGATGCCGAAGGCGGCCAGGAGCAGGGCCAGCAGGGCGAAGAGGGCGATCGCCCGGGAGAGGAAGCGCTTCTCCGCCACCGAGCCCGCCACCACACCGGTCAGCGAACCGACGTTGTAGATCGGCAGACTGGGGTCCAGCTCGGCCAAGGCCGCGCGGACGCCGGGCAGGAGCTGATCGGCCGGCAGTCGGCTGCGCAGCACCAGAGTCAGGCCGTTCTCCACCTCCTGCTCGTGGGGGAAGTAGATGGTGTCCCGCGGCGGCGTCTCGAGATCGGCGAAGCGCACGTCGCCCACCACCCCGACCACCTCCCTCTCGCCGCGCTCGCCCCAGTGCACCCGCAGTCGCTTGCCGAGGGGAGACCGGCCGGGCCACCGGCTCTCCGCCAGGGTCTGGTTGACGATCACCGAGCCCATCGTAGCGTCCGCCCGCTCGCGGTCGTCGAAGTTCCTCCCGGCGAGGAGGGGCGTGCCCATGGCCGCGAAATAGTCCCCGCGCACCACACGGATTTCGGCGTTGGGACGCTCGCCGGGCGCGGGCTCCGGCCGGTCGGTGGGGAAGTAGGACGTCGCGGCTCCCACGCTGGCCAGGGGGATGTGGCTGACCGCGCCTACCCTCTCCACCCCCGGCAAGGCCGCCGTCCGCTCGAGCAGGCGTTGCCAGAACTGCCGGGTCGCCGCCTCCTCGGTGCCGCGGCGCACCGAGACCGCGAGAGAGAGGACGCCGTTCTGTTCGAAGCCGGGGTCGACGGCGAGCAGCTGGTGCATCGAGCGCAGCATCAGCCCGGCCCCCACCAGCAGCACCACGGCAAGGGAGATCTCCGCCACCACCAGGCCGGAGCGCAGGCGGTGCCGGCCGCGGTCCTCCGTGGTGCGCGCCGAGCGAAGCGTGGCCCTTCTACGAAGGCTGAGGAGGGCCGGCAGGCCGCCGAAGACCGCGGTGGCGAAGGCCACCAATGCGAGGGCCACGGCGAAGGAGCGCGGGGTCAGGCCGGAGCCCAGCCCGGGCAGCAGGTCGGCCGGCAGGAGCAGGGGAGCGATGCGGTGCAGCAGGACGGCCAGGGCGATCCCTGCGGCGCCGCCGAGCAGGGCGAGCACGGCGCCCTCGGTCAAGAGCTGGCGGGCCAGCCGGCCCCGCCCCGCCCCCAGGGCCGAGCGCAGGGCCACCTCACCCCGGCGGCCGGCGGCACGCAGCAGCAGGAGGCTCGCGGTGTTGACGCAGACGATCAGCAGCATCAGGGCCACGGTCCCCGAGAGGGCCAGGATGGGCAGGCGCAGATGGGCCCGCAGGTGCCCGGCGAGGGGTACGACGTTGGCACCCCAACCGGCGTTGAAGTCCGGGAACAGCTCCTGGGCTCGCGCGGCCAGAGCGTCCATCTCCGCTCCGGCCTCGTCGGGGCTCACGCCGGAGCGCAGGCGCCCGATCACCATCAGCCAGCGGCCCCTGGGCGCCCGCCAGGCCTCGGTCACGGCCAGGGGGCTCCAGAGGTCCGGCTCGTCGCCGTAGGGGGAGACCAAGGGCCCCATGTCGAGGCCCACGCGCGGGGGCATCACGCCCACGACCTCCCGGGCCGTGCCGTCGATCTCGACCAGGCGGCCGACCACGCCCGGATCCCCGCCGAAGCGCCGCTGCCAGAGCGAGTGGGAGAGCACCACCACGCGGCGGCCCTCGCCCTGGAAGTCCTCGGGGACCAGGGTCCGGCCCAGCAGCGGGGCCCGGCCGAGGATCTCGAAGTAGCCCTCCGTGACCACCCGCGCGGCCGCCCGCACGGGCTCGCCGTCGCCGGTCAGGTTGACCCGGATGGTGATCAGGCCGGCGAGACGCTCGAAGCTGCGGTTCTGCTCCCGCCAGACCACGAAGTTGGCGGGCCCGACGACGTTTTTCGACCTGCCGCGGGCGTTGTGGGACTCCCAGACGGTCACGATGCCCTCGGGGCGATCGAAGGGCGGCGGTTGCAGGAGGGCGCGGTCCAGGAGCGAGAAGCTCGCCACGCCGGCGCCGATGCCGAGCCCCAAGAGCAGCACGGCGGTGGCCGTGAAGCCGGGCCGGCGGCGCAGCTGGCGCAGGGCGAGGCGGACGTCAGAAACGAGGTCGTCCAGTCGCTCGCGCCAGCGTGAGCGCCGGTCGCGCTGTTGCGCTAGCTGGCGGCAGAGGGCATCCAGGTGGCCAGGGTCGCCGAAGCGCTCGAGGGCCTTCTTGCGCGCCTCCTCCTCGGAGAGCCCCTCCTCGACGTATTGGCGGGTGCGCAGCTCGAGGTGGAGCTCGAGCTCCTCGGCCACCTCCTCGTCGACCGGCACCTTCCACAGTGGGGACTGTAGGGAGCGCCTCATGGCTCAGCTCTCCGCCAGCAGCACCTGGGACACCGCTCGCGAGAAGGAGAGCCAGCGCTCGGTGTCGCGCTCGAGGGCGCCGCGGCCTTGTTGAGTGAGACGGTAGAGCTTGGCGCGGCGGCCCAGCTCCGAGGTCCCCCATTCGGCCTCGACGGCGCCCTGGCGCTCCAGGCGGTAGAGGGCGGGGTAGAGGGAGCCCTCCTCGATCGAGAGGGTCTCGCCACTCGTCTGCTCGAGCCAGCGAGCGATGCCGTAGCCGTGGCGGGGTGCCCCGCGCAGGGTCGAGAGGATCAGGGTGTCCAAGGTGCCACGCAGCAGGTCGTTGCCGGGTTCCGCCATCGCTCCTCCACCAGCTCGCGCTCAGACCTAGATCGTCTGGGTATCGCGAGGATGGCGCATGATGCCTAGGCTGTCAAGGTATCCCGGGGTCAGGACCCCCTCCCTTGCTGCCCTATAATGCTGGCTGAGGCTTCCAGATGAATCGCATCGACATCCTGGCCGACATTCACGCCCTCGAGCAGGAGCTCCTCGCCTTCGAGGCCAAGTATGGTGTGCGATCCGAGACCTTCTACGCCGCCTATGCCAGCGGGGAAGAGCCAGAGGATGAGGCTTGGGTGCTCGACTTCTCCGAATGGGCGGGCGTGTACCGGACCTGGCTCACCCGCCAGGCCCAGTATCGCAATGAGCTGGCGCGAGAGCAGCGCAACTCGCCGAGCCTCCGGGGTTTGATCCAGGTTGCGACCTGATCCCCTCCGCTCGTTGGCGGACTACGAGCTCTACCTGTACACGCTTTCTGATTCCCACACCCTCGTCGAAGGCGCTTCCCTGGTACTCGTCCGGCGAGGGGCTACCCTGGCGCGAGTCAGTGGAGAGGTCCGGTTCCCGGGCTCGATCCGGCTGGTGGTTCGCGAGAGGCTGGTGTTCGAGGGTATCTCCGGCCAGATCGAAGGCTACGGATACATCACAAGCACGTGCCACCGGACATCAAGCGCAACCGGATCCCGGCGCCTCTGATGAGCTTCAGCCGGGCCAACCTGCCGGCTCTGATCGCCGAGATCGAGGAACTGCTCCGCCTCGAAGCGGAGTCATAGCGTACGATTTGTCGTACGATGGCTTCCGATCAACGACTGGAAGGACTCACCATGCGCACACTGACCGCCTCGCAGGCCCGCCAGAACCTCTATCGCCTCCTCGATGAGCTTGCCGACTCCCATGAACCGGTCCAGGTGACCGGACCCCGATCCAAGGCCGTGCTGGTCTCGGAGGCCGACTGGCGGGCGCTGACCGAGACGGTCTATCTGTTGTCGATCCCGGGCATGCGGGAATCCATCCGGGAAGGGCTCGAGACTCCCGTCGAGGAGTGTGCCGAGGACCTGACCTGGTGACCTCTTGGCGATTGGTCTTCACCAAGGTTGCCCAGAAAGACGCCATCCGGATCGCCCGCGCAGGGCTGAAGCCGAAAGCGGAGGCCCTCCTGCTCCTCTTGCGGGAGGATCCCTTCCGGACCCCACCGCCCTTCGAGAAGCTGGTGGGTGATCTCGCCGGTGCCTGTTCGCGCCGCATCAACATCCAACACCGCCTCGTGTATGAGGTCCGTACCGCCGAGCACACGGTGAAGGTGCTCCGAATGTGGACTCACTACGAGTAGCGGCGTTCCCCACCTCGCCCGCGACCGAGCGGGCCGCAGAAAAGCCCATCCTCGTGGCGGTCGAAACGAAGCAGGGGGTGCCGACGCCCAAGACAGGGAGGCACACACCATGGCAGACGTGATCCGACTCTCGCTCTTGCTCAAGCCCGAGGCCCGTGGGGTCGAGGCGGCTGCCGAGGCGCGCCGCCTCGCTGCCGAGCTGGGGCTCGAAGTGAGCGGCGGGGGCCGGGCAACACTCTCCGCCCGGGTCTCGGCCGAGACCTTCGAGCGGCTCTTTGGGGCCACGCCTCGGCGCCTGCCAGGGACCCCGGCCAGCGAAGGGGATTTCGGCCGAGCTGGCGGCTTCGCAGCCGACGAGCCCCTGCCCATGCCTGCGGCTCTCGCCGATCACCTGGAAGGGATCGCGATCGAGCCCCCCGCCACTCGATTCTCACCGCCGGGCGAGGACTGACCCGCCCGCTGACACCAGGAGCTCGCCATGGCCACCAAGAGCAAAGGGAAGCCGATTCCGCAAGCCACCACCTCCAAGGGCCCGAAGCCCCCGGCCAAGTCGGCGGCGAAGCCCTCGGACCTGCTCAAGATCGCCGTCACCTTCAAGCGGGGCGAGGACGGCCTCGGCCTGACCCGTCTGGCGGCCCGTCCCGGCACCGACGTGCTGCGCGGCTTCCAGCCCGACTCCCAGGCCCTGGGGCTGGCCATGCAGGCCCTCGAGGCGGCGGGCTTCTCGGTGTCGTCCACCGGCCGGCTCAGCCTCTCCGTGCGCGGCAAGAGGGCCGACTTCGAGAAGGTCTTCGGCACCCGCCTGGCTGCCCGCGCCGTGGCCACGGAGATGGGCCGCTCGGCGGTGAGCTCCTTCCTGGCGCCCCCGGACGAGGCCCCCTGGAGCCCGGACCCGGCCCTCGCAGCTCTGATCGACGACGCCTACATCCAGTGGCCGCACCTCTACCTGAACCAGCGCTTCCCGGCCACCGGACCCTCGCCCCTGCCGCCGCGGGTCGACTACCACCACCTGCGCGTGCCCGGGGACGTGGCCATGGCGATCAACGCCTCGCGGGTCCACCGCCAGGGAACGACGGGCCAGGGCGTACGGGTGGCGATGATCGATAGCGGCTTCGCCCACGGCCACCCCTACTTCGTGGAGCACGGCTACAACAGCTCGGTGGCCCTCGCCGCCGGGGCCAGCCATCCGGGCCGCGACGGCAACGGCCACGGCACGGGGGAGAGCGCCAACGTCTTCGCCATCGCGCCGGACGCCACCTTCATCGGCATCAAGCTCGACAACGAGGACTCCCCGGCCTCTGGCGCCAGTGTGCTGGAGGGCTTCCAGGAGGCCCTGCGCCACGACCCACAGGTGATCTCGGTCTCCCTCGGCTATGACCTTTGCCCCAGCGATCCGGCGACCGGCCGGCGCACCAGCAACCAGCACCTCACCCAGCTGCCCAACTCGCTCAAGGCCCTCGAGGCGGAGATCCGGGCGGCGGTGGAAGACGGCGTCGTGGTGGTCTTCTCGGCCGGCAACGGCCACGTGGCCTTCCCCGGCATGCTGCCGGAGGTGATCTCGGCCGGCGGTGTCTTCGTCGCCGAGAACGGCCGCATGGAAGCTTCGGACTACGCCAGCGCCTTCACCAGCCGGGTCTATCCCGGCCGCCGCGTGCCGGACTTCTGCGGCCTCGTGGGCCTCGTGGCCAACAACGCGGACTACGTCATGCTGCCCATCGAGGCCGGCTGTGAGATCGACCGCGACAACTCGGCCCATGACGGCACCGGCAACCGGGATGGCTGGGGGGTGTTCAGCGGCACCTCGGCGGCCGCACCCCAGCTGGCGGGTGTTTGCGCCCTGCTGCTCGAGCGCAACCCGGGGCTCACCCCGGCCGACGTCAAGGGCATTCTCTCGCGCACCAGCCGGGACGTGATCCACGGCCGCTCGAGCGCCGCCTCGAACGTCGGCGTGGCGATCTCCGCCGCCGGCGGCACCGACCGGGCCACCGGCGCTGGCCTGGTGGATGCCTTCGCGGCCTGGCAGCAGGCTTAGGGCACCCCTGGCGGGGAGGCCCTCACCCCGGCCCCTCTCCCGACCCTCCCTTGCCTCCCTCCCGGGAGAGGGGTTCCGGAGGGGAAGGTCTCTTTCTTCGTCGTCATTCCCGCGAACGCGGGAATCCATCCCTTCGGATCGCGGTCCGGGAGACCCCTCGGCTTCGCTCGGGGTGACATCTGGGCCGGGGGTTGAGGGCTCTTCCCGAAGTGGCTGGCACCTCGGGCAGCAGCTTCGCTCGGGGTGACATCTGGGCCGGGGGGTGAGGGCTCTTCCCGAAGTGGCTGGCACCTCGGGCAGCCTGGCGCCTCGGGCGGCCTGGCCGCAGGCTTAGGGCAGAGGCTCGACCTTGACGTCCCGGAGCTGGACGACGGAGAGGGGCTTCAGGCGCTCGGCGACGAAGGTGGGGGTGA
>JBIOYC010000310.1:0-6430 GCA_044869955.1 Thermoanaerobaculia bacterium | reverse complement strand
GCTCGCTCAGGCATCTAGCCTCGCCCCTCAGCTCCCGCCCTCGGCCGAACGGTAGCCGCCGGGGACGAGGCGGGCGGAGATCGAGAGGCGATTCCAGGCGTTGATCGCCGCCAGGGCGAGCGTCAGGTCGCACAGCTCCCGCTCGCTCAGGTGCGCTCTCACCTGCTCGAAGGTCGCGTCGGGCACGCGGCCTTCGGTGACCCGGGTGACGGCCTCGGTCCAGGCCAGTGCGGCGCGCTCCCGCTCGGAGTAGTAGGGGCACTCGGGCCAGGCGTCGAGGGAGTAGAGCCGCTGCTCGCTCTCTCCGAGGGCGCGCAGGTCCTTCCAGTGCATGTCGAGGCAGTAGGCGCAGCCGTTGATCTGCGAGGCCCGGAGCTGGACCAGAAACAGCAGGCGCCGGTCCAGGCCGCACTCCCGGAGATAGCGGTCCAGCCCGTCCATGGCGTCGTAGATGCCGGGGGCGATTCGCGCGTAGTCGAAGCGTGTTTCCATCCTCACCTCCAATGAGCCGACCGTTGGGGGTCGTCTCCTCTCGCCACCGAAACTACGAGGAATTGGTCTTGCCGAGAAGGTCCATTTTGCGTAGCCTGGCCGGACCAATCTCATGGCCAAGAAGACCACCCAACTCCCCCTCGCCCTGCCGCCGCGGGAGCCCGGGGCGCCGGCCGGGCGCTGGCTCTACGCCGCGATCCGGGCCGGGATCCTGGACGGCCGGCTGCGCCCCGGAGCGCGGCTGCCGGCGAGCCGCGAGCTCGCCCATCACTACGGCCTCGCGCGCGGGACGGTCGTCCAGGCGTTCGAGGAGCTGACGTCGGAGGGCTACCTGGAGGCGCGGGTGGGCTCGGGCACCCGGGTCAGCCGGATCCTGCCCGACCACCTGCTCGCGGTCGCCCGGCCGGCCTCCACGCTCCCGCCGGCGGCGCCCGGCCCGCCGCGCCCGATCTCGGACCTTGGTCGCCGTCTGCACCGCGCTCCCTACCTGGAAGCCGGGCCGATCCACGCCTTCCGGGCCAACCAGCCGGCGCTGGATCTCTTCCCCATGGCGCTCTGGGCCCAGGTCGCGGGGCGCCGCCTCCGGCGAGCTCCCAACGGTCTCCTGCTGAGCTGCGGCCCCATGGGGTACGGCCCCCTCCAGGTGGCGATCGCCGACTACCTCACGACCTCCCGCGGCGTGGTCTGCGTCCCCGAGCAGGTCGCGATCGTCTCCGGCGTGCAGGAGGCGCTCGACTTGGCGGCCCGACTGTTCCTGAATCCTGGCGATCGGGTCGCGGTCGAGGACCCTGGCTACGACGGCGCGGCGCTCGTCTTCGAGGCTTGCGGCGCGACGGTGGTCCCCGTGCCCGTGGACGAAGAGGGCCTCACCCTCGATGAACCGGCCCTGGCGGGAGCGCGGCTGGTCTACGTGACGCCGGCGCACCAGTTCCCCCTCGGTGTCGCCATGAGCCTGGCGCGGCGGCTGGCCCTGCTGGAATGGGCCCGCACCTCCGGCGCCCTGATCTTCGAGGACGACTACGACAGCGAGTACCGCTACTCGGGCCGACCCCTTCCAGCGCTCCAGGGGCTCGATGGTCACGGCCGGGTGCTCTTCGCCGGCAGCTTCAGCAAGGTCCTCTTCCCTTCCCTCCGGCTGGGCTACCTGGTGGTCCCCACCGATCTCGTCGACCTCTTCGCGGCCATGCTATCGATCACCCGCCGGCACGCGCCCCTTCCCGAGCAGGCGGTGCTGGCCGATTTCATCGCCGACGGGCACTTCGGGCGGCACGTCCGGCGCATGCGGGAGCTGTATGCGGAGCGGCTGGCCGTGCTCCAGGAGCACGCGGCGGAACGCCTGGCCGGGCTGCTCGAGATCTCCGGGATCGAAGCCGGGCTCCAGACCGTCGGTTGGCTGCGCTGCGGGATCTCTGGGGAACGTGCGGTGCAGACCGCGGCCCGGCGGGGGGTCGAGGTCTCGTCGCTCGCCCGCTCCTACCGGGGACGCGCGCCCCGGGATGGGCTCCATCTGGGATTTGCCGCGGTCGACCCGCAGGAGCTGCGGCGAGGAGTCCGCGACCTCGCCGCCGCGCTCGAGGAAGAGGTCCATGCGGGCGGCTCGCGTGGATGAGGTTCGGGCAGGAGCTTCGCGCTTGCCTCGGGGTCGCTGGTTTCGGGCGCAGCCCTCTGGTCGGGGCTCAACGCGGCGAGGACTTCGTCGAGGGTCTTGGGCTTCCTGGCGATTCGTCGGCTGGGCCTAGCTGCTTGTAGAAGATCACCGCGTCGTGGGGCGTCCCGTCCGGGTCGAGGGCATAGCGGGGGATCGTCCCGGCGTGGGTCCAGCCGAGGCGTCGATACAGGCGCTCGGCTGCTCCTCCCCGCTTCGCGTCGAGCGTGAGCAGGCAGAACCCCGCGCGCCGGGCCTCGTCCTCCATGCCGAGCATCAGCCCAGCACCGAGGCCGGAGCGACGGCTCCGGCTGTGCACCAGCAGCTTGACGACCTCCCCGCGATGCCGCTGGTTCGGCGCCCAGGCCGGGTGCAGCTGGACGGTGCCGACGATCTCCTCGCCATCCCGAGCCACCAGGAAGATCGCCCGGGAGTGGGCTTCAGAAAGCGTCCTCCGCCACCAACTCTCCGCCTGCTCGAGCGAGAGCGGTGCGAGGAAGCTGACCGCCGCGCCGCCCTCGACCGCGTCGACCAGGAGCTGAGCGAGGGCGCGGAGATCGGAGTCACTCGCCGGCGGAGTCAGTCGTTCGATCTCGAGGGTTGGCGCGGTCATGGCTGGCTAGAGGATCCTGAGGGCCGCCGCGAGCTGCAAGGTGTTGAACCTGTGTGGTTTCGGAACGGTAGCAACGGCCAAGGCCGTCGTCAAGGCGACCGTGACCGGAGGGGCGTCCCCACGCAGAGCGTGGGAACGAGGGAAACGAGGGAGAAGATGAAGTCCCGCGTGCGCGGCAACGATTACCAGGAGGGAGTCTCTTCCGGCCTCCCCCTCTCCCGGGAGGGAGTGGCGGGTGGGTCGGGAGAGGGGGAACGAGGGGGTGAGGGCTAGGCGCAGCCGAGGCGGGTTTCCGCGATCAGGTGGTCGACCACGGCCTGCATGTCGTTGGTCTCGGCGAAGACTTTCCTCTGGCGGTCGGCGCTGGTGCCCTCGGCGAGGATGGTGTGGACGTGCTCGACCTCCTTGCGCACGCCGAGGTCGTCCACCACGTCGTCCACCAGGGCGAGCAGCTCCATCGCCAGCTCGGGGAAGGCCACTTCCTCCTGGCGACCGAAGTCGAGCAGCTTGCCGTTGATGCCGTAGCGCACTGCCCGCCACTTGTTCTCGGTGATCAGGTGGTGGCGGTAGCGCCGCCACGACATGTTGTGCCGGCGCAGCTCGATCAGCTTGGTGACGATGGCGAGGATCAGCGCCGCCAGGCAGATGGCGTCGTCGAGCTTGGTGCAGATGTCGGTGACCCGGAACTCCAGGGTGGGGAACTTCGAGTGCGGCCGGATGTCCCACCAGATGCGGGTGCCGTCCTCGATACAGCCGGTCTTGAGCAGCGTCTCGATGAACTGCTGGTACTCGTGCCAGGAGGCGAAGGCCGGCGGCGGGCCGCTGCGCGGCACGCTCTCGAAGACCACCGAGCGGTAGCTCTTGAGGCCGGTATCCCGGCCGTACCAGAACGGCGAGCTGGTCGACAGGGCCAGCAGGTGGGGGATGAAGTAGCGCGCCTGGTCCATCACGTCGATCATCAGGTCGCGGTCTTCCATCCCGATGTGCACGTGCATGCCGAAGATCAGCAGGCGCCGCGCCACGTCCGCCATCTCGCGCTCGTGCTTGGTGTAGCGCTCCCCGGCGGTGATGCGCTGCTCCATCCAGCTCGAAAAGGGGTGGGTGGAGGCCGCCGCGACGCGGGTCCCGTGCTCCTCGGCGACCCCGATCACCGTGCGGCGCAGCTTGACCAGCTCCTCGCGGGCCTCGTCGATCGAGTGGCAGATCTTCGAGCCCACCTCGACCTGGGACTGCAGGAACTCCGGCTTGATCTGGTCCTTGAGCACGACCCGCCCGCTGTCCAGGAACTGCTGGATGTAGGAGGTGAGGTGCCGGGTCTCCGGATCGATGATCTGGTATTCCTCTTCGATGCCGATGGTGAAGGGGCGCTTGGGCATGCGTGTAGGGCTCCCGGGGGCCTTGGATTGCGCGGGAGTCTAGCACTGCCCCCGGTCCGGCTAGAGGGTAAGATGGCGCGCCGAGGGAGGCCCCATGAAGCGCAAGATCCGCAGAATCGCCGTCAACACGGGAGGAGGGGATGCCCCCGGCTTGAACGCCGTCATCCGCGCCGTCGTGCTGTCGGCTTGCCGTCGGGGGTGGGAGGTCGTCGGCCTGCGCAAGGGCTACCTCGGCCTACTCGACACCAGCCACATCGTCCAGCTCACCCCCGAGTCCGTGCGCGGCCTCACCCACCTCGGCGGCTCGATCCTCGGCACGGTCAACCGCGGCAACCCCCTCGAGTACCCCTTCAAGCTGCCCGACGGCTCGATCACCATCATCGACCGCTCGGACGAGATCGTCGCCAGCTACAAGAACCTCGGCCTCGACGCCCTGGTGGCGATCGGCGGCGAGGGCTCGATGCGCATCGCCAGCGCCCTGGCCCAGAAGGGCCTGGAGATCGTCGGCGTGCCCAAGACCATCGACAACGACCTCGCCGGCACCGTGGCCACCTTCGGCTTCGACACCGCGGTCACCGTCGCCACCGAGGCCCTGGACCGGCTGCACACCACGGCGGAGTCGCACGAGCGGGTCTTCGTGGTCGAGGTGATGGGGCGCTACGCGGGCTGGATCGCCCTCCATGCCGGGGTGGCCGGAGGAGCGGACGTGATCCTGATTCCCGAGATCCCCTACGACGTCGAGGCGGTGTGCCGGAAGATCATGGACCGCGAGGCCCAGGGCCGGCACTTCTCGATCGTGGTGGTGGCCGAGGGAGCCAAGCCGGCCGGCGGCGAGATGGTGTGGAAGGACGGCGAGACGGCGGGCCGGGAGCGCCGACTGGGCGGCATCGGCGAGAAGGTGGCGGCGGAGATCGCCGCCCAGACCGGCAAGGAGACCCGCTGCGTGGTGCTCGGCCACCTCCAGCGGGGTGGCCGCCCGACCTCCCGCGACCGCATCCTCGCCCTCGAGTTCGGGGCCGCGGCGGTGCGGCTGATCGCTCAGGGGAAGAGCTCGATCATGGTCGCCCTCGACCCGCCGGACGTGCGGGCCGTGCCGCTGTCGAGCGTCACCGGCCGCATGCGCACCGTGCCCCTCGACGACGATTGCCTGCTGGCGGCCCGGGACATGGGTCTGTCCCTGGGCGACGAGACCGAGTAAGGGGAACGAGATGATGACCAAGGACTACGCCGCGGTGCGCAGCTTCCTGCGCTACCACTACCGTCACTTCAACGCCGCCACCGTGGTCGAGGCGGCTGCGGCCTGGGAAGACCAGCTGACCAAGGGCAACCGCATGCTGGTGACCCTGGCCGGGGCGATGAGCACCGCCGAGATGGGCATCCTGCTCGCCGAGATGATCCGGCGCGAGAAGATCCACGGCATCTGCTGCACCGGTGCCAACCTCGAGGAGGACCTCTTCAACCTGGTGGCCCACGACCACTACCGGCGCATCCCCAACTGGCGGGGGCTGTCGGCCGAGGAGGAGTGGGCCCTGGCCGAGAAGGGCCTGAACCGAGTGACCGACACCTGCATCCCCGAGGAAGAGGCGATGCGGCGGGTGGAGTCGACCATCCTCTCCCACTGGCGGGCGGCCCACGACGCCGGGGAGCGCTATCTGCCCCACGAGTACTTTTACCGGATCCTCAACTCCGGCGAGCTCTCCGACCAGTACCAGATCGACCCCAAGGACTCCTGGCTGTCCGAGGCGGCACGGCGCAACCTGCCCCTCTTCGTCCCCGGCTGGGAGGACTCGACGATGGGCAACATGTTCGTGGCGGCGACGGTGCGCGGCGAGGTCGGCCTCGACACGGTCAAGGGTGGCCTGCACTACATGGACCGGCTGATCCACTGGTACCTCGACACCACCAAGGAGCACGAGATCGGTTTCTTCCAGATCGGCGGCGGCATCGCCGGCGACTTCCCGATCTGCGTCGTGCCCCTGATCGCCCAGGACCTCGAAAAGCCGGTCAAGCTGTGGAGCTACTTCTGCCAGATCAGCGACTCGACCACCTCGTACGGCTCCTACAGCGGCGCGGTGCCGAACGAGAAGATCACCTGGGGCAAGCTCGACGTCAGCTCCCCCAAGTTCATCATCGAGTCCGACGCCACCATCGTGGCGCCGCTGATGTTCGCGTATCTGCTGGCGGTGTAGGCCCACGAGGGATGGAAATCCCTCGCTACCCATGAACGTCCCTGGCGGGACGGCGGATGGTCCTGGTTCCCACGCTCCGCGGCCTCCTCCCGATCCCCTCTCCCCCGCGCGGGGG
>JBIOYC010000309.1:0-3954 GCA_044869955.1 Thermoanaerobaculia bacterium | reverse complement strand
AGGCGGAAGGCGAGACTTGAGCCGACAAAGGAGCCCCTTTCTCGAACGGGTCCGGAGCTGACGGGATGAACGGGGACACGACCCCCCAACCCGCTCTGTACGGGGTGGGCGGGAGGAGGTTGCAGGGGGGGAGGTGAGGGACCTCCAGGGCATCCATCGTCTTCATGAAGCAGAAGATCTTAGACATCTTCTGGTCGAACCAACAAAAGTGTAGGGAACCGTGTCTGTGCCCAGGTGCAATGTTCTCGCCCGCAAGCGGCAAGGAGACCCCGAGATGTCGAGGAGATGGTTTCGTTCGATCCTGCTGACCACTGCTGCCGCGGCTTGCATCGCAGTGCTGGACGCCGCGGCGGCTCAAGCCCAGGACGCATCCGGCACGGCGACCTGGAGCCGCCTGACCGCTGAGGAGCTGGAGCGCCGCCAGGCCCCCGGCAGCCGGCCGTGGATCCGGCCGCAACGCTTTGCCGCTTTCGCCCTGGACGCGGCCCGACTGGAGCGCACCCTCGCGAGCGCTCCCGACGAGCGGGACGGGTCTCGGGCTCCGATTTGGCTGTTTCTGCCCCGGCCGGACGGCGCTCTCGAGCGCTTCGAGGTGGTCGCTTCGCCGGTGATGGCCCCCGAGCTCGCGGCCCGCATGGCGGCCCTCGGCTGGCCCATGCAGACCTACCTGGCCCGCGGTCTGGACCGCCCGTCGGCGACCGGCCGGCTGGACTGGGGCGGGCCGGACGGCTTTCACGCGATGATCGAGTCTCCCGAGGGCACCTACTTCATCGACCCCTACTGGAAGGGGGATCGGACGCTCTACATCAGCTACTTCCGCGCGGACCTGGCCCGCGAGGCCCCCTTCGGGTGCGAGGTCCACGGCGAAGCGCTGCCCAGGGACGTGTCCCTGCGAGGAGACACCAGCGGTGCCCTGCGCCGCTACCGTCTGGCCGTCGCGGCGACCGGGGAGTACTCGCAATTCCACGGCGGCACTCAAGCTGCCGGCCAGGCCGCTATCGTAACCACCATCAACCGCGTGAACCAGGTCTACGAACGGGATCTGTCGGTCCGGCTCGAGCTGGTGGCGGACAACATGGACCTGGTCTTCACGGATGGGGGCGCCGACCCCTACACCAACAACGACTGCGGCCCCATGCTGGCCGAGAATCAGACCGCGATCGACACCACGATCGGTGACGCCAACTACGACATCGGCCACGTCTTCAGCACGGGTGGTGGTGGTCTGGCCGGCCTTGGCGTAGTGTGCTCCGCCGCCATCAAGGCATGGGGCTGCACGGGGCGACCGAGCCCGATGGGCGATCCCTTCGACATCGACTATGTGGCCCACGAGGTTGGGCACCAGCACGGGGGAGATCACACCTTCAACGGCGTGAACGGCGCCTGCAGCGGCAACGGCGCGCTAGCCTCGGCCTTCGAGCCTGGCAGCGGCTCGACCATCATGGCCTATGCCGGGATCTGTGGAGCAGACGATCTGCAGCCCAACAGCGACGCGCACTTCCATCGCCGGAGCTTGGATCAGATGCTGTCTTTCGTGGCCGGCGGGGGCAGCTGCTTCGCCAGCGATCCCAGCGTGAACTCGGCTGCCCCGAGCGTCGATGCCGGCTCGAGCTACACCATTCCTGCGGCAACTCCGTTCGAGCTCGAAGCCACGAACGGCGCGGATTCCAACTACGATCCCCTCACGTTCAATTGGGAGGAGTTTGACGCCGGCACCCTCGCATCTCTGGCCACCGGCGACGACGGCGTCCAGCCGATCTTCCGCTCCTGGCCCTCGACGGCCACCCCGGTGCGCGTCTTCCCCCGGCTCACCGATCTGATCGCCGGGACTCTCGCCGACGGTGAAGTCCTGCCCATCACCAATCGCACCCTGACCTTTCAGGTCACCGTACGCGACAACCACGCTGGAGGGGGGCGCGAGGGCAAGGACTCGACCACCATTACCTCTACCACCAGCTCCGGGCCCTTCGAGGTCAACGCACCCAACGGCGGGGAGGCCCTCGTTGACCAGGCCACAGTGACCTGGGAGGTGGCCAACACCACGGCGGCGCCGGTCAGCGCCGTGGCGGTGGACATCTCGCTGTCGATCGACGGCGGCATGACCTACCCGTTCCGTCTGGCCAGCGGCACGCCCAACGACGGCTCGGAGACGGTCGACCTCCCCGCGGTGGCCACCACCACGGCCCGGGTCAAGGTCAAGGGGGCCGGCAACGTCTTCTTCGACATCTCGAACTCCAACTTCACCATCTCGCCCGCAGCTCCCGGCGGGAACCTGCTGATCCTGTTGGATCGAACCGGCTCCATGACCGTGACGCGGCCTTCGACGGGCAACACCCGCTGCGAGGACGCCCTCGCCCTGGCGCAGCAGGACCTGGCGGATTTCGTCGCGACCCGCCCGGCCGGGTCCTGGGTCGCAGTCTGGACCTTCGCGGACGATGCGCCGAGCGATCTGACTGGCGGCTTCGTCGATCCCAGCCTCGCCGCCGCGGCCCTCGCCGCGCTCTCCCCGACCGGCTGCTCGGGCCTGACCCCCCTGGCCGAAGCTCTGTGCGCGGCCGGAGATCCGTTCGCGGGGCTCGGTGCCGGGGTCAGCGACCGGCAGCTCGCCGTCTCGAGTGACGGTGAGGAGAACAACAGCAGCGGCCCCTGCGCTGGTCCTTCGAGCGGGGGCGGCCCGCCCTGGGATCCGGGCTCCTGGCAGGAGCGGGTGGAGACCCGGCTCACCGGTCTGGCCGTGGTGCAGGCTCGTTACTGGGGCTCCGTCACGGAGTCGGGCTTCGATCGAGAACGCCGGGTGCCACGGACCGAGGGTCTGGTTTCGGACGCCGCGTTCTTCGAGCACCTGGCCGTGGTAACCGGCGGGACGTTCCAAAACGTCGGCGACGGTGATCCTCTACCTCCTCCCTTCTTCGGCTCCCAAGGCTCGGTCACGCCGGAGATCCCCACCCTCGGCGTCTGGGGTCTGGCGGCGCTGGTGATGGCGCTTCTCGGCGCGGGGCTGGTACTGATGCGGCGGCGGGTTTAGAGGCAGGTGGCCTTACAGGTTCGGGCTGTTGGGACCGCTGCCCAGCAGCCCGGGTTTGCTACTCTTCGCCTCATGGGGCTGCAAGGCACATCAGGGAAACCACCATGAGTCGCGAGGAGATCCTCAACACGCTGAGGGCACACCGAGAGGATCTGCAGCGCTTCGACGTCAGGTCCCTGCGCCTGTTCGGCTCGGTAGCCCGAGCTGAGGCCCGACCGGGGAGCGATGTGGACCTCCTCGTGGGCTTCGGGTCGCCCCAGACCTTCGCAAGCTACATGGGCCTGCGGATCTTCCTGGAGGACCTGCTCGGTGTCTCGGTCGACCTAGTGACAGAGAGCGGGCTGCGTGAGCGGGCCCGGGCGCAGGTAGAGAGAGACGCCATCCGTGTCGCGTGACGTACTGCTGCTCCTTGAGGACCTCGAGCTGAGCAGCGAGAAGATCTTGCGCTTCTCTGCGGGGAGGAGCCGTGCTGAGGTCTTTGACGACGAGATGCGGCTTGACGCCATCCTCCGCAACCTTCACGTCATCGGCGAAGCCGTCAAGAAGCTGCCGTTGGAGTGGAGGCAGGCGCATCCCGAGCTTGCCTGGAGGGCGATCGCCGGCCTTCGAGACGTGGTGGCCCATGCCTACTTCGCCCTGGATCCTGAGATCCTCTGGACCGCGATCCGAGACGAAGTGCCCTCCCTGAGCTCTAAGGTCAAGGCGATCCTGGCCGAGGAGCGTGGGGACCGAAGCTGAAGAGTATCAGTCCGCTGTCCCCCTCTGTGACCGGCATGCCACCGCTTCCGGAGCGTGCTACCGAGTGAGAGCGGAGTCGACACCTGGCAGCGGAAGGACGGTGGGGCGAACTGCTCGGGCAGCCGCAGATGCCAAGACCCCCACCACCGCCCCCACCACCAGGATCGCCGGCGGCTCGATGGCGGCTTCTC
>JBIOYC010000308.1:0-63420 GCA_044869955.1 Thermoanaerobaculia bacterium | reverse complement strand
GGGCCCCGACCGCGCCGTCCGTCCAACCCGTCCCGCCCCTCTACGATCGGTTCTCTGGAAATGTAGGTGCGCGACGACCCGCCGGAGGTGACAGGCTGGTGATGATTTCTCGTCCGGCGGCCGTCATCGCTCCTCGCGACCCGGGCTGGGAGGCCGGATCTCGGCCAACAGGTCCCGCACGGCACCCCGCACCCGTTCGAGCAGCGACGGATCCTCGGTGGCTCGGGTCTTGAGGTTGGCGTTGCCGCTCTCACCCAGCTGTTCTGGGTCGAAACACTCGGTGAGCACCGAGGACACCGCCGGCTCGGCGCGCGAGGAGAAGGCCAGCTGGAAGAATCGATGCGGATCGACCCGCAGCACTTCGAGCGCTCGCAGCAGATCGATCAGCTTCAGATCCACCCGGCGCTGGAACACGTGCGATAGATAACCCCGGCGGCGCTGGATCGCCTCGTCCACTTCCGTTTGCGTGGCACCCGCCGCGCGGATCGCTCCCTGCAGCAAGCGAAGCACTCTGCCGAGGCGCTCGTCGGTCGTTGCGGGTGAGCTCGACATGGGAGAGTAACGAGGCCCTTCTGTGCGGGAGGGCGGTTGGCGCAGCATCATAGGATCCCCATCGATCATTTGCAACAAGGAAAGTCCTGTATTTCTCAACGATTGGCGTTTACATCCGATTTGTCTACAGATCCCCGCCGATGGTTTTCGGTCGCTGGAGTCCTCTTCTTGTATCGACGGACACGGACGCCGTTTTGCCATCCCCGTACTGAAAAGAAGTCTCCGCTCCGGCGACTCCAGGGACGCCGGGTCAGGTGGATCGCGGCGCTCGCGCGCGGTCCTCGAGCGGGACTCCTACTGTCAGGGATTCCGGCGGCGCCCGGCGCGGGACTTCAGGGATAGAGACGGAAGGAACGCCAGCCTTCGGGGGAACGCTCGAAGACCGTCCGGTCGTGCAGACGGAAGACCCGACCGACCCAGAACTCGAAGCGCTCCGGCACGACTCGGAAGCCCGACCAGTGCGGTGGACGCGGCACCGGACGGCCGAGGTAGCGGGCCTCGACGGCGGCTACCGCCGAAAGCAGCTCCCCCCGACCGGCCAAGGGTCGGCTCTGCTTCGAGGCCCAGGCACCGATCTGGCTGCCGTGGGGGCGCGAGGAGAAGTAGGCATCCGCCTCGGCGTCGTCGACGAGCTCGGCACGGCCCTCGATGCGCACTTGCTGGCTGAGCTCTCGCCAGAAGAAATTCAGACAGACCTCGGGACGGGCGCGGATCTGCTCGCCCTTGCAGCTCTCGAGGTTGGTGTAGAAGACGAAGCCCCGGTGGTCGAAGCCCTTGAGCAAGACCACCCGCGAGGAGGGCCTGCCGGAGGCGTCGACGGAGGCGAGGACCATGGCGTTGGGGTCGCTGATGCCGGTGGCCTCGGCCTCGGCCAGCACTCGGCCGAACCAGGCGAAGGGATCGGTCTCACTCATCGCGGGGAGTATAGAGGCAGCGTCGAGGATTGACTCGCTCGGCAGGGTCGACTAGAGTTCAGCGAAAGTACGGCGTAAATGGAGGAGCTCCCCGATGGACGAGCACATGTCTTCCGAGCGGGTCGCCAACGCGTTCGACCCGAGCTACCTCGCCCGGCTCGAGACCCTGGACGATCCGGCGAGCGCCGCCCCCGCGGAGCTCGCCGGTCCCTGGGAGGTCGTCGCCCTGGGCGGCGGTGAGTTCGGGGTCTTCCGCGGCTGGGAGAGCCCCGGCTCCGGCGACCTGCCTCACTGCACCTTCGACGATCCCCACCTCGCCCGCCTGGCGGCGGCCATGCTGCCCGCCCTCTCCCGCGAGCCGGCCTTTCGGCTGCGCGCTGACCCGACCCTCGAGGGCTACCCGGTCGAACGCCACGGCGAGGTCTGCGGCCGCACCCGCATCTGGGACCACGACTTCATGCAGGCCCTGTCGCTGGCCCTCGAGCTGGCCCAGCAGCCCGAGGCCCTGTCGAAGCTCCTCGAAGCGGCCGGGCCGACGGCCCTCGAGCTGATCGGCAAGCGCCTGGCGAGGCGGTTGGGGTCGTAGGGGCTCAGAACAGCAACAGGCGCACGGCGCAGGCGAGCACGGCGGCGGTGACCACACCGCGGATCCAGCCGTGGCCCTTGAGCACGGAGAGGCGGACGCCCCAGGCCGCGCCCACCACGGTGCCGGCGGCCAGCAGCAGGCCCGGCAACCACTCCACCCGGCCCGCGAGGAGGAAGCCGGTGAGGGAGACGATCATCGACAGGAAGATCGAGAAGACCTTCACGGCGTTGCCGCGCACCAGGTCGAGCCCGCCCAGGGACGTCAGCGCCAGGACCAGGAAGCCCACTCCGGCCTGGATGAAACCGCCGTAGACCCCCGCGGCGAAGAAGCCGACGACGAGCGCGGCGCGCCGGCCAGGGGAAAGCGCGGCGGCGCTCCCCGCTCGCTGGCCCTCTCCGGTGCCGTCGAGCTCGGCGTGACCGGCCGGCGCCGGGCTCTTGGCGAACAGGGTCCACAGGGTGAAGCCCACCATGAACACGGCGAGCAGGCGGCGGAAGAGCTGGTCCGGCGTCTCGAGCGCGAGCCAGGTGCCCACCACCGTGCCGGCGCAGGTGGGCAGGGCGGCGAGCCAGCCCCAGCTCCAGTCGATCAGGCGGTGGCGGTGGAAGCCGGTCACGGCGCTGACGTTCTGGGCCAGGATCGCAATGCGGTTGGTGCCGTTGGCGATGCCCGGTGGCAGGCCGACGAAGATGAGCACCGGCAAGGACAGGAAGGAGCCCCCTCCGGCCACCGTGTTGAGCAGGCCCACCGCGACGCCGGTGGCGAGCAGGATGAGGCCATCGAGAACTGTCATGCGCGCGGCATAGTATCGCCCTCCATGAGCCCTGACCCTTCGCTCGGTCCAGCTCCTCATCGACCCGTCGTTCTGGTCACCGGGGCCGCCGTCGGCATCGGTCGGTCGGTCGCCCTGCGCTTCGCCGAGGGCGGCTGGGACGTGGCGGCCTGGGACGTCTCCCCCAAGCTCGCGGATCTCGAGCCCGCGCTCCTGGCTCGCGGCGCCCAGGCCCACCTCACGCTGGTCGACGTGTCCGACTCGGCGGCCGTGGCCGTGGCCCTCGAGGGCGTGCGCTGCCACTGCGGCCGCCTGGACGCCGTGATCGCCAACGCCGGCGTGGTGCGCGACGGGCTGCTGGTGAAATGGCGGGGCGGGCAGGCGGTCTCCCAGCTCTCGGACGAGGACTTCGATCGCGTGCTCGACACCAACCTGCGCGGCGTGTTCCTGACCGTGCGGGCCGCGGTGCCCCTGCTGATCGCCTCGGGCGGCGGCTCGATCGCCGTGGCCTCCTCGGTGGTGGCCGCCACCGGCAACTTCGGCCAGACCAACTACGCCGCTGCCAAGGCCGGCCTGGAGGCGATGGTCAAGACCTGGGCCCGGGAGTTGGGCCGACACCGCATTCGGGTCAATGCCGTGGCCCCCGGCTTCGTCGCCACGCCGATGGTCGACGCCCTGCCCGAGATGGTGGTCAAGCGCGTGGTGGATCACACGCCCTTGGGCCGGCTGGGCCGGCCCGAGGAGGTGGCGGAGGCCTACTTCTGGCTGGCCTCGGCAGCCGCGAGCTTCGTCTCGGGTGCGGTGCTGCCGGTCGACGGCGGCCTGATCATCGGCTCGTAGGGGCGCACGGCCCGGCGCCCGGACGGCTACAGCTCGCGCAGCGCCGTCGCCACCGGCAGGCGGGCGGCCTTGATCGCCGGCAGGATGCCGCCGACGAGGCCCAGGCCGAGAGCGTAGGTCACCGCCAGCACCAGTAGCTCGGGCGTGACCCGGAAGGCGAAGGCCACCTGGCTGAAGCTCTGCCAGTTCATGGTCGAGGCCCGGAAGCCGTCGAACAGCCACCAGGCCGCCGCCGCCCCGATCGCCCCGCCGATCAGGCCGAGGAAGAGCGCCTCCACCATCACCGACACCACGATCGGCGTGCGCTGGAAACCCACGGCGCGCAGGGTGGCGATCTCCCGGGTGCGGGAGGACACCGCCGTGTACATGGTGTTGAGGGCGCCGAAGGCTGCGCCGGCTCCCATGATGATCCCGATCACCACGCCTAGCGAGAGGATCAGGCCGGTGAGCACCTCCGACTGTGACGAGAAGTAGTCCGTCTCCCGCGAGACGGCGACGTCCAGCCGGGGGTCGTTCTCGAGCGAGTAGCGGTACTGCGCGAGGGAGGCCTCGGTCTCGAGCTGGACGTAGATGGCCTGGAAGCTGTTGCCCCGCCGGTAGGTGGGCTGCAGCACCCGAGCGTCACACCACAGCTCGGATTCGGTGAGCGAGCCTCCGGACTCGAAGATCCCCACCACTTTCCAGTCGTTGCCCCCCAGGCGCAGCGTCGAGCCCACGGCGAGGCCGGCGAAGGAGAGGGCCGCGCTCCTGCCCGCGATCAGCTCGCGGGTGCCGGTGCGGAACGGCCGCCCCTCCACCATCTTCAGCTCCTTGCGGATGGCGAAGGCCGAGGGCTCCACCCCCCGCAGGGGCACGTTGGCCGGAGTGCCGGCCGGCAGCTTGGGCAGGTCGACGATGACGAAGAGCTCCGCCGAGGCGAGCGAGGTGCCGCCCTCCTGCGCCACTCCAGGGGCGTTCTTGATCAGTCGCGCCGAATCGCCGCCGACGAAGCTCATCATCTCGGAGGTCGATCCCTGCCGCAGCACCACCGCGCGGTCCGGTGCGCCGGTCGAGGCGATGGTCTGGCGGAAGCCGGCGGCAATCGACAGCACGGCGACCAGGATCGCCACCACGCCGGCGATGCCGATCACCGCCACCAGGGAGGAGCCGGCTCGCGCCGGTAGGTTGCGCAGGTTGAGCAGGCTGATCTGGAAGGTCTGGTTGAAGGCTCGGAGCATGACTGGGCTCACCCTCGCCGCAGGGCCGCCGCGATCGGCAGCCGCATGGACTGGATGCCGGGGAGCAGACCGGCGATCGCCCCGACGGCGGCGGCGATCAACAGCCCGGTGCCGATCGCGTCCGGCGGCATGTAGAAGATCGGCAGGAAGCGCTCCAGGGCCTTGCCCACGCCGCCCACCAGCACCTGGGCCAGCAGCAGGCCGAGCGCGCCTCCCACCAGGGCGAGGAAGAACGACTCCCCGAGCACCAGACCGAGCACCTTGAACGGCCCGAAGCCGAGGGTCTTGAGCACCGCGATCTCGTTGACCCGCTCGCGCACCGATTGCGCCATGGTGTTGGCCGCCACCAGCAGGATGATGAAGAAGACCGCTGCCGAGATCGCCTCGACGATCGCCGCGATGTTGCCGATCTGGTTGGCCCAGCCTTCGGCGAACGCCTTCTCGGTCGAGGTCTTGGTCTCGGCCGAGGAGTTCTCGAAGTTGGCGTCGATGGACTGGGCGATGGCCGCCGCCTGGTCGGGCTCGTCGATGCGGATGGTGTACCAGCCCACCATCCCCTTGCGGTGCTGCCGGGCTTCGTCGAAGTAGTCGTAGCGGAACAGCAACACCGTGGTATCCGTGCCCTCTTCGGAGCCGTCGTAGATCCCGGAGACGTTGAACTCCCAGGTGTCGCCGCCATCGATCTTCCGCCACGGGCTGCCGATGATCGGGACTCGATCCCCGACCCGGAAGCCATGTTGGTCGGCGAGCTTGCGGCCGACGATGCAACCTTCCTTGTCCTTGAGCCAGGCTCTCTTCTGGTCCTCCGGCAGGAGGATCTCCGGGAACATCCGCAGGTAGCTTTCGGGATCGACCGGGAACTGGCCGAAGAAGTTCTCCGGCTTCTGGTAGTAGCCGCCGAACCAGCTGGCGTGGGTGACGTCGACCACTCCGGCGGTGGCCCGGATCCGACCCATGTAGCTCGACGGCAGGGGCTGGATCAACGAGACCTTGTGGACCATCACCAGGCGATCCGCCCCGGTGAGGTCGACTCCGCCCGAGAATGCCTCGCCTACGGCGGTGAGCAGCCCGAAGAGGGCGAAGGCCATGACGATCGCGAGCAGGGTGAAGATCGCCCGCGTCTTCTTGCGCCAGATGTTCTTCCAGATCAGGGGCAGATACTTCATGGGCACCTTCCTCAGGCCGCGGAATCCAGCTGGAGGACTCCCTTCTCGAAGTGCAGCACGCGAGAAGCGCGCTCGGCCGCATGGGGGTCGTGGGTCACCATGATGATCGTCTTGCCGTGGTCCCGGTTGAGCGAGGTCAAGAGGCTCAGGACCTCGTCACCGGACTTGCGGTCGAGGTCGCCCGTGGGCTCGTCGCAGAGCAGCAGGGTCGGATCGGTGACGATCGCCCGGGCGATGCCCACCCGCTGCTCCTGACCACCGGAGAGCTGTCGCGGGAAGTGCTTGATGCGATCGCCCAGACCCACCAGCGAGAGGGCGATGCGCACCCGGCGCTTGCGCTCGGCCCGCGAGAGCTTGGTCAGCAGCAGGGGCAGCTCGACGTTGCGCTCGGCGGTGAGCACCGGCAGCAGGTTGTACATCTGGAAGACGAAGCCCACGTTGCGGGCCCGCCAGGCCGAGAGGTCGGCGTCCGAGAGGCGGTCGATGCGCTGGCCGCCGACCTCGATGGCGCCGCGCGTCGGCCGGTCGAGGCCGCCGATCAGGTTGAGCAAGGTCGACTTGCCGGAGCCCGAAGGTCCCATCAGGGCGAGAAACTCGCCGCGCGGGATCTCGAGCGACAGGCCCATCAGGACCTGGACCAGCTCGGCGCCCCGCCGGAAGGTCTTGTGGACGTCGAGAGCTCGGACGACGTTGTCGTTCGCCACGGCGGCCTCAGCTCTTCTTGCTCCGGGCGGGGCGCGCCCGGTCGCCGTCCTTGAGCTCGGCAGGAGGATCGGTGGCCACCAGCTCGCCGCCGGCAATCCCCTCGCTGATCTCGCACTCCTGGGACAGGGGTCGCTGGGCGACCTTCACCTCGCGCCGCGAGACCTTCTTGCTCTCGGGGTCGAGCACGAAGGCGAAGCGCAGCTCCCCTTCCTTCACCAGGGCGCCGCAGGGCACCACCACGAAGCGGCGGGGCCCGGAGGCCGCGGCGCTGTCGTCCAGGAAGGAGACCTTCACTCCCATGTCGGGAAGGATCCGAAGGTCGAGCTGGTCGAAGCCGATGCGCACAGTGACCGTGGCCTTCTGCCGGTCGGCCGTGGGCACGGTGGTGATCACCCGGCCGGGGATCTTCCAGTCCGGGTAGGAGTCGAGCACCGCCTCGACCCGCTGGCCGGACACCACGCGGTTGATGTATGCCTCGTTGACGTCGACCTCGATCTCGAGGGAGCCCATGTCGACCAGGGTGCAGATGCCCGTGCGGGTGAAGCCGCCGCCGGCCGATACCGGAGAGATCATCTCGCCCGGCTGGGCGTCCTTGGACACTGCGACGCCGGAGAAGGGGGCGCGGATGACCGCGTCGGTGAGCTGCTGGCGGGCCAGCTCGAGGTTCTGCGCGGCCACCGCGACCTCGTCGCCCGCGGCGGCGAGGCGGGCCTTGAGGGAGTCCACGGCGGCGCGGTCGGCGTCCAGCTGCGCCTGGGCGGAGACCCCGGAGGAGACCAGCTGCCCGCTGCGCTTTTTGTTGAGCTCGGCCTCGGCCAGCCGGACCTCGATCTCGGTCAGGCTGCTCTTCGACGCCTGGAGCCGAGCCTCGTCGAGGCCGACCTGGCGCGAGAGGAGGCTGTCGTCGAGGCGGGCCAGCACCTGGCCCTCTTCCACCTTCATGCCCTCCTCGACCAGGATCTCGGTGACCTTGCCGGTGAACTTGGAGGAAACGGTGGCCTTGCGGCGGGCAGTGACGTAGCCGGAGGCCTGGAGGATGGCCGCGGGGCCCTCGGCCCGGATCTCGTCGGCTTTCATCGTTTCGAGGGAGTAGACCTTGCCGCCGCGCATCACCACGCCGGTGGTGACCAGGCCGCTCAAGACGACGACCAGGAGGACGGCACGCTTGCGGCGCCGCGAGCGGGAAAGGTCGAGGCGGTCGTCGTCGTCGATGCGCAGATCGGAGAGAGAAGCATTCGTGTCAGCCATGTCGATCTCGTCGGTTGAGTGGAGGGGGGAGCAGAGTCCGGAATGTCGGGCCATTCTACGGGCGTGGCGGAGAAATGTTCCCTCGCGGGCCGATCCGTAACGCCCTTTCCTTACGATAACGTTCGCCGCCGTGGAATCCCTCTCCCTGCGCGAAGCCCGGCGCCTGGCCCTGGCTCGAGCCGGGCTGCTCGGCCCGGAGTACACCGGGCTGCCGGCCTCGGCCGGACGCGGCGAGAAGCAGGCCCGCGCCGCCGCCCACGCGGTGATCCGCCGCTTCGGCTACCTCCAGCTCGACACGGTGTCGATCGCCGGCGCCCGCTCGCACTCGATCGTCCTCACCTCGCGACTGGCCGGATTCCCGGCCGAGCTGGGCGAGAGGCTGCTCCAGCCTGGTGAGCCCCTCTTCGAATACTGGGGCCACGAGGCGTGCTGGCTGCCGATCGAGCTCTACCCGGCCATGGCCTTCCGGCGCGAGGAGTTTCGCGTCCATCCCTGGTGGGGGGACCTGCTCGGCGAGCACCCCGAGCTGGCGCGGGAGATCCTCGAGCGCATCGCCTCCGAGGGGCCCTTGCGCTCGATGGACCTCGAGGGGGAGGGGAGCGGCGGCTGGTGGGGCCTGAAGACGACCAAGAAAGTGATCTCCGCCCTGTGGTCCTCCGGTGACCTCGCGGTGGCCGAGCGACGGGGCTTCCAGCGCACCTTCGACCTAACCGAACGGGTGATCCCGGAGGCCTGGCGCCGCCGTCCGGCCCTGCCGGCTCGAGAGGCGTTGAAAGAGCTGGTGCTCCTCGCCCTTTCCGGACACGGCTGGACCGACGCCCGCACGGTAAACGCCACCTGGCGGCTGCGCTACCGCACGGAGGAGGCGGCCTCGGCGACCGCCGAGCTGGTGGAGGAAGGGCGGGTGCTGCCCTGTGTCCTGGCCACCGAGGACGGCCGCAAGCTCAAGGGCCACATCCGGCCCGGGGACCTGGAGCTGGCCGCAAAGCTCGGCGCTCTCCGGCCCCGCAGCGGCCGTGGAGTTCTGCTCTCTCCCTTCGACCCCCTGCTCTGGGATCGCCGACGCGTGGAGCTCTTCTTCTGCTTCGAGCAGCGGCTGGAGATCTTCACGCCGGCGGAGCGGCGGGTGTTCGGCTACTTCTGCCTGCCCATCCTGGCCGGCGAGCGCCTGATCGGCCGTGTGGACTTGAAGGCCGACCGCCGCCAGGGCCGGCTCCACGTGCTCGCCCGACACTTCGAAGCCGACCGCCCCAGCGCCACCGACCAGGCCGCCGCCCAGTCAGCCCTCGAGCGCTATGCCGGGGCGGTGGGGTTGGGGCTGGCGCCCTGAGCCGAGCGCTCGGACCGACTCCCGTACAATCCCTCCCAGCCGGCGCCGGCGGCGCCACTTTCGGAAAGGACCCTCGATGAGCCCGCGAACCCGCCTGTCCTTCGCCCTGATCGCCCTCGCCCTGCCCCTTGCCACCCTTCCGGCTCAGGCCGGTGAGCACTCGATCGGCGTGGGCATCCACTACTGGCGCACCGTCGACGGCCTGCCCTCGGACTCGGACTTCGAGGACATCGAGGACGACGGCAACTCCTATGTCCTGTCCTATCAGTACAAACCCAGCGGGATCTTCACCTTCCAGGTCGACGCCGAGCTCTACGAGGACGGCTATGGCGGCTCCACCGAGCGCGCCATCCTGCCCGAGGTCTTCGTCCTGGTGGGCGGCAACTTCTACGGCGGGGTGGGCGCCGGAGTGGCCTACTCGGACGGCCTCGAGGACAACCCCTCCGATCCCTTCTACATGGGCCGCCTCGGCTACCGCCTCACCCTCCTCGGCTCGATCCAGCTCGACGTCCACGCCACCTACCGCTTCGACGAGTGGGACGAGCTCGAGAACGTCGACGTCGACACCGACACCTACACCTTCGGCGCGGTGCTGCGGGTGGGGCTGTAGACCTCGAGCCCGACGCAGCTTCGCTTCCGCTTAGAATCAAACAATGATTCGAGCGAAACGAAGCCTCCCGTTGTTGCTGGTGCTCCTAGGGTCCGCCCCGGCCCTCGGCCAGGGCGGGGCGACGCAGGTGGTGAACTTGAACGTGGACCCGGCGTCGACCTCCTCCGCCTCGACCTTCCCCGGTCCCTTTCTCCTAACCGGGAACCAAGCTCTGTTCCCTTCGTCGTTCCCGGCCCAGGGCCGCGAGCTGTGGCGTTCAGACGGGACCCCCCAGGGCACTTCGCTGGTGAAGGACATCTGCCCGACCTGCTCGGCGAATCCCATCCCGATCGCCGCGACGGGCGGAGTTGCCTTCTTCGGCGTCAGGGATGGGAGCGGTAGCTACCAGCTGCTGCGCTCCGATGGGACGCCCGAACGCACGCAGATCTTGACGGCGTTCACCTTCTGGCGCGAGCAGGACGTCGAGATCGCTGCGGTCGACCCGCTGCGTGGCCTGCTCTTCTTCGTCGGAGCGGACGAGGCGGGGTTCGAACCTTGGGTGAGTGACGGCACGGTAGCCGGGACGCGGCGCATCGCGAACGTGATACAGCCTTCCGGCCGCCTGGCACCGAGCGAGATGGTGTACGCCGCTGGGCGAGTCTATTTCGTGGCCTTCACACAGGAGGACCTGCCCGAGCTGTGGACCACGGATGGAACCTCAGACGGCACCACTCGCCTGGTCGCTGCCCAGGCTGGCGACGGCCAAGGCGGCTTGGGGGCGCTCACGCCTTTCGGCGGCTTGGTGCTCTTCCGGGGCTTCTCGCCCGAGCAAGGGCTCGAGCCGTGGGTGACGGACGGTACGCCAGCCGGGACCCGACCGCTCGGCGACCTCAATCCCGGTCCCGCAGGCAGCCTCTTCGCTTTCTTCAACTCGTTCCTGTCCACGCCCGCGGGCATCGCCTTCACCGCGGCCATTGGCGACGGGCAGTCCCGCCTCTTTTCCACGAACGGCACTCCGACCGGGACTCGGTCCATCCTGCCGGCCTCAGCCGATGCCGGTCTCTCCGTCCTGCCCTTGGGGGACCGCTTTGTGATCCCGGTGGCGACTGCGGAGCAGGGCGAGGAGTTGTGGATCTCGAACGGCACTCCCAACGGCACGCGGTTGCTCAAGGACGTCTGCCCCGGGACGTGCTCCTCCTCGCTCGTTCTCTTGGGAACCGTCGGTGACCTGGTGGTCTTCAGCGCGAGCGACGGCGCGACGGGTATCGAGCCTTGGGTTACGGATGGCACGACGGCGGGGACCCGGCAGCTGCGGGACCTCTGCACGGGAAGCTGCGAGTCACGGCCCGATCGAGCCTGGACTCTCGGCAGCTCACTGCTCTTCTCGGGACGCGGTGCCCAGGGAATCAACGAGCTGTGGCGGACCGACGGGACCCCCGCCGGCACGGTTTCAGTGGCAGAGCTGCCCGCCAGCCCTCCCGGCTCCGAGGCAGCCTTGCTGCCGAACGGGGACCTCCTTCTGGCTCTTGGCGAATCGTCCGGGCCCAGGGATCTCTACCGTACGGACGGCACTCCGGGCAGCCTGGAGCGGGTGCGTGACTTCTCCCCTTCCCTGGAGCAGGGGAGCGACCCCAGGTGGCTCGCTCCCTTGGGCGACCGGCTGGTCTTCATCGCCAACGAGAGCTTCTCGCAGGTACCCTCGCTGTTCGCGACCCAGGGTGACACCGCTTCGACCGTGCGGCTCACGGACCCTGAGGACCCGAGCGCCGCTGCGCCACAACAGACCGTGGTCTTGGGCAACCAGGTGCTCTTCAGGGCATCCCCCAGCAACACCTTCGAAGACGCTCTGATGGCGACGGATGGCACGCCAGCGGGCACCCGGTTGGTCGCGTACTTCGAAGACGACCTCGACTGCGGCTTTCACCTGCACGACGGAGGGCTCTACTTCTTCACTCGACCCGAGAACGACCAGCACGACCTATGGCAAACCGACGGCACCGCCGCCGGGACTTCTCTGGTAGCGCAGAGTGTCGGAGTCGGCAGCCAGTGCCTCATCTCCTCCGGCGCGAGCTTCGGAGGGTTCTTCTACTTCCAGGGGGCAGGTGGCGACCTGTGGCGAACCGACGGCACGGCTGCGGGAACATCCCCATTCTTCGACGGGGACGAAGATTTCTTCGCCACGGGCCAGATGGCCGTGGTCGGTTCCCGGCTTTTCTTCACAGCCGGCCGGGAAGACAGCAACTTCACCGAGCTGTGGGTCACCGACGGTGTTCCCGGAGATGCCGTCGAGCTCGCCGACATCGGCCTTTTCGGCAGTGAGCTCTTCCACTTCCTGACCCCGGTGGGGAACCACCTGGTCTTCAGTGCGTTCACGCGCGACCATGGTGTCGAGCTCTGGACGAGCGACGGCACACCCGACGGCACGCGCCTACTGCGTGACTTCCGCCCCGGGCGCCTCAGCTCGAACCCCTTCAACTTCCTCACCATTGGCCCACGCGCCTACTTCGTAGCCAACGACGGCGAGCATGGCGACGAGCTCTGGCTGACGGACGGCACCGACGAGGGGACCCGGCTTGTGGTCGATCTCCAGCCGGGTCCCAGCTCAGGCTTCCCCCTGGTCATGAACCTCGCCGGCGACCGGCTGGTCTTCAGTGCAAGCGACGGCGAGCACGGTCAAGAGCTGTGGATCACCGATGGCACGGTGCTGGGTACTTACAGGCTGACCGACACCTGGCCCGGCCCTGCTTCGGCACACCCAAGCTGGATGGTCCCTGTCGGCAACAACCTCTACTTCACGGCCGACGACGGCGTGACTGGCGAGGAGCTGTGGCGCCTCGACCTCGAGCCCCCGGCGGCTCCCTGCCAGTCGCCGCAGGACCTCTGCCTCCTGGACGGACGCGTGCGGGTGCGCGCTCGCTGGCGGGACGTGCGTACCGGGGCCGAGGGCTCGGCTACCGCCGTGCCCTTCTCAGAGGAGACCGGCTTCTTCTGGTTCTTCTCCCCCGGCAACCTCGAGCTGGTGGTCAAGATCCTCGACGGCAGCGCCTTGAACGCTCACCTTTGGACCTTCTACGGCGCTCTGTCCGATGTCGAGTACGAGGTGGAGGTCACCGACTTGGCGACCGGTCGTAGTCGCCACTACACCAGCGTCGCCGGGGAGATCTGCGGCCTCGCGGACGTGGATTCCGTGCCTACGGCGAACGCCACGGCTCTCGCGCCCGAACCGCTCAACTTGCCTCTCACTCTTGTACCGGCAGCTGCAAGCGGCGCCTGTGTGCCGGGCAGCACCGAGCTCTGTCTCCAGGGTGGGCGCTTCGGGGTATCCGTGACCTGGCGAGAGCCGCGCTCCGGGCAGACCGGCACCGGCGGCACCGTGCCCGGCACCGACGAGAGCGGCTCCTTTTACTTCTTCAACCCCGGTGTGCTCGAGCTGGTGGTCAAGGTCCTCGACGGACGCCCGGTCAACGGCCGCTTCTGGGTCTTCTTCGCCGCCCTCTCGGACGTCGAGTACGACCTCACGGTCACCGACCACCTGACCGGAGTCTCGAGGACGTACCACAATCCGCCCGGCAACCTCTGCGGCCGGGCGGATACAGGAGCCTTCAGCGACCCGTGACCCTCGTCACCGATGCCCGGCTCGCCGCTTGGCGACGAAGACCGCCGCCGTGCGACCGGGCACGGTGAAGATGCCCGTGTCGCGGTCGTAGCTCGCCGTGCGCACCACCGAGTCGAAGGAATGACGCTGCACCGGATGTAGCTCGAACCTCGACTCGGCGAGGCCGGCGGGGGCAAATCCCAGGGTCTGATCGTCGACGTTGACGATCACCACGATCTCAGCGATCTGGCGGTCGACGTCCCCGCCGGGATCACCGATCGACATCACCAGCAGCCCCGGCACCTGGCCCGGGCCCTCGTTGTGGAAGCGCACCCGGGAGATCACCTCGGCACCGGTCTCCAGCCGGAACAGCTCCGAGCTCTTGCGGATCTCGAGCATCTCTCGCAGGTGGCGCTTCGCCTTCTCGGCGTCCGCCGCCGTGGGCTTCAGGGCCAGGTCGGCCAGCAGAGGCTGGAAGAGGGGCCAGTTCGACTGGTTGTCCACCGCCGCGGGCAGGCCGTGACCCCAGCCGTTGTCGGCCCCGGTCCAGTCGATGGCGTTGAACCAGTCCCCGGAGTTGTAGCTGTTGCGGTCGAGGGACTTCGAGCGCAGCAGGTCCACGCCGGCATGGAAGAAGGGGATGCCCTGGCCCAGAGCGACCAGGGAGACTCCGAGGTTCTGCATGCGCACCCGCTCGGCCATCGACGTCGAGGCCGGTGCCTTCAGGTGGACGGCGTCGAAGAGGGTCTCGTTGTCGTGGGCCTCGACGTAGGTGATGACCTCCTGCGGGTCCTGGGTGTAGCCCGCCGGCTGGCCGTTGTAGTCGATCTCGGAGCCGACCACGGCGTTGCCGAAGCGGTCGATGAGCGGGAAGGCCGCGAGGTTGCCGGCCAGGCCGACCTTGATCTGATCGGTGAAGAGCAGGATCTTGTCCAGCTCGTTGCCCTGGGGCTGGCCGTTCGAGTCGGTGTAGAGGCCGTTGAGGAAGCCTTGCTCGACGAGCCCTCCGAACGGGTTGCCGCCTCGGGCGGCGTCGCGCAGGCGGTCCGAGAAGGTGCCGATGCCGGTGCCCGGCATGTTGAGCTGGGTGGCGTTGACGCCGCGGGCGTTGTTCGCCACCTCGCCGAAGTTCCAGCCCTCGCCGTAAAGGTAGATCTTCGAGCCGTCCACGCCGTCGTCCTCGAGGGTGAGGGCGGCCAGGGCGTCGCGGATCTCGAGCAAGTTGGCCTTCATGTGGTGGCCCATGAGATCGAAGCGGAAGCCGTCCACCTTGTAAGCCTTGGCCCAGGTGACGAGCGAGTCCCGCATCAGCTTGCCCATCATGGTGTGCTCGGAGGCGGTGTTGGCACAGCAGGTCGAGGTCTCGACGAAGCCGTCCGCGTTCAAGCGGTGGTAGTAGCCGGGCACGATGCGGTCCAGCACCGACCTGGCGCTCTGCCCGGAGGCGGTGGTGTGGTTGTAAACCACGTCCATCACCACCCGCAGGCCCGCCCGCGAGAGTCCGCGCACCATCTCGCGGAACTGGCGGATGCGCGCCGGACCGTCGGGGTCGGTCGAGTACGAGCCCTCCGGCACCGTGTAGTGGAACGGGTCGTAGCCCCAATTGAAGCCATCCTGGTCCCGGATGGCCGCCACCGCCGCCTGCTGTTGGTCGGAGTCCGGCGGGTACGCCGAGAGGTCGCCGGTGGTGGCCTGATCCGCACGGCGCTCGGGCACGGTGGCGAAGTCGAAGGCGGGCAGCAGATGGACGTGGGTGAGGCCGGCACGCGCCAGGGCCGCGAGGTGCCGCATGCCGTCCGAATGAGGCTCGGCGACGGCACGGAAGGTGCCACGGCGCGATGGGGGCAGGGAATCGTCGGCGATCGAGAAATCCCGCACGTGGAGCTCGTAGAGCACCACGTCCTCGGGCCGCTCGAGCCGGGGCTTCCTCAGGTGGTCCCAGCCCGGAGGCTTCAGGGTGGAGTCGTCGAGGTCGACGATCTGGGAGCGCTGGCTGTCGGCCGAGAGGGAGAGCGAGTAGGGGTCGGTGACCTGGTTGACCTCGACGGCGGCCGTCGACGGCGCCCAGACCTCGACCTCGTAGAGGTAGTACTGGCCCTTCCAGCTCGGGGTGCCGGCCACGCTCCAGACGCCCGTTGCGGCATCGAGGCTCATCGGGATCGTCGTCGGAACCGTCGCCGGCTGGGCGTCCGCGAAGAGGAGCAGGGAGACCGAGCGGGCAGTGGGGGCCCAGACCGCGAGCCTCGGCTCCGCACCGTTCCAGACCACGCCGAGGGAGCCGGCATAGGCGTAGAGGTCGTCGAGCACGCCGGGAATCTGCAGCGAGGTGGCGTCCACCGGGTCGCCGCCGGCGGTGGCAGCCGAGACGGCGAAGCGGCTCCTCAGGATCGCCGGCACCAGGCCGAGGTCGGTCGCAGCGATCTTGAACGCCGGCAGATCGGCCAGGTGGGGGAACTTGTCCTGCACCGCCTGGGGCAAGCCGGCCGGGTCGTGGCTCAGGGCGATCGACTGGCCGCCCACCACCCCGGTCTCGTCGAGGGCCAGGTCGCCGTTCTCGTCCCAGTGCAGGCGGTAGCTGTTGCCCGCCACCACCGGCACGTTCCAGGCGAGGGTGTCCTCGAGCACCCAATGGGCCTGGGCGCGGTTGAGGTTGCCGGCCGGGGCGCCGGCGGCGGAGACGGTCAGCACGTTGGTCGCCGAGTCGAAGGAGAAGACCGTCGGAGCGCCGTCCGTGGCCACGGTGAAGGGGATGTTGGCGCCGTTCGGGACACCGCCCGCCCCGTAGTTCTCGGTCCAGGACTCGTCGATCGCCACCTTGGCCTCGTAGCTGCCCGCGGGCAGGGCGAAGGTGGTGAAGGAGTAGGTGCCGTCACCGTCCGGGTCTTGCAGCCAGGAGCGCAGGCAGGAGGGATCCCAGTCGCCAGGGCAGCCCAGCTCGCTCTGGAAGCTCCCCGGCGCCACTGCGATCGTCGAGCCCACGTTGTCGGTGATCCAATGGCTCTCGTGGTCGTAGTAGAACTTCACGCTCTCGGCCGAGCCGAGGGTGAGAGGGATGTTGGGGCCGCCGCGCACGCCGCCGAGGCCGTAGTTCTCGTCCCAGCTGTCGTTGAGCGGCGCCTTGTACTCGAAGGAGCCGGCCGGAAGGGTGAAGACTCCCTGCCAGACCCGGTCCTCGCTGTCGAAGACGAGGTGAGTCGCCGCACAGTCGGCTTGCCAGTCGCCGGGACAGCCGAGCTCGTCCTGCAGGCTGCCGGCGACCGTGACGCTGGTGGGATCGGGGGTGTCGGAGGCGGGGGACGGGGCCGGCTGGGCAAGTCCGGCGAGCAAGGCGAGCAGAGCGATCGCTCGCCCAGGAGCCCGGAGGAGCTCCCTGGAGCGGGAGAACGTCATGGGGAACCTCCTTGTTGGCAAGGCGGAAGAGCGACGACCGGAGGACTGAGGCGGGCTGACACGGCCTGGAAACATTCTCGGCGGTTCAGAGTCGCCACGGAGCGTATCACGACGAGCTAATTACCGCCCGACAGTGAATACTACCTATTGGGGTGGGACGATCCCGCGCGATCAGGCCCCAAACGGGTTGACGACCTCGAGGCCTTCGATGCGTCCGGGATGGAGATCCTCCGAGAAGAGCACCCGGCAGTTCGCCTCCAAAGCGGCGCAGACGATCAACGAGTCCCACCACGACAGGGAGCGCAGGCGGTGGAGGTCGATCGCCTTCAGGATCGTGGCGGCGTCGACCAGCACCACGTCCAGGCGGGCGAAGAGCTCCACCTTGCGCCGGGCCACCTGCGGTCCCACCCCCAGCTTCCGCGTCGCCACCGAGAAGTACTCCCCCAGCACCTGGGTCGAAATCACGCCTCGCCGGCTCTGGCGCAGGTCCTGGTAGAGGTCGAGGGCACGGGCGCGTTTCTCCGGCGCGTCGCCGTCGTCGGTGTAGACCAGCACGTTCGAGTCGAGGAAGCTACGGGCGCTCATGGATCTCCTCCCGGTCGAAGCGCCAACCGCGGGAACGGCCGCCGCTTTCGAGGGAGATCGCCCGCATCTCGTCGATCTCGGCCTCGGCCAAGCCCCGCGCCGCCACCTCCTCGAGATAGTCCCGCACCAGCTGATTGAGGCTCTTGCCCATCGAGGATGCCACCTTTCTCGCTTCGTCCACGATCCGGTCCTCTATGGCCAGGGTCAAGTTCATACCCTCCTACTCCTTCTTGACGGAAAACGGCTCAGATTCGAGGCGAAGAGGTCGGAAAATTCCTCTTTCCTCTCCAGTTGGCACAGATTACGTGCCCACGTATCCCGTGTCAATCACGAGAGACAGGCGAGGAGGCGGCGGCCTCAGGGCGCCGGGGCGGCAGGAGGGGCGGCGAGCTGCTCGGCCTTCCAGCGCATCGCCATCTGGATGCGGCTCTTGCCGCTCGGGTGATCGAAGAACAGGAGCTCCTCGATCCGGCTCGGCTCGAGCTTGCGGTACTCGGCGAGCTTCAAGGCGACCTCGGCGAAGCCGTCGGGCTCCCGGGCGGCATTCAGACCGAAGAGATCCGCTTCGGCCTCGATCGTTCGGGAGATGGTGGTCGTCACCGGCGTGGCGAAGAAGAAGAACAGCGAGAGCAGGGCGGCCAGCAGGGGCAGGCCCGCCGGATCGTCGACGCCCCGCACGCCCCACGCCTCGCCCCAACGTTTCCGCGCCCGCTCGAAGCTCCAAGAGAGGAAGGCGAAGCCCGTCGCGAAGAGCACGCCCGAGAAGAGCAGACCCTTGACCATGTGGTTCAACGCGTAGTGGCCGATCTCGTGGGCCATGACCGCCCGGATCTCGGGCGGCGTGCAGCGGGCGAGGAGGTTGTCGTTGAGGGTGATCCTCTCGGTGCCGGCGAAGCCGCTGACGTTCGCCGAGATCCGCTTGGTCTGGCGCGAGGCGTCCGAGACCCACACGTCGTGGACGGGCACGCCGTTGGCCCGGGCGAGGGAGAGGATCGGCTCCCGCACGGCCGGATCCTCGAGGCGGGTGTAATCGTTGAACAGGGGCAGGATGAACACCGGCAGGATCGCCGAGGCGAACATCATGAAGACGACCGTGACCACCGTGCCCCACACCCACCAGGTGCGAGGCGCAGCCCGCAACACGGCGTAGAGCAGGCCGATGGCCAGCGAGCCCAGGAGCAGCGACACGCCGAGGCTCTTGGCCTCGTCGACGAGAAAGCCGCCGAGAGTCTGGTTGGACAGGCCGTACTGGTGCTCTCGGAAGAAACCGGCGTAGAGCCCCAGGGGCAGATAGAGGAGGGTCGTGGCCAGCAAGTACTGGGCGCCGTAGATCACGGGCACCAAGCCGCCGGGGGCGAGTCGCTCGGCCAGGTCTCGCATCCGCCGCGAGAAAGCGCGAAAGAGCAACAGCCAGGCTACGGCCAGTCCGTAGAGGAAGCCCCAGAGCTTGAGCCAGTAACGTCCTTCGAAGTAGGAGTCCGAACGCTCCTTCTGCTCCGGGGTGAGACGGTCGAGATAGGCACGGGTGGCTGCCGAGGGATCGAAGCTGGCCCCGGCCGCCGGTGCGGTCGCCTGCTTCGGCGCCGGTGCCTCGGCCGCGGCCAGTGGGCTCAGCGCCGCCTCGAGGTGGACGAGGGCGAGCACCATCGCCAGCAGCCGGGCCATTTTCTTCGCTAACATGCTCGCGCTCCTCCCGGACGATCCAAACCGGTCCCCGGTACGTCGGGGCCGTTACAAGGTTTCTCGAGGTCGCCACCATGACAGCCAAGGCCCTGTTGGTGCTCGCCCTGCTCGCCGCCCCGGCCACCGGCGAGCCGCCCTCCTACGACCTCCTGCTCCGCAACGCCGTGATCTACGACGGCAGCGGCCTGCCGCCCTTCCGCGGCGACGTCGCCGTGCTCGGCGATCGCATCGCCGCCCTGGGCGACCTGGGCGCGGCCCGCGGCCGCCGGGAGCTCGACCTCGGGGGGTTGGCCCTGGCCCCGGGCTTCATCAACGTCCTGTCCTGGGCCACCGAGTCGCTGCTGGTCGACGGGCGGGCCGTCGCAGACGTGGCCCAGGGCGTCACCCTCGAGGTTTTCGGCGAGGGCTGGTCCATGGGGCCGGTCAACGACGCCATGCGCCAGGAGGCCCTGGCCAACCAGGGGGACCTCAAGTACGAGATCCCCTGGACCAGCCTCGGCGGCTACCTCTCCCACCTCGAGACCCGCGGCGTCTCGGTCAACGTCGCTTCCTTCGTCGGTGCGACGACGGTGCGCATCCACGAGCTGGGCTACGCCAACCGCAAGCCCACCGCCGAAGAGCTGGCGCGCATGCAGGCACTCGTGCGCCAGGCCATGGAGGAGGGAGCGCTGGGCCTCGGCACCTCGCTGATCTACCCACCGGCTTTCTTTGCCGACACCGAAGAGCTGGTGGCCCTCGCCAAAGTGGCCGGCGAGCACGGTGGGATCTACATCTCCCACATGAGGAGCGAGGGAGACCGCCTGCTCGAGGCGATCGACGAGCTGATCGAGATCGCCCGCAGGACCAGGCTGCCGGCCGAGATCTACCACCTCAAGGCCGCTGGCCGACCGAACTGGGACAAGCTCGCCGCCGCCATCGCCAAGATCGAGGCGGCCCGCGCCGAGGGCCTGGCCATCACCGCCGACATGTACACCTACACCGCCGGGGCGACCGGTCTCTCGGCGACCATGCCGCCGTGGGCTCAGGAGGGCGGGCAGCAGCCCTTCCTCGCCCGTCTCGCCGATCCCGCGATGCGCACCCGGCTGCGGGCCGAGATGGGCCAGGCCAGCGACGCCTGGGAGAACTTCTTCCTCGCCGCCGGGGCGGACAAGATCTTGATCGTCGACGTGCGCAAGGAGGAGCTGCGGCCCCTGATCGGCAAGAGCCTCGCCGAGGTCGCGCGCCTGCGCGGCAAGGACGCCGCCGAAACGGTCTTCGACCTGATCGTCGAGAACGGCCTGGACCTCGGCGCGGTGTACTTCCTGATGTCCGAGGACAACGTGAGGAAGCAGCTCACCCTGCCCTGGGTGAGCTTCGGCTCGGACGCCGACGCTCCCGCCCCGGAGGGAGTGTTCCTGCGCACCAGCCGCCACCCGCGTGCCTACGGCAACTTCGCCCGGCTGCTCGGCCGTTACGTGCGCGAGGAGAAGATCCTCTCCCTGGCCGAGGCGGTCCGGCGCCTGACCTCCCTGCCGGCCACGAACCTCCATCTCGGGGGGCGGGGCCGGCTGGCGCCCGGCTTCTTCGCCGACCTGGTGGCCTTCGACCCGGACAAGGTCCAGGACCACGCGACCTTCGAGCGGCCCCACCAGCTGGCGACAGGCGTGGCCCACGTCTTCGTCAACGGAGTGCAGGTGCTCGCCGATGGCCAGCACACCGGGGCCACCCCCGGCCGCTTCGTGAAGCGAGCCGGCGCTCCCTAGCCGCCGGCGCTCCACAGGCCGAGGAGGTTGCCTTCCGGATCCCGGAAGCGGGCGAAGAAGCCCATCTTGCCCACCTGGCGTGGGGGCTCGACGATCTCTCCGCCGGCCCGGGAAATGGCCAGCAGGCACTCGGTCAGGGTGCAGCCGTGGAGGTGGAGGACGAGCAGGGGCTGCTCGGCGCCGATCACCGCTGGGGCTCCCAGCCCGCCGCCGATGGCGCCGAGGTGGGCGCCGGGGGGCGGCTCCGCCGGGGCGTCGGTGCGGATGGTGTAGTACTCGGCCCCGCCGGCGGCCAGTCGCTCTACCCGCCAGCCGAAGACGCGGCGGTAGAACCGGACCGCCCGGGCGGAGCTCGCCACCGGGAGCTCGAAGTGGCTGACCGTCGCGCGGATGTGGGGGCTCAATCGCGCAAAAACTATCACCAAGCGGAAGGGGGAGGGGCCGGGGGTAGGATCGCCCGGTGGATCCAGCCGCCGTCCTCGACCTCGCCCGCACCCTCGCAACGCGCGGTGCAGCAGCCCTGGCCTCGCTCTCCCTCGAAGAGCGACTGCGGGCCTGGGAGGCGACGGTCGAGGTCTTCCGTGATCCCGGCTCCTCAGCCCGGCAGAGTCTCGACACGACCCTCGCCCAGATCTGTCGCCTCTCGCCCGCGGGCCTCACCGCCGGCCTCGAATCGCTGCTCGGGGGGCTCACCGGTGCACCGCTCCGGAGGCTGGCAGCGCCGGCACCATGCCTTCCAACGCCCCCAGCCGAGCTGCCTCCTGTCTTGGCCATCCTCGCCGGCAACCTCCCGGCCCTCGGACTCCAGGTGCTGCTGCCGGCGCTGGTGGCCGGCCGGCCTCTGCTGCTCAAGTGCCCCTCGGCGGAGCCCCTCTTCTTGCCGGCCTTCCTCGCGGTGCTGGCGGAACAGGCGCCGCCGTTGGGGGAGGCCTTCACGGCGATCACCTGGCCGGGCGGCCTGGATGCGCTCGAAGGGCCCCTGCTGGCGGCGGCCGACCCGGTGGTCGTCTACGGCTCGGCCGAAACGGTGGCGAGCGTCGCGCGCCGAGCCCAAGGTCGAGCCCTGGCCTTCGGTCCGCGCACCAGCCTGGCGGTCGTCGGTCGCGAGGTGGATCCGCACGCCGTCGCCCCGGGCCTCGCCCGGGACGTTGCCCTCTTCGACCAGCGTGGCTGTCTGTCGGTGGCGGCGGTCTACGTGGAGGGAGACGCCGAGGCCGTGGCCGCCGCCCTCGCCGAGGCCCTGGCCCGGGAGGGGCAACGCCTGCCCCCGGGACCGGCCCTGCCGGCCGAGGCTGCAGCCGCCCGTCAGGCCCGGGAAACCGCAGAACTGGCCAGGCCCTTCTGCTCCCCACCCGGCCCGCTCGCCGAAGGCACGGTGATCCTCGATCCCGACCCCCGCTTTCGCCCCTCCCCCGGCCTGCGCACGGTGCGCGTCCACCCCTTGACGGACCTCGACGAGCTACCAGGCCTCCTCGCGCCCTGGCGAGGTCAGCTCCAGGGAGCCGCTCTGGCCGGCGAAAGCGCCGAAGCCCTGGCTCCGGCGCTCGCGGCTCTCGGCGTCTGTCGCACCACTCCCCCCGGCTACCTCCAGGCCACGGAAGCGGACTGGCGCAACGGGGGTGTGGACCTGGTGGCGGTGTTTCGAGGGTGAGCGCGGCCTGGGCCGCCTATGGGCTCACGCTCATGCGTGAGAGAAGGCCCGCTCGGCAGCTTCGGGGACTTCGAGCGGAACGAAGAAGGCTGAGGGGAAGAGGTAGTCCTCGCCGGACTCGTCGATCACCCGCACCATGCCATGGCGCTCCGCCTCGAGATCGCGGATCGCCTGGTACACCTTGCGAGGTTCCAGCGACGCAGGGTAGCCCTGATTGTCGAGGCAGAGGACGAAGAAGGTGTTCGGCTGGGCCATGGGCTAATCGAGTATACGCTTGATCTTCAGCTCTTTCCGGCCGTGGCCATGGGCCTCGTACCAGTGCACCTCGGCCAGCACCACCCGCTCGTCAGGAAGCCTCGCCAACGCTCGTCCCTTCAGCTTGCGCCATCGGCCCTGGCCATAGGCTTCCTGCAATCGAGTCAGCTCTCGGATCCCGGAACCGGCGGCGATAAGCTCGATGTCGCCAATCTCACCGAAAATTTCAGGCTCCATGGACCACCCGCTCGGAAGGCTTCCATCCTCGCTTGGCCTGCTCTACATCCTGAACCGCAACGTCGCCAGCAGCTCGTCGTTGGTCAGCTCGCGGCCGGAGAAGAGGGTGAAGGTGTTGGCGGCGTACTCGAGGGTGACGTCCACCCCCTCCACGATCTCCACCCTCAGGCCGTAGTCCAGCTTCTCCCAATCCCAAGCCACGCTCGGGGCCGGGAAGCCAGGCGGGGTGCGGTAGTCGGGGTCGAGCTTGGAGTAGCGGAAGGCCGGGGCGATGGTCGGGAAGAGCTGGCGGCCGGCGAGGCCCCAGATCACCGGCAGCTCGAAGCGGTAGGCCACCTCGCCTTCGATGCCCGTTCGCTCGAGACCGGCGAGATCCTGGTCGACGTACTGCGCGAAGACCGACAGCCCGCCGAGGTAGAGCCACAGGTTGCCGCCGATCTCCTCCTTGTCGTTGCCGGTGATCGGCAGGGCGAAGAGGTCCAGGGGGCCGCGCAGGAGATCGAGGTCGCCGCCGTAGAAGGTGCCGTTGAGGTCGACCTCCTCCGCAAGCTCGCGGCGGTAGGTCCAGACCAGCACGTCGAGACCGTCCGCGCCGGTACCCCAGCTGGTGCGGAAACCCAGACCTCCGCCCAGCTCGAGGTCGCCGTCGCTGTCCACGTCCTCCACTTCGGCGTCGTAGAAGATCGGGAAGCCAGACTGCAGCGGCGGCCGGGTCTGGCCCGGCGCCGGAGTCAGGAAGAAGGAGGTGCCGTTGTCACCGGCCAGGGCGTTGGGGTCCCGAATGAACAGGGGATTGCCCTGGGTGGCCGACAGGCGCAGATAGACATGGCGACCGAGATCGGCACCGAGCTCGATGCCGGCGTCCTCGAAGCGGTTGAAGGCTGTCGAGACCAGGCCGTAGCTCTCGAGGTGACGGTCGTTCTGGCGCTCCCACTTGGGCATCTTGCCCACCTTGACGTAGACCCCCGGCCGCTCCGGCACCACCGCCGGCTGGGACTCGCGGCCGAAGCGGATCCACACCTCGTCGACGTCGAATTTGTGGTCCTCGGAAGTGGGGTTGCGATCATAGAGGTCGATCGCGTCGAGCTTGGCATGAGCGGCCAGGCTCTCCCCCCACACGGCGTCGAGGAAAAGGGTGAGTACGGAGACCTCGAAGTGCTCGCCTTCATCCACCGTCTCGAGGAAGGCGCCTCCGGGCGGCGTCGGTACCTGCGGCGGCAGCGTCACCGGGGCCCTGGTCAGCTCGCTGTCCCGGTAGTGGGCCTTGCCTTCGATGCCCCACGACAGCTCCACGCCCCCGTCCTCGGGCTCCTCGGCCGCCGCTTCCTCCTGGGCCGGAGCAGGGGTTGCGCACCAGACCATCAAGACACAGTACATCGCTGTGAGCGACAAGATCTTCCTCATGTGCCTCTCCTTCGGCCCTCTTAGGGACACACCGTCGGCATCCGTTACCCGGTCGACCAGAACACTCCAGGGGAAGCTACGACGCCGATCCTAGCTCGGATGGAGAAGGGAAAGAACGGGAAGGACTCCCGTTGCGCGGGAAAGGCGAAGAGGGCAGGCCGGGCCTGCCCTGGGCGAAGCCGAGAGGAAAGAAAGACCGAGGGGGCGAGGGCTCAGCGCGAGGTCGGCACGGGCAGCCCGACCAACCGCGCGATCGACGCCTCGACGTTGAGCCAATCGTTGTTCTGGATGCGCCCGACCTCGCGACCGTCGACGAAGACGATCGCCGTGGGCACGCCCTTGACCCCGAGCTTCACTGCCTCGGGGTCGCGCCACGCTTGAGGCGGCACCTCGAGCCCATAGTAGCGGAATGACACCTTGGAGCCGGCCACCAGCTCCTCCACCTTGAGGGCGTTGGGCAGGAAGCGCCGGCAGTGGGGGCACCAGGAGCCGAAGAAGATGCGAACCTCGGCGGTCTTGGTGATCCGCTTGAGCCGCTCGAGGGTGGCGGGATCCGGGCGGTAGCCGTTCGCCGCTTGCTGATAGGCCGGGCTGTGAGCCAGCAGCTCCACCCGCGAGTGAGAGCCCACCAGAGGCGGCTTGACCTTGAAGCGGACCTCCTTGTTCTCGGCCTTGAAGACGATCTCGGCGCCATCGAGGCTGAGCACCCCGAGGGGCGTCAAGGTGGCATCCGCCAGGAGGTCGACTAGACCGTCCGGGCGCTTCACCACCTTCATCAGGTTGATCGACTCGGCCGTGCGAGTCCGCCGCGAGACCAGCACCGGCGAGGCCAGGCTGGAGGTGATCAGGAGGTAGGCGCCCGCCACCGGCGACTCGTAGAGCTCGGCCTTGGGTACCTCTTTGCCGGCGATCCAGATGGCGTATTCGCTGGTGGGCGAAAAGTCCCTCAGCACCGAGTCGGCCGCGGCCTGGCTCAGGGCCGTGGACGCCGCCATGGCGGCGAGGCAAACGGCCGCGATCCGGGCTCGTGAGGGTTGGGAAGGCTTCATGGGCGTCGTTCTCCGTTGGGTCAGCCGGCCAGCCGCGCGAGGGGCGGCAGGCTCGAGTAGGTCTCCACAACGCGGCCCTCCCGCACTCGGAAGCTGCGTGGCAGGCGGCGATAGAGGGGTTTGAGCAGGCTCGGCGGGGCCTCGCGGATTTCGAAGACCGGCCCCTTCTCCCAGTAGAAGCGGTGCAGCGCATCGGGCTCGGCGGCGGCGAGGGCCCACAGGCGGGGCCCGCGGCCCGCGGTGACGTAGTCGTTGAGGGCTGGCACCGCTTCGCCCGCCGTGGCACTCGCAACGTCCAACATCACCACCACGTGCTCCCCCTCGAGGGCCTCGGGCAACACGAAGTCGAGACAGAGGCGCTCGGCACCCCGGCCGGTGCAGACGTCGGCGACCCGGACCCCGGGCTTGAGCCGGGTGGCGAGGTCGTCGAGGGGAAGCTCGGGAGCCTTCGCGGCGAAGGCCAGGGATGCCATGGTCAGGGCGGCGATGCACGCGGCACGCCAGCGCGGGAAAGGCCGCTTGCTCTCCCGGCCCACGAAGGCCAGCGCCAGAGCCGGCAGCAGCAGGGCCAGGTCCTGGAGGAAGGCCTCCTTCGGAGTGCGCTCCACCAGGCTGCCAAAACAGCCGCAGCTGCCGTCGGCACTGGTCAGGCCGTGGGCTTCGAGATACCAGGAGCGCCCGGTCAGGAGGAGGAAGAAAGCCACCAACAATGCCGCCGGGACCAGCACCCAGAGACGGCGGACTCCCGAGGTCAGCGCTAACCCGATCGCCACCTCGAGACCCAGGGCGAGGAAGGCGACGGCGCGCGCGGACAACAGCACGTCGAGGCCCTCGGCGGCGATCTGCTCGACAAAGGCCGCGGGATGGATCAGCTTGGCGTAGGCGGCGACCAGGAGCACCAGCCCCAGCAGCACCCCGCCGGCGGTGCCGGCGCGACGACTCCAGGCCGGCGGAGCGGGCCGGGTCTCCGTTCCAGAGGGGGCGAGGGCCTCGGTGGTCACGGGGGGATCCTAACAGGAGGTGAGAAACGGCCCGGTGGGACCCCGCTCGTGCGGGGATGACGGCGGGAAGGGCTGGCCCTCCGACCTAGCGCCGCGCCAGGTAGCCCACGTAGCTGCCCGCGATCAGGTCGTGGAGGGCTCGCCGGCGTGCGTTGAAGAGGGGCAGGAGGAAGCCGATGCCGAGGGGGAGAGCGCTCACCAGGTAGCCGACGTAGCGCAGCAGGGCGCGGCCGAAGGGCAGGCCCACCCGACCATCCAGGCCACAGACGTAGAGCCCCATCAGCCGCTTGCCCGGGGTGGTGCCCCAACCGCTCCAGCCGACCACCGGCAGGACCACGGCGGCGACCAGGGAGACCACGCCGAGGAGCAGAGCGCCGCCGCCGGAGTTGGGGCCGCCGAGGGCGAAGGAGGAGAGCAGGGAGAGCACCCCGATCAACAGACCGTCGATCAGGATCGCCACCGCGCGCCGCCAGAAGGGGGCCGGCGGCAGGTCGATGCGGCTGACCTCGTAGTTCCCCGATTCGGTGAGGACCGGCCCGCCCTCGGCCAAGCGCCGATCGATCTCCTCGAAGGTGGCGAGCACCTCGCCGGCCGGCACCGGGATCGCCATCGGCGGCGGCGTGGGGAGGGGCTGGTGGGCGTGCGGCGGCTCCGGCATCCCCGGGAAGGACAGGGGCGGAGGGGGCGGCTCCGGGGCGCCGAGCTCCGAAGGCGGGCGGATGTCGGTGGCGTCGCGGTAGGGGGAGGGGCGAGCGATCACCTCGCCCACCGGCATGGCTTCGAGGGCGGAGATCGCCTCGGAGGGGCTCATCGACCGGCCGCCTGCCTCGGACGCGGCGGCGATCGAGTCGAGGTCCATCAGCTGGGTGGCGGCCTGGTTGCCCAAAGCCTTGAGCACCAGGCGGGTCTCACCGATGGTGATCACGTCGCCGTGCTGGATCTCGGTCTCGCCTTGGAGCCGCCGGCCGTTGACCAGGGTGCCGTTGGCCGAGCCCAGGTCCTGGAGGATCACGCGGTCGTTGTCGAGGGTCACCAGGGCGTGGTTTCGGCTGGCGCTCGGATCGTCGAGCAACACCTCACAGTTGCGGCTGCGGCCGATGGTGCTGGTGCCGGGAAGCAAGGCGAAGCGGTCTTGGCCGCTCTCGAAGTAGAACCTGGCGCTGCTCACCTGGTGCTCTCCTCCGCTCCCACGCTGGGCCGTCCGGAGCCCCGCGAGGCAGAGCGGGCTGCGAAGGCGGGAGCGGCGCCGGGGAGCTGTCGCGAATATAGCACCCGGGCCCTCACTGGAAAGCTCCCTACCCGGCGGCGGCCGGCGCCGGCTGCCAGCGCAGGAAGCTGCGCAGCTCGCGGGCCGTGGGGCCCTCGCCGCCGGTCAGGAAGGACCCCAGCGAGCCGCAGTGGAGCACCTCACCGCCATGGACGCCGCCGCCGGGCCCGAGGTCGATCACCCAATCGGCCCGGGCGACGAGGTCCAGGCTGTGCTCGACCACCACCACGCCGTCACCCCGCTGCACCAGCCGGCGCAGCGTGCGGTAGAGCAGATCGATGTCCGCCAGGTGCAGGCCGGTGGTCGGCTCGTCGAACAGGAAGAGCCGGGCCGCCTCGCTCTCGGGTCGATCGAGGAAGCTCGCGAGCTTCAACCGCTGCGCTTCCCCTCCCGAGAGGGTCGAAGTGGGCTGGCCCAGGCGCAGGTAGCCCAGGCCGACGTCGCAGAGCAGCTCGAGGCGGCGCAGCAGCTTCCTCTGGCCGGTGAAGAAGGTCCGAGCCTCCTCCACCGTCAACTCCAGGGCCTCGGCGATGTTGCGGCCCTTGAAGGTGACCTCGAGCACCTCCGGCCGGAAGCGGTGGCCCTGGCAGGCGTCACAGGTCACCGTCACCGGGGCCATGAAGTGCATGTCCACCTCGGTGACCCCGGTGCCCTGGCAGACCGGGCAGCGACCCCGGTCGAGGTTGAAGGAGAAGTGCGCCGCCGTGATCCGCCGTGCCCGGGCCTTGACCGTGGCCGCGAAGAGATTGCGGATCTCGTCGTAGGCCTTGACGTAGGTCACCGGGTTCGAGCGGCTGGAGCGGCCCAGCGGGCGCTGGTCAACCAGGGTGACGTCGGCGAGGTCCGAGAGGCCGGAGAGCAGGTCGACCTCCCCCGGCTCCACGTCGACCACTCCTCGCGAGCGCTGGTAGGTGCCGTAGAGCACGTTCTCGACCAGCGTGGACTTGCCCGAGCCGGAGACCCCGGTGACGACCACCAGGGCGCCCAACGGCAGCTCGAGGTCGACGTTCTTCAAGTTGTTCGCGCGCGCTCCGCGGATCGCCACCCGCGGCCGTTTCGCCAGCTCGGCATCCAGGCTCTCCCAACCCCGCTCGCGGCGATGGCGGGCCACGTGCTCCCAGGCCTGGGTGGGCAGCCGCTCGCGCAGGTAGCGGGCGGTCAGGGACAGCTCGCTCTCCAGCACCTGGGCGAGAGTGCCCTGGGCGATCACCTCGCCTCCTCGCTCACCCGCTTCCGGCCCGAGGTCGATCAGCCAATCGGCACCCTGGATCAGGGTGCGGTCGTGCTCCACCACCAACACGGTGTTGCCACGGCCGGCCAAGTCCCGGAGCAAGGCGAGGAGCCGGTCGGAGTCCTGGGGGTGGAGGCCGATGGTGGGCTCGTCGAGGACGTAGAGGGTGCTGGTCAGCCCGGAGCCCAGGGCCGCGGCGAGGTGGATGCGCTGCGCCTCGCCCCCGGAGAGGGTGCGGGCCTGGCGATCGAGGGTCAGGTAGTCGAGGCCCACCCGGTGGAGCACCCCGACGCGGCTCTCCACCTCCTCGAGCAGGTGGCCGGCCATCGCCCTCTCCCGCTCGCTCCAGCGCTGCTCGGAGAGCCAGGCGCGAAGGCGCTCGATCGACAAGGCGGAAAGCTCGGGCAGGCTCCGGCCGTGCAGCTTGACCGCCCGCGCCTCGGGCTTCAGGCGGCTGCCGCCGCAGTCCGGGCAGGGGTTGTAGGCCCGGTAGCGGGCGAGCAGCACGCGCACGTGCACCTTGTAGGTCCGCGACTCGAGCCAGGTGAAGAACTCCTCCAGGCTGACGAAGGGACCGTCGCCACTCCACACCCACTCGCGGACCTCGTCGGGCAGCTCTCGCCAGGGCAGGTCCAGGGAGATCCTCCGCCGGCGGCAGGCCGCGTAGAGCTGGTCGTAGAGCTCCTCGTAGGCCGGCGTGTTCCAGGGGGCGATCGGCCGCTGGGAGAGGGACTTGCTGGGGTCCGGGATCACCCGCTCGCGGTCGACGCCGATGGTCCGCCCGAAGCCCTCGCAGCGCGAGCAGGCGCCGAGGGGCGAATTGAACGAGAACAGGGCCGGCACCGGTCGCCGGGCCACCGCTCCACACATCGGGCAGGAGAGCTCCGCCGCGTAGAGCCGGCGGCGGTCGTCCGCGGCCACCACCTCGATGCGCCCGCCACCGAGCCGGAAGCCGTCCTCGACCGTGGCGGCGAGGGCCTGGATCCCCTCGCCTCGGGCGCGGAAGCGACCCAGGAGCAAAGGTAGGGGGTCGAGGCCCTTCGGCCACTTCTCGCCCACCGCCAGACGGAGGAGGTGGCCGTCGACGAAGGCGCGTCCCCAGCCCTGGCGAATCAGCTCTGCCAAGGCCGCGTCGGCGTTGCGGCGGGGACGGGGCACGTTGGCGAGCACCAGGAAGCGCTCGCCCATCTCGCCCCGATCGAGGGCCGCGGCGGCCTCCGCCGCGGTGTGGCGCACCACCGGGCCATGGCCGTTGGGGCAGCCCACCTCGCCCAGGTGCGTGAAGAGCAGGCGCAGGACGTCATGGGTCTCGGTGATGGTGCCGACGGTCGAGCGGGCGTTCTTGATCGCGTTCTTGGCTTCGAGGGCGACCGCCGGCAGCAGGTTGTCGATGCTGTCGGCCGGCGGGCGCTCCATCTGGTCGAGGAACTGCCGGGCGTAGGTGGACATCGACTCGACGAAGCGTCGCTGGCCCTCGGCGAAGATGGTGTCGAAGGCGAGGGAGGACTTGCCGGCTCCGGAGGGTCCGGTGACCACGGTGACCTGGCCGTGGGGCACCCGGCAGTCGATGCCCTTGAGGTTGTGAGTGCGGGCGTTGACGACCTCGATGGCGGGGGCGGAGGGCATGCGTCGATCGGTTCTGGGGCGGGCTTCGGCGACGGCCGGGCCGAGAGCAAGCCGCTATCCTACTGCGGGGACCCCGGGCTGGCCGCCCCGGCAGGGAGCCATCTCTCGAAGCATCCGATCAATCCCTTCGTGTCAATATCTCAGTCATTGACCATGCACGGGACCTTGACGGCCTCGGTGGGCTTCGTACAATGAGGCTACCCGGCACCATCGACTCGGTAGGATGCGGAGTGGCTCGGATCCACCAACAGTGAGGTCAGAGGAATGGCGGAGAAGCAAGAGAAGTCCGGGGTCTGGGGCTGCGCTGCGGCGTCGATCCCGGCTGCGATCGCCGCGATCGCGACGATCACCGTCGCCATCATCCAGCTCATGCCCAAGGGCTCCGAGCCGAAGCCCGTGACCCCGGAAACGACCTCGCGCTCGCTGGCCGCCCCCGCCCCCATTCCGGTCCAGCGACCGTCGGCCATCATCCAGAACGTCTGGATCGAGCACAACGTGCCGGTCGGGGCGGAGCTGGGCCTACGCCTCCACGCCCAGTTCACCCTCAACAACGCCGTCGGCCGGTCGGCCTTCGGCACCGCCTATTTCTCCTTCGCCGACGGCACTCCACTGCGGGATTTCAACGGGCTCTACACCAGCTTGGATGGCCAGGCGTCGGTGGGTGCCCCGATCGTGGCCCAGTACCCGAGCGCGGTGTTCCCGGATTACGTCCTGGTTCTGCCCTACAGCGAGCTCCACCTCGATTCCGGTCTCCATCAGCTGAAGGCCCGCTTCCAGGTTTCTTTGATCGATTCACCGGAGACCTTGGCCCTCTCTCTGGACGTACCGTTCCAGGTCAACTGGACCTGAGGTTGCTTCGCCCCCTCGAGGGCGAATGAAACCTCCTCTTTCGGTCGTGCATCGGAGCAGGCGAACCGACAACGACCGAAAACCTGGAGGTCTTGATGAACGCAACGTTTTCCCCATCCCACTCCTTGCTCGCCCTGGCCCTCGCCCTCGCCGCCGCGACGCCGGCCGCTGCCGACTCGGACTGCCGCACCATCCACTCTCGCGTCACCCTCACGGCGTCGGCCGGTCCGGGCTGCACGTCGGAGGTCGGTCTGTGCGCCGGCGGAGTGCTCAAGGGCAGCCTGCGCGGCACCTCGGAGTTCATCGGCACCAGCTTCGTCTCGACCGTCGACACGCCGGCCACGGGCGTGCTCGTGCTGACCGGTGACAACACCATCCACACCCGCGACGGCGATCTCCTCACCAAAGACACCATCGTCCTCGCCACTACCGGCGCCGGTGAGTTCGGCGAGGTGGACACCATCGTCGGCGGCACGGGCGTGTGGGCCGGCGCCAGCGGCAAGTTGATCGGCACCGGCACCTTCGCCAACGGGATCGGCGAAGCCCTGCTGGTGGGCGAGATCTGCTGGGAGTAATTCGAAACGAGGAACCGGGCGGCCGAACAGGCCGCCCGCCGCATTTCGAAGCGATTCAGTCCGCCGCCACCGCCTCGATCTCCACCAGCCACTGCTCGTCGAAGATGCCGGCAATGACCACCGTCAACGCCGGTGAGCACGACCCCAGAACCTCGCGCCTCACCGTGCTGTTCTCACCGGCGTGCTCGCGTGAAGCGAGGAACGTCGTGACCTTCACGAGGTCGCGGGCGGACATCCCGGCAGCCTCCAGCTGAGCGATCACGTTGGCCCAGACCTGACGGCACTGCGATCGAAAGTCCGGCGGCACGATCCCCTCGGCGGATTCCGGGATCTGACCGCTGATGAACAGCAAACGCCTTCCCGCTTCGATCGCCACCGCCTGCGAATAGCCGCCAGAGGGCTGCGGAGCGGAGGGGGAGTTGAAGGTCACAGGGCTCACATCGACACCTCACACCACGAACCATCAGATCGAAGGGGCGCTCCAGCACCTCGCACGAGTGTGCGCAGCGCTGTTGTGTGGGTTCAGCGAACGGCTGAACAAAGCTACACCCAGCTCTCCGCTCGCAACCCAGGCACCCGCTCAAAGTGCCTGAGGTTGTTCGTCACCAGGGTCAGGCTGGCAACGAGCGTGTGGGCTGCCACCAGGGTGTCGAAGGCTCCGATGGGAGTGCCCTGCTGGCGCAGGAGGGTGGCTAGCTTGCCGTAGCGAGCTGCCACTTCTGCATCGATCGGCAGGACGCTCAGCGGCTGGACGAAAGCGTCGATGAGGCGGTGGAGCTTGGTGGAATCCTTGTGATCCGCTCCGTAGCGGAGCTCCGCGAGCGTGATCGCGCTCAGGCAGAGCTGAGAGGGGGGATGCTGCACCATCCGGGTGCCGACTTGTCCGTGACCCTTGATGGCGTAGCTCACGGTGTCGGTGTCGAGCATGAACCGCGGGCTCACTCGAAGGGATCCTTCAGCTCGGAGAGGAGGGGCTGAGGCGGCCGCGGGATGTCCTCCTCCCAAGCGCCGAGGACTGCGAGGAAGCTCGCCGGCCACTCGTCGACCGGCTCCAGGATCACGGCGCGCCCTTCTCGCCTCACCAGCACTTCGCTCTGCTCGGCCGGGAACCGGCACTCCTTGGGCAGACGAACGGCCTGGCTCCCGCCATTGGTGAACAGTTTGGCTCGTGCGGCTCTCATGGCGAGAAGTATAGATGAGTGTCTAGACGATCCACAAGCTCAGGATCCCGGCGGCCCGCCTCGCGAGCGCATCTCGTCGCTCACCGGGTGTCTGGCTCCGTCTCGGTGCCTCCGGGGGGCTCTTTCTGCTGCTTGCCGCCGAAGACCCGGCGGAGCCAGCTGCGCAGGGGACGGCGCTCGCCGCCCTCCACACCGGAGCCCTGAGCCGCGGGGACGGCGAAGAAGCCGTCGTGCACGGCGCACAGGGCGGTGGGCACCGTGCCCTCGCGGAAGACCTCGTTCACCGCCTCGGGACAGTCCGTGGTGGCGAGACCACCGGTGGTGGGGTCCACGCTGGCGACGACGATGCCGCCCGGTGTCCCGAAGTTCCGGTAGCCCCCCGGCGGTCGCACGCCGAGGGTGAAGCGGCCCCAGATCGGCGCTGCCGCCCGCGAGCCGGAGAGGCGAGTCTTGGCGTTGTCGTCGTAGCCGAGCCAGACCACGGTGGTGCGATCCGGCGAGTAACCGGCGAACCAGCTGTCGCGACGGCCGTTGGTCGTGCCGGTCTTTCCCGCCAGGGGATCGAACAGGCCCTGGCTGCGCACCGAAGCCCCGGTGCCTTGGTTCACCACCCCCTGGAGGATCGAGGTGACGAGGTAGGCGCTGTCCTTGGAGAGGACCCGCTCCGGCGCCGGCAGAGGCGTCCCCGGCACGGCTTCGCCGGCCTTGTCGAGCACCGCCTCGAGCCCATGCGCCGGCGGCCGCACGCCGCCGCCGGCGAGGGTGCCGTAGACCGTGGCCAGCTCCAGGGGGGTGAGCTCGAAGGCGCCCAGGGAGAGCGAAGGGAAGGGCTGGAGGGGGGCCGTGACCCCCATCTTCTTCGCCAGGCTGACGATCTTCGGCAGGCCCGTGGCCAGGGCCACTCGCGCGGTCGGGATGTTGAGGCTCTTCTCCACCGCCCGCCGCACCGTCACCCAGCCCGCGAATTCCTTGTCGTCGTTGAGGGGCGTCCAGGTCTGGCCCCCTTCGGTGACCGTCAGGGGTGCGTCCTCCACCAGAGTGGCCGGGGTGACCGTGCCGCTCTCGAAGGCCGCGGCGTAGACCACCGCCTTGAAGGCGCTGCCTGCCTGGCGGCGGGCCTGGACGACGCGGTCGAACTGCGAGGCGCCGTAGTCCCTGCCGCCCAGGTAGGAGAGGATGGCGCCGGTCCGGGGATCGATCGACACCAGCGCCACCTGCAGGGGCCCCTCGGCCTTGGAGCCCTTCTCCCAGCCCTTCTCGAGAGACGCGAGACCCCAGGAGGTGGCGTCCTCGGCGGCCTTCTGATCGCCCAGCGAGAGAGTCGAGAGCAGCGTGTAGCCGCTCGCGGCCAGGTCCTTGACGCCGAAGCGGCGTGCCGCCTCCTCGGCCATGGCGTCGCCGAAGTAGGGCGCCCGCCGCCGCACCGGCGGCACCGGGGCCACCGCGAGCGGCTCCCGGCGCGCCACTTCGATGGCCTCCGCCGGCACGGTGCCGAGGGCCGCCAGCCGCGACAGCACCAGGTTGCGCCGCTCGAGGGCCTTCTCGCGGTGAGCCACCGGCGAGAAGGACCCCGGCGCCGGGATGATCCCCGCCAGGGTGGCCGCCTCCCCCACGCTGAGCTGCTCGGGATCCTTGCCGAAGTAGGCCCGTGAGGCCGCGCCGATGCCCTGGAGGTTCACGCCGCCGAGGGTGCCGAGATAGATCTCGTTGAGGTAGGCCTGGAGGATCTGTGCCTTGCTGTAGCGCGCTTCGAGGAAGAGGGAGAGCACCCCCTCCTGCACCTTGCGCCCCACCGAGCGCTCGTGGGAGAGATAGAGGTTCTTGACCAGCTGCTGGGTGAGGGTGCTGCCGCCCTGGCGCAGCTCGCCGCCGCGGAGGTTGACCCAGACGGCGCGCAGGATGCCCTTGACCGAGACCCCCGAGTGCTTGAAGAAGCGCTCGTCCTCGGCGGCGAGGACGGCCTGGAGGACGTGATCCGGCAGCTCGTAGACCACCACTGGTCGTCGCTCCTCGACCTCCGGACCGTAGTAGGTGGCCAGCAGCGGCGCCTCCAGCCGGGCGCTCGCCACCTCCTGGCCGTTGCTGGTCAGGCGGGCGACCCGCGCCGCGGAAAGCTCGATGCCGAGGAGGTATCCCTTCTCGAGCCCCTCGGCGGCCGGGGAGGAGCGCAAGAACACCTCGAAGCCCCGCGCCGTGCGGCGGAAGCGTCCCTGCTGGAGAGCTCCCCCGCCCTCGGCCGGGCGGTAGGAGAGCCGCTCGAGCTCGTCGAGCAGGCCCTGCTCGTCGGCCAGCTCGCCAACCGCGATCGCCAGCGAGCGACCATAGAGGCGCGACGGCTGCCGGCTCGGGATGTCGGTGAACTGCGCGGAGAGCTCCCAGAAGGGCTGGAGGGTCCACAGCACGAAGGCCGTCAGGGCGACGGCCAGCACGGCACCGGCGATCAGCGCGCGCTTGCCCCAGCGGCCACGCCGGATCCGGATCTTGATGCGCGGGGGAGGGGCCGGCGGCGGAATCGAGGGTTCCATGGTGGGGATACGCAGGGTCCGGGGCCGGAGTGTCGTCTCCGGCCGCTGATATCCTACGCCCTGTGATCGCCGTCTCCGACCTCGGTAAATCGTTCGGGCCCCAGACCCTCTTCACCGGCGTCTCGATCCAGTTCAACCCCGGCTGCCGCTATGGCCTGGTGGGTGCGAACGGTTCGGGCAAGTCGACCTTCCTGCGCGTCCTGACTGGCGCCGAGCAGCCCACAGAGGGCACGGTGGCCATCCCCAAGCGCCTGAAGCTGGGCGTGCTCAAGCAGGACCATTTCCAGTACGAGAAGAGCTCCATCCTCGAGGTGGCCATGATGGGCAACGCCGAGGTCTGGGCGGCCATGGCCGAGAAGGAGGAGCTGCTGGGCCACGCCGGGAACGATTTCGACGCCGACCGCTACGCCGAGGTGGAGGAGACCATCCTCCGCCACGACGGCTACGCCCTCGAGGCACGGGCGGCGGAGATCCTCGAAGGGCTCGGCATCCCGACCGAGGTCCATCGCCAGCCCCTCTCCACCCTCTCGGGCGGTTTCAAGCTGCGCGCCCTGCTCGCCCAGGTGCTGGCCGCCTACCCGGACGCCCTGCTGCTCGACGAGCCCACCAACCACCTCGACATCCTCTCGATCCGCTGGCTGGAGAAGTTCCTCAACGAGTTCTCCGGTCTGGCGATCGTGATCTCCCACGACCACCGCTTCCTCGACAACGTCTGCACTCACATCGTCGACGTCGACTACGAGACGGCGATCCTCTATCCCGGTAACTACAGCGCCTTCGCCGAGGCCAAGGTGGCCGAGCGGGACCGTCGCGAGGCCGACCTGGCCCGGCGCGAGAAGCAGATCGCCGACCACCAGGCCTTCGTCGACCGCTTCCGCTACAAGGCCACCAAGGCCCGCCAGGCCCAGAGCCGGGTACGGCTGATCGAGAAGATGGCGGACAACCTGGAGCCCCTGGCCCAATCCTCCCGGCGCTACCCCAACTTCCGCTTCATCCAATGCCGGCCGAGCGGCCGCCAAGCCCTTGCCGCCGAGGGAATCTCGAAGTCCTTCGGCGTGAAGAAAGTGCTGTCGAAGGTCGGCCTGACCGTCGAGCGTGGCGATCGGCTGGCGATCATCGGCCCCAACGGCATCGGCAAGTCCACCCTGCTCAAGATCCTGGTCGGCGACTTGGAGCCCGACGCCGGCAAGGTCGAGTGGGGCTACGAGACCTACGTCTCCTACTTCGCCCAGGACCATCACGAGCTGCTCAAGGACGGCCGGCAAACGGTCGAGGCCTGGCTGTGGGACGCCTGCCCCGGCGAGCCGATCGGCTTCGTCCGCGGCCACCTGGGTGCCGTGCTCTTCTCCGGGGACGACGTCAAGAAGCAGGTGCGCAGCCTCTCGGGCGGCGAGGCGGCGCGACTGATCTTCGCCAAGATCGCGGTGACCCGCGGCAACGTGATGGTGCTCGACGAGCCCACCAACCACCTCGACCTCGAGGCCATCGAAGCGCTCACGGCGGGGCTCGAGAAGTACGACGGCACCCTGCTCTTCGTTTCCCACGATCGCTGGTTCGTCTCGCGCCTGGCGAACCGCATCCTCGAGATCACGCCCCACGGGATGAACGACTTCCGCGGCACCTACGACGAGTATCTCGACAAGTGCGGCGACGACCATCTCGACGCCGAGGCGGTGCTGCTCAAGGTGCGGCGGGAGAAGAAGAAAGCCAAAGAGGGTGGCAAGGAAGCGCCACCTCCGCCGGTGGACAAGAAGAGGCAGCGCACCCTGACCGAGCGGCGCGACCGCATCACCCGTGACCTCGAGGAGACCGAGTCACGGGTGCACGCGATCAACGAGAGCTTCTGCGACCCCAGCTTCTTCGACAAGACGCCTCGGGCAGAGGTCTCCCGGCTCGAGGCCGAGCAGAAGAAGCTCAAGGCCCGGCTCGACGAGCTGATGGAAGAGTGGGCCGCGGTCGAGGAAGAGCTGACGGCCCTCACCCCGGCCCACGCCTGACGGGCAGCCTCCTCAGACCAGGTAGTCGTTGATCACGAAGCCCGAGGTGCTCAGGCCCTTCTGGTGGTCCACCTCGAGCAGACAGGTGACCTTCGGCTCCTTGCCGGCCATCGGATGATGGATCTCGATGGTCGCACCGGTTCCCGGGCCGGTGTCCGGATGGACGTTCCAGACCAGCTCGGCCGAAGCCTCGGCGGTGTTGAACTCCTCGGGCAGATCGCTGACCTCGTAGGGGTCGAGTCGGATGGTCCAGGAGCTCAGCTGGGAAAAAAACACCCGGGGACGGGGCAGCCGGCGCCGGCCGGCGCGCTGGGCAACGTACTGGATCAACCCACCCACGAAGAGCCCTAGGCCCACGAAGGCGAGCTCACGCGCTCCTCGGACGGCGAGGCCGTAGAGCATGAAGGCCCCCCCTCCGAGCATCTCGGCCACGGGCAATGCGTCGCCCTCCGGGAGTGGCCCGGACTCGGGAGGAGGCGGCAGGATACTGACGTCGGTCACGCGATCGGATTGGTTCCCCACGGGCATGGCATTTCCTCCGCAATCTCGAGACAACAGATTACGCCCCTCGGTAGGAGAGGCGTCCGACAGTCAGTCGTTGGGCGCGGGTCCTGGCGCTCCGTTACTGCGAGAAAGCGGATCCCGCACGCTTCCAGGCGACGAGCGCAGCCCGAGCCGAGGCACTCACGCCAGCGCTTCGTTCACCTCGAACTGTGACTCCTCCGCCATCAACTCCCGCTTCTCGTCGAGGTAGAAGGTGGTCTTCGGATCCTTCCCGGCCGTCGGGTGCTCGATCACTTCCGCCGTTCCAGTCCCGGGGCCGGTAGCCGGCCAGACGGTGAAGTAGAGCTTCGCAGCAGGATCCGCAGTGTTGAGCTCCTCGGGGTAGGGGCTGGTCAAGCCGGGCGCGAGACGGATAGTCAGCATCCCGGTCTGAGCATTTCCCTGAAGCTGCAGGATGGCGAGCTGCGTCAAGCCGGCCACCAGAAAACCTCCGCCAACCGCGGCAAGCACCTGGAACTCGTTCTCGACGAGGCCCAGGGCGATCAGGACGGCCGCGGTGACCAGGAAGACCACGGCGCTGATCACGACGCCGGGCGGCGGGGGCGAAGGGGGAGGTGGCAGGATGCTGACGTCGGTCACACGATCGGACTGGTTTCCCACAGGCATGGCATTTCCTCCTCATCCTCGAGAAAAAACAGCCGCACCGTTTCGGCGCAAGACGGTGGGCAGTGCTCACTTGGGCCTGGCCTTGAAACTCTCCGTTACCGCAAACGTCGTCGTTCGCTAGCGAGCTCCAAATAGGATGAAGGGAGCCCAGACCTCGGGCTCTCCTGCCCTACCACTCCGAGCGATGAGCGCCAGCTTGGCCTCGCGCAGCGCCTCGCTTTGAGACCCTCCGGCCAATAGACCCCGATAGAACGCGACCATCAGAGCCGGGGTCTCCTCGTCGTCGGCCAGCCAGAGGCTGACGGCCACGTTCTCAGCGCCAGCGGTCATGAACGCCCGCACGAGACCGATGACCCCCTCACCAGCCTTTTGTTCCCCTCGCGCCGAGTCGCACGCGGACAACACCACCAGCTCTGCGTCCAGATGCATCGACTCGATCTCAGCAAGCCCCAGGAACCCATCACCTTCGCCCGCTGGAGCGAGGACCAGACCCATGGAGCTCGGGCGCACCTCGTCGAAATAGTTGTGCACCGCGAAGTGTAGGTATCGCGCCCTGGCCGCTGTCGCCTGCACCGCCGCCTCACTGGCGGCTTCTCCCACCAGGACCTTCGCTCGCGGTCCGAAAAGCCCGCCAATCTCCTGGACCTCCCGCCTGGCGCCGGCGAGGCTGGGCAGCAGGAGGGCCGTCCGGCCTCGGCGCGAACCGGTCGGCACGCCCGAGCCCGGTGCCGCCGGAGGCGCCGGATCAGCCAGTGCGAGCAGCTCGATCTGCCGGCCGGACTTACTCGGCTGCCGCAGGAGCTGCATGCGAACGGTCGCCGAAGGCACGTAGGAGATCGCCCAACGCTCGACCGCGTAGCGGAGCGGAGCGCCCTCCGGAGCTTCACCCCCGGAGAGCAACAGTGTCTCGAAGTTCAGGCGGTGCAAAGGTCCGTCCGGCACGACGATCAGGCGACTCCGATCCCTCGTCCACGCTTCGGCCGGAGCCAGGAGCTGCTGATAGAGCCAGCTCGCGGCCTCCCGGAATTCGTCATCGTCGCGAGTCTCTCGGCCCTCGATGGCGCTCTGGAGGTCCTCCTGCCTCCCCTCGACCTCGCCGGCACCAACGGCCAGTCGCCTCGCTTCCATCCCCTTGGAGGTGACAACGAAAACAGCTCCCCCTCTGTCTCCGAGCACGTACTCCAGCAGCGCATCGCCCTCTGCCAGGCTCGACTGGATCTCCCTGAGATCCGGGGGCTCGGTCGGGGGCAGGCGATGGCTGCGCTGGCGGAGCTGATGCTCTCGGATCCGCTCGTAAGTCTGCTCGAAGGCGGCCAGGGCCTGATCACGGGCAACGCCGAGGCGCTGCACCTCCAGCGAAGAGGCGGGCAGGGTCGCAGCGCGATCCAGCCACTGGCGCTGAACGGCCTCGAGATCCCCACGCAGCCGCTCGTACTCGCGAGCGAGATCCGGCGGCACCTGTAGAGCACGAGTGAGGTCCGACTCGGCCAGAAGCTCCGCGAAGCTGCGGGCTCGGGCCTTCTCGCTGGCCCGCAGAGCCTTTTCCCGCCACTCCGCCGCCCTGCTCGGCGACCGCTCGGCCAGGCGCAAGAGCAGATCGATCTCGAGCTCATAGCGCGCCCGGCGGCGGGCCAGCAGATGGGTACGCAGGTCGTGAGAGACCACGCTGCTGCGCAGCACCTCGTCGAAACGGATGGCGGCCTCGACTGCATGGAGCGCCGGTTCCAGGTCCTCGGCGTCCGCCAGAAGGCGCGCCTGGAGCTCCTGGAGGGCGGCTCGGATCACCGAGAGGCCGGTTCCCGGCAATCGCCGGAGGCCTTCTTCCGTCCTGGCCAACGCGCCAGTCCGATCTCCGGACTCTCGAGCTACGCGGGCTCGTTCCAGCAGGACTTCGGCCAGACGTTCGGGCTCCTGCCTCCGACGCCAGATCTCCTCGGCTTGCTCCAGGTAGATCTGGGCCGGCTCGAGCCGCCGGGCCTTCAGCTCGAGAGCTCCCAGGCCGCACAAGGCCGCCGCTTGGTCCGGCCCACCCTCATCCGCCAGCCGGATCGCCTCCTGGTAGAGCTCCCCGGCATCTTGGTCGCGATCGGCCTGTCGCAACGTCGTGGCCAGGCTGATGCTGAACCTCACTCGCCAGCCCGTCAGCTTTCGGCTTTCGGCCAGGCCGAGCCCCTGGCGATAGGCGATCGCGGCCCGGTCCACGGCGCCGAAGGTCAGGAAGAGGCTCCCCAGGGTGTAGTAGGCCCCCAGCTCCCCGGGTCCGGCCGTGCGTGCCTTCGCCGCCACTAGGCGCTTCAAGAGGGCCTCCAGCTCCTGCAGCGCCTGATCTGTGTTGCCTTGGTAGTAGAGCGCCACCGCCCGGCTGGCCGTCAGCTCGTTCTCGAGCTCACGCTGCCGGACCGCATCGGTCATCCGGGCGAGTTGCTTCTGCGCCTCCCCGTAGGCGGCGAGCGCCAGCTCCGGAGGCTCCGGCTTGGCCATCCGGTGCACCCCTTCGAGCATCCAGGTCTGGGCCAGCTCGGCAGGATCGTCGAGGCTGCGGGCGACCTCGAACGCCTCGGCGAGAAAGCCCGCAGCCCGTTCGAAGTCGCCGAGCTGGCGCGCAGCCTTGGCGGCCCCGTGCAAAGAGCGCAGCTGCTTGGCTCGACAGCCCCCGGCTGCCCAGGCCCGGACGCTGGTCTCGAATCCCTCGAGGGCACGCGGATCTCCTGCCGGCAACTGGGCCGCGATCAGGTGTAGGAGGTGGGGGTTGGTGGCCTCTTTCGCCAACTCGAAGGCCCGTTTCAGCCGCTCCCTCGTCTCGGCTTCCTTCTCGGCTGCAAGCGCTAGCTCGAGCTCGAAAAAGCTTTGCCAGTCCGCCTGGCCGACAGCCTGCCACCGCGCAAGGGCGGCGCTGCAGTCACTGAGGCGGCAGAGAGGGACCTGGCGGAGGTCGAGGGCCCTGTAGGTTTCGTAAGCGTTGCGAAAGGCCGAGACCCGCAGACGATCTTCGGCGTTCGCCGGTCGGAGGGCTTCGAGGACGATCTCGAGTTGACCTGGAGGCTGGTCGCCGACGTGCGGGACCTGGATGCATGACCGGCCGGAAGTCTCGGCAATCCACTCGACGATCTCGGATCCCTGCGGGCCATTGGGAGTGTCGAACTCGAGGACCTCCCCCGCCGGTGTCCTGACTTGGACCGCGAAGTCTGTGCAACCCTGGGTGACCACCACCCGAGCCAGCTGACCTACGGGCACGTCGAGCGCGAAGGTGCGGGTTTGTCCCTCTGAGAGGCTCGCCCGCAGCGGGAGCCCCGGCTCGAGCAATGGCCCATCACAGGGGAAAGTTCCCCCCGGAAGAGCAGCCAGGACAGCGAGCACAGCCCAGGTTAGAAGCATTTCGTTGAGATTCGATCTTACTCCGCTCCGGCTGACAGGCTCGCGCCGGGTTCGGATCGTTGACTCCTTCCGTCACTTCGGCCAGCATCAAGCCGCCGACCCCGGGGGCCCGAGAGAGTGAGCGTCGACGATCAGAGCCGGATCAACCGCTATCTGAGCGGTGAGCCTGGTACGTTCGCCGAGGTGGACGATTGGATCCGCCGGGCGGCAGCCTCCTTCCGTAGCCGGCTGGAGGGAGACTTCGACGACGTGCTGCAGGACGTCCGCCTGGAGCTGACCCGACTCTTCGGTAGGGGCACCTTCCGCGGCGAGTCGAGCCTCAAGACCTACGTCTGGCGGGTCACCGCCAACGCCTGCCTCGATCGCCTACGGGCCCGCCGGCGGGTGGCTTGGGAGGAGCTCGAGACCGTCGATCAGCGGGGCGACGCGGTCCTCGAGGCCGCGGCGCAGAGCTCGCAGTCCCGGGAGACCCGGGATCTCCTCTTCCGGGTGCTCGACGAGATGAGCGACGACTGCCGCCGGCTCTGGCAGATGATCTTCGACGGCCTCTCCTACCGCGAGATGAGCGACCGCCTGGGCGTGGCGGAAGGTGCGTTGCGCGTACGCGTGTTGCGCTGCCGGCGTCGCGCCCTCGCCGTGCGTGAGGACCTGGCCGCCATCGCATCGACACCGGGAGGTAACGCCTCCCCCCCGGCCCAGCCTAAGCATGTCGGGAGGTGAGGGATCGATGAACTGCACTGAAATCGCCGAGCGGCTGCCCTGGTTCTTGAACGGCTCGCTCGACCCTCGCGAGAAGGATGAGATCGAAGGTCACCTGGCAGGCTGCACGGATTGCCGCCGCGAGCTCGAGGAGCTGCGTCGCGCGGCCGAGATCTACCGCGCGGAGCTTCCCGCCGAGGCCCTGACCGACTACGTGCTGGGCACCACCACTTCGGGTCTCGACCCGACCCTGGTGGCTCGGCGGATCGAAAGCGAACCGCGTTACCAGGAAGAGGTAGCCCTGCTCCGCCGGAGCCTGGCCGACTTCGAGGCCACGCCCGCCGGCGCGGCTTCGCCCAACGGCGGCAAGGTGCTGTTTGGCCGCTTCGGCCGCAAGGTCGAGGTGCCTCGCTGGCTGCCGATCGCCGCTTCGATCGCCGGGCTCCTGCTGCCGGCGCTGCTGGTGTGGAACCAGACCCTACGCAGCGACCTCACGGCCACCGTGGCGGAGTACCGCCGCACCGAACAGGGTCGGGACGCCGAGCATCGCGCAGCCGTCGAGCAACTGACGGCGCGGGTCCGCGAGGCGGAGTCGAAGGCCACGGGCAACGCTGCCAGCGCCGCCGAGTTGGACCGACTCCAGCTCGAGCTCGAGCGGCTGCGCACCGCGCGGCCCGTTCCTACCCGGCTGGCCGAGGGAGTGCCCTCGGTTCTGCCCGGCCCAGCGCAGATCAACCCCCAGAGCGGCCGCGAGGGCGTTGTCCGGGGAAGCGGCAAGATCCTGAGCCTCCTGCGCACACAGGGTCTGCAAGCTGTTTCAGTACGTCTGGACCGCCTGGCCAAGGACTACCCAGATGTCCAGCGCTTCCGGTTCCGCTTGCGCGACAAGAGCGACCGGATCGAGAGCCGTGAGGAGACGATGAGCCGAGACGCCGGCTCGGCCGTCGTCCTCATCGAACCCACGCGCTACCCAGCCGGCGAGCTGACTCTCGAGGTCCTCGGCGAGCCGGCAGGCACCAAGCCTGAGGTGATCGGGACCGTCGAGCTGATGCTGGTCGAGCCAGCTCGGCGGTAGGTGCGACGAGGGCAGGCACAGGGGCCTGCCCCTACGGCCGGATCGCAGAGGTCTTCGTAGGGGCAGGCCCCTGTGCCTGCCCTCTTTGCACCTCAGTACCGCGGCAACCGCGGGTCGACGTGGCGGCTCCAGGCGTCGATGCCGCCGGCCAGGCTCACCACCTTGCCGAAACCCTGCTCGCGCAGCAAGCGGGCAGCCTTGAGCGAGCGCACGCCGCCGTGGCAGTAGGCCACGATCAGGCGGTCCTGCTCCCCGTCCAGCTCCGCCACCCGCTCCGGCAGCTCGGGAAGGGGCAGGAAGCGGGAGCCGTCGATCCGGCAGATCGCCAGCTCGGGAGGGTTGCGCACGTCGAGGAGCAACAGGTCCCGGCCATCGTCCAGCCAGGCCTTGACCTCGAGGGAGGTCACCTCCCAGGGCAGCTCGTCGACCTCCGGCGCCGTCTCGACCGGGGCCTCGCCCTGGCCCAGGCCGCAGAACTGCTCGTAGTCGATCAGCTGCGTCAGTGTGGGGTGCTCCGAGCAGACCGGGCACTCCGGGTTCTTCTTGAGCTTCAGCTCACGGAACTTGAGCCGCAGGGCGTCGAAAAGCACCAGGCGGCCGATCAGGGGGTCGCCGATACCGAGCAGGAGCTTCACCACCTCGTTGGCCTGGAGGGCGCCGATGATGCCCGGCAGCACGCCCAGCACGCCGCCCTCGGCGCAGGACGGCACCAGGCCGGGAGGCGGCGGCTCGGGGAAGAGGCAGCGGTAGCAGGGGCCCTGGGCTCCCCAGAACACCGACACCTGGCCCTCGAAGCGGAAGATCGAGCCGTAGACGTTCGGCTTGCCGGTCATCACGCAGGCGTCGTTGACCAGATAGCGAGTGGGGAAGTTGTCGGTGCCGTCGACCACCAGGTCGTAGCCCTGGAATAGCTCCAGGGCGTTCTCGGACGAGAGCCGCACGGGGTGGGGCTCGATCTTGATGTAGGGATTGATGTCCGCGAGCCGTTCCGCCGCCGCCTCGAGCTTGGGCCGGCCCACGCTCGACTGACCGTAGAGCAGCTGGCGCTGCAAGTTGGACTCGTCGACGACGTCGAACTCCACCACTCCCAGCGAGCCCACGCCCGCGGCGGCCAGGTAGAGGCCGAGGGGAGAGCCCAGGCCGCCCGCCCCCACCATCAGCACCCGAGAGGCCTTGAGCTTCTTCTGCCCCTCCATGCCGACCTCGGGCAGGATCAGGTGGCGGCTGTAGCGCCGGATCTCCCCCGGCGAGAGGGCCGCCTCGGTAGCCACGAAGGGATCAAGCAACGCGGTCATGACCGGCCCCCGGCGATCGCCGGGATGATCATCAGGCTGTCCCCCGGCGCCACGGCGGTGGCCTCGCCGGAGAGCTCCCGGGCGTTGGTGTCGTTGACGAAGACGTTGACGAAACTGCGCAGCGCTCCGGCCTCGGTGTAGAGGTGACGCGAGAGGCTCGGGTACTGGCCGGTCAGGGCGCGCAGGGCGCCGCCGACGGTGGTGGCCTCGACCTCCACCTCGGTCTGGCCGCCGGCGTAGCTCCGCAGGGGGGTGGGCACGTGGATGGTGACGCTCATCGGAGAGTCTCCAGGGTCTCTTCGCGGAAACGCTCGCGGTCGTCGGCGAGGCGCCAGCTGCGCACCTCCGCCACTTCGCCCGCGCGCACCGAGACGATGACATAGGACAGGCCCGGCCAGGCGTGCTCGCGGTCGAAATCGCTGGGCACCGCCGGGCAGTCCGGGTGGGAGTGGAAGTAGCCGACCACGTCGAGGCCCCCGTCGCGGGCTCGGCGATGAGCGGCGAGGACGGTCTCCGGGGCGATCACGTAGCGGTTGTGGCGGGAATCGGCCCGCTCGTTGTCGGCCAGCACCAGCTCTTCGACCACCGCCCCGGAGGCCTCGCCCGGCCGCCCCAGCAGGATGCCGCAGCCTTCCTCTGGGTAGGCCACCCGGGCGTGGTGGGTGAGGCTCTCCAGCTGGTCGGTGGACAGGGCGATGCGGGTCACGGCTCCTCCCAGAACGGCTCGGAGAGGTACTTCTCGGCACCGTCGCAGAGCACGGTGGCCACTACGCCGCGCTCGAGGCCCGTGGCGAGGGCCAGAGCCGAGGCGACGTTGGCCCCGGAGGAGACCCCCACCAGCAGGCCCGCCTCCCGCGCCAGACGCCGGACCATGGCGTAGGCATCCTCGGTGCTGATCGCCCACGCCTCGTCGGCCAGGGCCGGGTCGTAGATCGGCGGCACGATGGCGCTCTCCATGTGCTTCATGCCTTCGAGGCCGTGCAGGGGCGAGTCGGGCTCGATCGAGATCAGGCGCACTGCCGGCGAGGACTCGCGGAGGAAGCGGCCGACACCCATGAAGGTGCCGCTGGTTCCGAGACCGGTGACGAAGTGGGTGATCCGACCACCGGTCTGGGCCCAAATCTCCGGGCCGGTGGTGCGGTAGTGAGCCAGCCAGTTCTCGGGGTTGGCGTACTGGTCGAGGTAGACGTAGCTCTCGGGGTGCTCGGCCACCAGGCGGCGGGCCTCGCGGATGGCGCCGTCGCTGCCTTCGAGGGGATCGGTCAGCACCAGCTCGGCGCCGTAGGCCCCGAGGATGGCCTTGCGCTCGCGGCTGGCGTTGGCGGGCAGGCAGAGGGTCACGCCGAGACCGCGGCCGGCACCGATCATGGCGAGGGCGATGCCGGTGTTGCCCGAGGTGGCGTCGAGCAGCCGCCGACCGGGCTCGATCAGCCCGCGCCGGCCGGCCTCCTCGATCATGGCCAGGGCCGCGCGGTCCTTGACCGAGCCGCCCGGGTTGGCCATCTCCGCTTTGGCGAGCAGCTCGACGCCGCTGCGACCGACCAGGAAGGAAAGGTCGATCAGGGGTGTGCCCCCGACCCGCTCCACCTGCCGCAACGGGCGACCCAAGGGGAGGAGCGAGGGGGCGGTGGGGCTTTCGAGGATGGCGGTCGACAAACGCGGCCTCCGGTGCTGAGAACCGGCTCAAGGTAGCAGACCGGCCAAAGGTTGTAAAGGTGATGATCTTGGTCACCAATTGAGGGGCCGCCCGCCGCGATCTTCGCTATCCTCCGTGGAATGGACGACAGCATCCGCTCCGGCGACCTGCGCATTCCCCCTGGCCAGTACGTCTCGAAGAAGTGGCCGGTGCTGACCTACGGACCGACGCCCGCGGTCGACCTCGACGCCTACCGCTTCCGCATCTCCGGCCTCGTCGAGCGGGAATTGGCGTGGACCTGGGCCGAGCTCCAGGCCTTGCCGCGAACCGAGGTCACGGCGGACTTCCACTGCGTCACCCGCTTCTCCACCCTCGACAACCCCTGGAGCGGCTTCTCCACCCGCGAGGTACTCTCGCAGGTGACCGTCGCCCCCGAGGCGAGCCACGTGGTGGTGCACTGCCTCGGCGGCTACACCACCAACCTGCCGCTCGAGGACTTCCTCTCCGAGCGCGCCCTCTTCGCCGACCGCCACGCCGGCGAGCCCCTGGCCCTGGAGCACGGCGGCCCGCTGCGCCTGGTGGTGCCGCACCTCTACGCCTGGAAGAGCGCCAAGTGGGCTGCCGGCATCGAGATCGTGGCCGAGGACCAGCGGGGTTTCTGGGAGGTCAACGGCTACCACACCTACGGCGACCCCTGGAGCGAGCAGCGCTTCTCCTTCCAGGAGACCAAAAACGCCGGCGAGGTCCGCCGCCGCGCCCGCGACCTCGGCCTCGTCCCCGGCCAGGACTGATCCGGCAATCTCTGCTCATAGGCAAAAAAAGTCGCGACTTTTCTTGCTTTGTGGCACAATCTGCCGGTGGACTTCCACCGCTACCTCGAGCCGTCGATCCGCGAGGACCTGGCGAGGAAGATGGTCTTCGTGGCCGGGCCGCGGCAGGTGGGCAAGACGACTCTCGCGCGCCAGGTTCTGGCCACTTTCGAGCACGGCGCCTACTTCTCGTGGGACAACCGAGAGGACCGGGGCCTGATCCGCGCCGCCCGCTGGCCCGCCGGCCCAGCCCTGGTCGTCCTCGATGAGCTGCACAAGTGGAGAGGCTGGAAGGGCTGGCTCAAGGGGGAGTACGACAAGCACCAGGAGACGCTCCAGTTCTTGGTGACCGGCTCGGCCCGCCTCGACGTCTACCGCCGCGGGGGAGACTCCCTCCAGGGCCGCTACCACCACTATCGCCTGCACCCCGTCTCCTACGGCGAGGCCCGTGGCAGCACGGCATCCTTGCCCATCCCCGGCGAGCCGCTCGAAGTGGGCCGGGGAGAGCGCGAGACCGTCGATACCTTGCTCCGTTTCGGTGGTTTTCCCGAGCCCTTCCTGGCACAGTCGGAGCGCACCCATCGGCGCTGGCAGAAGGAGCGCTTCGAACGGTTCCTGCGCGAGGACGTGCGCGACCTGGAAGCGGTCCGTGACCTCTCCTCTCTCGAGGTGCTCGCTGACCTGCTGCCCGCGCGAGTGGCTTCGCCGCTCTCGGCCAACTCCCTGCGCGAGGACCTCGAGGTCAGCCACCGCGCGGTCACGCACTGGTTGGACGTGCTGGAGCGGCTCTACTACCTGGTGCGGCTGCGCCCCTACGCCGTGCAGTCCGCGCGGGGTTTGAAGCGGATGCCCAAGGCCTATCTCTGGGACTGGAGCCAGGTGCCGTCACCGGGCGCCCGGCTCGAGAACCTGGTGGCCCTCCACCTGCTAAAGCTCTGCCATCTGCTGGAGGATCGCGAGGGCTATCGGGTGGATCTGCGCTACCTGCGCGACCGCGACGGCCGCGAGGTGGACTTCCTGCTCACGGCAGACGGCAAGCCCTGGGCGGCGATCGAGGTCAAGCTCAGCGAGACCCGCCTCGATCCCGCCCTCGTCTACTTCCGCGACCACCTGAAGATCCCCCACACCTACCAGGTGGTCCTCGACGGCCAGCGCGACTTCGTCGAGAACGGCATCCGCTGCCTGCCGGTGGCGGACCTGCTGGCGGGGTTGCCGTAGGCCGGGAAGCGGTCTCTAGCCTAGCCCCGCCGGTAGCGGCACCAGGACGGAGGCGACCAGGGAGGCGGCGGTGGCGAGCAGGAGGAGCAGGGCGAAGGCGACGTGGGTGGCCTTCTCGGGCTTCAGGGGATCGAGGATCCGGGCCGTCACCCAGCCGCCGGCGAGGCCGCCCAGGTGGGCCCAGTTGTCGACGTTGGACAGCACGAAGCCGAGGACGAAGAAGAAGACCACCCAGCCCCACACCTGGCGAGAGAGGTGGCTCGAGCCACCCCGCCGGCCCCAGTAGATGAGGGCTCCGAACAGACCGAAGATCCCGGCGGAAGCCCCCACTGAGAGCAAGCCGCCGAGGTGCCTGGCCAGGAAGTCGGGCAGCACTCCGGTCGCGCTCGCCGCGAGCATGGCGAAGGAGCCGAAGGTGGAGAACACGAAGCCGACCACCGAGCCGACGACGTAGATCACCACCATGCGCGCGGCGCCGTAGCCTTCAGCCACGACCGGTGCCAGCTGCCGGATCCACATCAGATTGAAGAAGATGTGCAGCGGACCACCGTGCAGCCAACCGGCCGAGAGCAGGGTCCACCAGCGGCCGAGCTCGATCACCGGCAGGGGTCCGCTCGCGCCCAGAATGAGGAGACTCCGCGGGCTGGGGTTCATGAGCGCCGCGAGCCCGCGGGGATCGAGCGCGGCCACGGCCAGGTAGAGCAGGATCGTGGCGCCCATCACCAGCTCGACGAAGCCGAAGTCCGAGCCGAACCGGCGCAGCCAGGGCTCGAGTCCCATCAGCGAGGGGCTGCGGGTGCCGCAAAAAGGGCAGGCGCTCTCGCTCCGCCCCACCAACCTGCCGCAGCCGCGGCAGACGACCGCTCCGGTCCGCTTGTCTCCGAACATGGCGGGGCGAGCTTACTCGAAGCGGCGCCTCAACCGCCCTCGGCGGACTGGATCAGCCAGATCACGCCGGCGGCCAGGGCGAGGAGGAAGAGGAAGGCCGAGACCGCCACGATCCGCGCCGCTTTCTTGCTGAAGGTCGAGGCCGTCGCGAAGTAGGAGCCGACGGTGGCCAGGGCGATGAAGATCGTGAAGATCAGGATGGGCTGGAGCACGCCGGCATTCTACTCAACGCCCGGCGTAAAACCGCTCCCCCGAAGCAGCCATCCGCATCAGCAGGGGCGCCGGCGCCAGGGCCTCGCCGCCGTAGCGCTCGTCGAGTGATCGCAGCCGGTCGACCACCCAGCGGAGGCCCCTGCAGTCGGCTTCGCGCAGGATGCCGCCGCGGAAAGGGGGGAAGCCGAAGCCGAAGACCACCGCGAGGTCGATGGCCTGGGGGTCGGTCAGGATGCCGTCCTCGATCGCCCGGGCGGTCTCGTTCAGCATCGCCAGCCAGAGCCGATCCGCGACGTCCTCGGCCGGCAGGGGGCGAGCCTGCCAGCCGATCAGGGCGTAGACGCTCTCGTCCGGGCCCTTCGCCTGGCCCTGGTAGCGGTAGAAGCCCCTTCCGGCCTTGCGCCCGAAGCGCCCTGCCGCGGCCAGACGGGCGAGGGGGGGCGGCGCCTCGAACCGTGGACCGAGGCCCGCGGTCATCACTCCCTGAGCGTGGCGGGCAACGTCCAGACCGACCTCGTCGAGCAGCGTCAGGGGACCCACCGGCCAGCCCCAGGCCGTGGCGGCGCGGTCGATCTCGGGGATCGTGGCTCCTTCGAGCAGGCAGCGGGCGGCCTCGTTGAGCAACGGCGCGAGCACCCGGGTGGTGAAGAAGCCGGGGCCGTCCGCCACTACCACCACGGTCTTGCCCAGGCGCTCCCCCACCGCCACCGCCGTCGCCAGGGCTTCGCGATCGGTCCCGGGGTGGTGGATGACCTCGAGCAGGGGCATCTTCGCCACCGGACTGAAGAAGTGCATGCCCACCACCCGGCCGGGGCGGCGGCTGGCGGCGGCGATCGAGGCGATGGGCAGCGCGGAGGTATTCGAGGCGAAGACCAGCCGCTCCGCGGCCACCGCCTCGAGGGCCCCGAGCACCTGGTGCTTGACGGCGAGGTCCTCGAACACGGCCTCGATCACCAGGTCCACGCCGGCGAGCTCGGCCATCCCGAGCGTAGGCACCACTCGCGCGCGGGCCGCGGCGGCCTGCTCGCCGACCAGACGTCCTTTCGCCTCGAGCGCGCCGAAGAGGTCCCCCACCTGCTTGATGCCCCGGTCGAGGGACGGCTGGTCGCGGTCCACGAGCACCACCGAGTACCCCTTGGTGGCGGCGAGCTGGGCCACCCCGGCGCCCATGAAGCCGGCCCCGATCACCCCCAGGCGCTCGACCGGCCCCGTCCCCTTCGCCACGGCCGCCGCCTCGGCCTCGACGTGCTTCTTGAGGAAGAAGAGACCCATCAGGTTCCGCGCCGTTGCCGAGAGAACCAGCTCGGCGAAGGCCGTGGCCTCGAGCTCCAGACCCCGGGGCAAAGGAAGGCGCAGGCCCTCGGCGACCACTTCCAGGGCTTTCAAGGGGGCCGGGTAGTGCCCGTGGGTCCGCGCCAGGACCTGCTTCCTCGCCGGACCGAAGATCGCGCCCCGAAGCCCGGGCCATCGGGCCACCCGGTTGGCGGCTCGGGCGGCGAGGCTCGGGCGGGGGCACCCTCGCCGCCGCGCCAACCGCTCGGCCGCGAGGGCCAGATCGGGGGGATCGCAGACCTCGTCCACCAGGCCGCGCCTCAGCGCGCTCCGGGCGTCGAGACGCCGGCCGGTGAGCAGTAGCTCGAGGGCGCTCGGCACTCCGATTCGCCGCGGTAGACGTTGGGTGCCGCCCATGCCCGGGATCAGGCCGAGCTCGACCTCGGGCAGGCCGAGACGGGTCACGGTCGCGCTCGTGGCCACCCGGAAACGGCAGGCCAGAGCCAACTCCAGGCCGCCCCCCAGGCAGGCACCGTGGATCGCCGCCACGGTCGGGCAGGGCAGCCTCTCGAGCCGCGACAGCAAGCCGTGGCCCTGGCGAAGCAGGGCCAGGACCGCCGTGCGGTCCGTGAGGCCGGCGAGCTCCTCGAGGTCCGCCCCGGCGACGAAGGTGTCCGGCTTCGCTGAGGTCACCACCAGCCCCGCGGGGGGCTGCCCCTCGAGATCGCCCAGCCACTCCTCGAAGGCGGCCAGCAGGCGCGACGAGAGGGTGTTCACCCGCCGGCCCGGCTCATCGAGGTAGATCCAGGCGAGATCACCGCGCCGATCCAGGCGACCCGCTCCACCGCTCTCCGGCGCTCCCCCATCGGCCGGAGGACGAGAGGGCGAACCAGGATCTCGGGGTTGGCTCATGGCGAGGGTTGTGTTCGACGAGAAGGGTACCAGACGATCGAAAGCCCGGCGGGACGAGCATTCGGAGGCCGAAGGATCTCCACCAACGGCAGTTCTGGCGTCGCTCCGGATGCACCGTGGGTATTCCTGTGGTAAATTGCTCCAACGTCGAGAAATCCGGAATGCACCACTTGTCTATTCGTGTTGTAGGTCGACATCTGAGTTTTATCCGATGGGGGTAGAGCCAGGGATGAGAGGTGGAGGCGGCTCCGGGGCGCTGTGGCGCCTGCTCTTGAGACCCGTGGTGCCGGGTGCAGTGGTCGCCGCGGTGCTCGGGATCCTCTTCGCCTCGGGCAACCGCGCGATCTTCGTCCCGGGCAGGACCTCCGACGGTCACCATCTGATCGAGGGTGCTTGCTCCTCGTGCCACGGCGGATTCGAGGCGATCAAGAACGAGTCCTGTGCCGGTTGCCACCGCGCCGAGCTCGCCCAGGACACCCACTCCATCCGGGTCTTCGAGGACCCCCGCTGGGCCGAGGACCTCGCCCGCCTGGACGCCTCCCGCTGCATCACCTGCCACGCCGAGCATCACGTGGCGGCCCGCGGGGTCACGGTCGATGCCTCCTTCTGCTTCCCCTGCCACGACGACGTGCCCGAGAAGAGAGCCAGCCACAAGGGCCTGCCCGCCAGCTCCTGCGGCGATGCGGGTTGCCACAACTACCACGACAATCGGACGCTGAACACCGCCTTCCTCACCCGGGAGGCCGACAAGCCGGACCTCGTCGATCGCAACGGGCTACCCCCGTTCCGGCAGCCCACGGCCGGCCCGGCGGCCACGGCGGACGCCCCCCCCGGACGGGGCGACCCGGCCATCGAGCGAGCGTGGCTCGCCAGCCGCCACCGCGAGGCGGGGGTGAGCTGCGGCGACTGCCACGGCGAGGGCGCTGCTTTCGTCAGCTCCCCCGGCTTCGGCAAGTGCGCGGACTGCCACGGCTTCGAGCACGAGACCTGGCGGGCCGGCAAGCACGGCGTACGAGCCAAGGCGGAGCTGGCGGCCCTCGGGCCGGACGACGCGCGGCTGCCCATGAAGAAGGACCGCAAGGACCGCCCGGCTGCGATGGCCTGCGGCACCTGCCACGACCCGCACAGCGTGGACACCCGGCGGGCGGCCGTCGAGGCCTGCCTGGCCTGCCACGACGACGAGCACAGCCGGCTCTTCACGGCCTCTCCCCATGGCCGCACGGTCGGCTCCGGGCCGGGCCCCACGGGAGCCGGCGAGGTGACCTGCGCCACCTGTCATCTGCCGCGGGTGACCATCGACGAAGGCAGGGGACCGCGCGTGGTCGTCAACCACAACAACACGTTCACTTTGGAGCCGGTCGACCGCATGGCCGGCATGGTCTGCCTGCGCTGCCACGGTCTCGACCTGGCTCTCTCGAGCCTCCTGGACCGCGATCTCGGCAGGCGCGGCTACGCCGGCCGGCCGCGGGAACGGGCGGCCTCCATCCGTTTCATCAAAGACCTGGCGGCGCGGAGCCGCGGGGGAGGATAGACATGAGGACTTTCACGCTGCGCGCCACCACCCGGGCGGCCCTCGCCGCCGTTGCCGTCTCGCTGCTGCTCGACCACTGCGGCGACGCCGCCGCGGCTCCGCCCGCGGGCATTCCACCCGAGCTGGTCGCCGACTACATCCACGCCGTCATCGAGGCGGATCGCGCGGTCTACGCCGACCGCGTGGTCCAGCGGCTGCAGAACAAGGAGGGAGTGATCAAGGCCAGCGAGCATTTCGAAGCGGACAAGGCCCTGCCGCTGCCCGCCCAGATGCTGCGCATGGGCTCCCAGTTGGTCTCAGAAAAGGGGGTGGGCCTGCGCTACGCCCTGATCAGCCCCTGGGCGATCAACAAAGCCAACCTGCCGAAGACCGACTTCGAGAAGCAGGGCATCTCGTCCGTCATTTCCGACCGCACCAAACCCTTTCGGACCATCCAGGAATTCAACGGCAAGCGCTATTTCATGGCCGTCTACGCCGACGTCGCCGTCTCTCCGGCCTGTGTCGGCTGCCACAACGACCACGCCGAGAGCCCGCGCAAGGACTTCAAGGTCGGGGACGTGATCGGTGGGGTCGTGATCACCTTGCCGCTTTCGTGAGGGAGGCCGACCATGAGCACCGCAACCATCAAGGTCAAGCCGAGGCTGCGCTGGGAGTTCCGGGTGCTGCCCATGATCGTCGTGCTGGGAGTGACGGTCCTGGCCATGCTGCCGATGCTGCAGGCGCTGCTCAACGGCGGCGAAAGCCTCCTCGCCCAGCTCGCGCGCTGGACCCGCAGCCACTTCTTCCGGCAGGTCACGGGCTTCGTAGCACTGGGCCTGATCTTGCTCGAGGTCGGCTACGCTCTGGTCAAGCGCAACAAGGTCCACGTGCCGGGAGACCGTGCGCGCTGGCGCGTCCTCCACATCCTCGTCGGCGCTGGCCTCCTGCCGCTGATCGTCGTCCACACCGGGGGTCGTTGGGGCTCGAACTTGAACGGCTTGCTGCTGACCAGCCTGGTGGGCACGGTGCTGGTGGGGGTGGGGGGCAAGCTGGGCGAGGCCCTCAAGCTGCGTCACGCCGGACGCCGGCAGGATCGCGGCGAGAGGCTCGACGGGAGCCGGAACCACCGCCGTCCCTTCCGCGCCACCTGGCTGCTGGCTCACACGGTGTTCGTCAGCCTGCTGCTGGCCCTGGTGGCCTTCCACGTCTGGTCGGTCTACTACTTCTGAGCCCCGAGGCGGACCTGCTCAGCTCACCTGGACCTTGATCTGACAGGTCGGGTCCCCCTGGGTCATGCAGGTCGCTTCGCGGATCTCCACGGTCTCGCCGTAGTGCCCGGCCACACCGCGGATGATGCCCTTGGCCAGCGCGCACATCCGGCGTGGTGAACGGTAGACCACCGTGACCTCGTTGGAACCCGTGCGGGAGCAGACCAGGGCCGGCGGCTTGGCCTGACGGTTGCGAGTGCGCACCACGTGGTGGATGGTGTCCTCGACATTGGCGAGAAACTCGACGGTACGCCAGGAGGGATTGAGCAGCGGCTTGTAGATGCGGATCAGGTCGCCGCCGATGAACAGACCGAAGTCTTCGAGGATGACCGACACCTCGAGACCGGTGATCTGCGACGCCGTGACGACCATGGTGACGACTTCCTCGTCGGGGTACATGAGGAAGTTCTCGTACTCCTTCTTGCCCAGCCCGGCCTGTTCCAGCAGAGTGGGCCAGGCTTCGCGGCCGAGCTTGGTCTCGACGTACTTCTTGATCTCCGAGATGATGAAGCCGTGCACGGGTGAGCCTCCTCCCCGAAACCGTGGTCAGGTCCGCCGCTCACCGCGAGCGGTCCGATGCGATCAGGCGAGCTCGCCGATGGCCGACAAGAGCCTGGGGCCATACTTCTTCATGATCGCGCGCGCGAGGCCGAGGTTCCCTTTCCGGGACACCGCCAGCACGTGGTAGTACTCGTGGCCCATGGGACGGATCAGCACGTACACCCTCTCGGTCGAGATCAGGATGTCTTCCGTGGCGTCGGCGCCCATGCCCAGGAGGTCGAGGGCCCGCCGATTCGCCTTGACGACCTCCGCGTACGAGGCCGCGGCGATCGAGGCGTCGAACTCTGGATCGACCGAGCCACCCCCGATCGACAGGCCGCTGTCGATGTTGACGATGTCGGTCGAGACGAACTCCGGGACCTCGTCGCGGAAACTCTCGAGAACCTTCTGAAGCGAATTCACTTCAAGCTCCTCCTTTCCCTCTCCGGGCAGATCCGACGGCACGAGCTCGACCAGCTTGAGCACCGGTTCGGGCTCCGGCAGCCGGGTCTCGTCGTCTCGGCAAAGTCGATCGAGCAAGATGCCACTGACTTTCAGGTCGAGCCGCTGGCCGGGCGCACCCTCGAGTGCGCGCAGCTCGACGTCCGTGCTCGGCCATCCCACGATCTCGTAAGCCGCTGCCTCGCCCGAGAGCGATCCGGCCTCCGCTTCGACGACCCGGCCTTGCTCGAAGGCCAGCCGTCCCTCCTGGGTCTCGGTGTAGACGTAGAGAACGCAAGACCGCTTCTCGATCTCGATCATCTGCAGGACAGTCTGCAGAGGCAGGCCCTGGACGTAGCCGAGGAAGTCACGGTTTTGGGCCTTGTCTCGCAGGTCGTAGTTGGGTAGTGCCATCGGGGCCTCCGCGTCTCTGGTTTCCGGGTACCGACTCCTACGCTTCGTCGTCGGCGCTCATCGCGAGGGTCAGGCCTTTGCGGAAGGCCTCGGTCAGCTCCCGCCTCAAGGGCAGGGGGATGACCAGGCCGAGGGTGTAACGGCCGAGCGGCGTCTCCGCCTCTAACAGATGCAGGTAGTGAGTGGAGTCGACCTCGATGGCGATCGAGGTCCGTGTGGGGGTGTCGAGGCTGCCATGGATCCTCTCCATCAGGGTGACGAAGGCGGAGGAGATCGCCACCAGGGTCGGGTCGGCGTTCTTGTCGACGACCACCAGACCCTCGGCGTCGACGATGAAGAGCCGGCGGCAGCCGGTCTGCTCGACGATCCAGCCGAACAGGGCCTCCAGCCGGCCGCGAAGGGCCGAATCGGCGGTCTCGAAGGGCCGGAAGCGCACCGCCGGCTCCGCCTCGACCTGCAGGCCAGGAGGGACCACCGGCCTCGCTGCCGGCGCCTGCCACCAGGAGGAGGTCGCTCGAGGCTTGGCCCAGGCAGGCCCCTCCGTTCTCGCCGCCAGACCCGCGGCCAACAGGGCTTGCTGCAGGGTGGCGGGCTCACACCAGGAGAGGGATCGGTTCATCGATGGTCTCTTCCTTCACCAGGCCGAGGCGGGGCTCCAGCTCGGCGGCGATCTGATCGAAGACTCCCGCCACCGCCGGCGGGCGCCGAGACAGCAGGCCCAGGGGCACGCCGTGGGCGCTGGCCTGGAGGAAGGCGGGGTCCCGAGGCACGAAGCTCATCAGGACCAGCTCGGACGGCAGGGTGCCCCAGGTCTCCTGGGCCACGGCCAGGGAGACGTCGCTCTTCGACGACAGCATGGTGAGCACGAAGCCGATGATCTCCACCTTCGCCCCGGCGCTGCGCAGGGCCGCAACCGAGGTCAGCAGGTGGGTGGTGGCCCGGAGGGAGAGGGGCTCGGCCTGGAGCGGCACCAGGAGCGCCTCTGCCTGCTCGACGACCGAGCGGGTGGGCCCGTGGAGGCCCGAGGCGGTGTCGACCACCACCACGTCCGCCAGCCGGCGCGCCTCCTCGAGCACACGCTGGAGGGCACCGCGGTCCTCCAACAGGGTGGCACCGGCGGCCGGATCGGCTCCCGGGTCCCGGCCCGCGAAGGGCAGGATCCCCAGGCGCTCCAGGCTGGTGCGCAAGGTCGCGTCGGCGACCGTGGAGCGCCCTTCGAGGCAGCCGGTCATCCCCGCGCTGGCTCGCGCCGCGGTGCCCTGCACCGAGTTGCCGATGCCCCCCTGGGGATCGGCGTCGACGAGCAGCACTCGCGACCCGCGCTGGGCGAGGGCGAAGGCCAGATTGAGGGCCACCGTGGTCTTGCCCACGCCTCCCTTATAGCTAGCGACAGCCAGCACGGGCATCGAAAGGGATACCTCCACTCCAACTTGCGTTGACGAGCGCTCAATAGGGAAGAAGTACCCCTGGAGCCCGATCCGTGACAATGGTTCTTCACATCACGAGCGGCGCCAACTATGGAAGTACTGGAATTTCGGTGACCGAATCTTGGTCCGGGCAGCTGAGACGCCGCCTCGTGGGCGGGAACACCGAGCTTAGAGCTGGTAGAGCATCCAGTAGACGACCACGCCGGTGACCGACACGTAGAGCCAGATCGGCAGCGCCCAGCGGGCGATGCGCTTGTGGCGGTCGAAGCGACGGCGCACGGCGTGGGTGACCACGATGGCGGCGAGGACCGGCACCGCGGCGGCCAGCACGGTGTGCGTGGCGAGGATGGTGAGGTAGACGGTGCGCAGGGTGCCCGTGCCCTGGAAGCGGACCGAGCCGACCTGGTAGTGATAGACCAGGTAGCAGGCGAGGAAGAGCGTGGAGCAGGCCAGGGCAGCGATCATGGCCACCTTGTGAGCGTCTCGACGGCCAGCGCGGATCAACAGGTAGCCGGCCACCAGGCAGAGCGCGGACAGGGAGTTCAGGAAGGCGTTGACGGCCGGCAAGTCACGAACGTCCATGCTCACCTCGCGAGTGCCGCCGCATCGGCCACCAGGCGGTTCTCCTCGACCGGGTCGAAGGCGTCGTAGTAGCCCCGGATTCGGCCCTCACCATCGACCAGCACGAAGCGGGTGGAGTGGAGGATGGGCCCTTCTGGTGAGGCAGCATCCTCGGCGGGTGCCGCGAGCAGCTTGAAGCCGAGGTTCGCCAGCTCGTAGATCGCCTCCCGGCCGCCGGTCAAGAAGAGCCAGGAAGGTGGAGCCTGATAGCGCTCGGCGTAGGCGGTGAGCACGGCGGGCGTGTCGTGCTCGGGATCGACCGAGAAGCTGACCCGCGTGAAGCCGGGGGGCAACTGCTCGCCGAGCTTGGCCATCTTCGCCGTCATCTTCGGACAGGGGCCCGGGCAGCGCGTGAAGATGAAGCTCGCCACCCAGGGCTTGCCTTCGAGGCTCGCCGAGCTCACCTCGCGGCCGTCGCGGTTGGTGAGGAGGAAGCCGGGCAGGGTGCCGTAATTGGGCAGCCGGCGGCCGTCATCCTCGAATCGGCGAACGACGGCCAGCAGGATCACCCCCGCCAGGCTCACCAGGAGCCCCAGCCACAAGAGGCGTCGGAGGTGCGGGGAGCGTGCAGGGGAGCTCAAGGGCAAGACCTCAATCCACGAGACGGTCGACCGCCAGCACCGCCAGCAGGGCCGGCAAGTAGGCGACCGAGGTCAGGAGCAGACGGCGGGCGGCGAGGTGGCTGCGAGTCATGGCGAAGGCACAGGCGATCACGAAGAAGGCCAGCCCGAGGAGCAGGGCCCCTACGAAGTAGACCCTGCCGGCGAGGCCGAGCACGGTGGGTAGCAAGGAGACGGGCAGGAGGGCGCCACTCCAGAGCACAGTCTGGCGAGAGGTCTCACGGCCTTCACGATCGATCACCGGCAGCATCGGAAAGCCGCCACGAGCGTAGTCCTCGCGATACATCCAGGCGATGGCGAGGAAGTGCGGCAGCTGCCAGCAGAACAGGATGCCGAAGAGGGCCCAGGCGCCCAGGGCCACGTCGTCCCGCACGGCCGCCCAGCCCATCATCGGCGGGATCGCCCCCGGCACCGCCCCCACCACGGTGGCCAGCGAGGTCTTGCGTTTCAGGGGGGTGTAGAGAAAGAGGTAGCCGAGCACGGTGGCGGCGCCCAGCGCGGCGGTCAGCAGGTTGGTCGTCTGCGCCAGCACCGCGAGCCCCGCGACCACCAGGGCGACTCCCACTCCCAGGGCGAGGTCCGGATCCAGGCGGCCCGCCGGCAGAGGGCGGTGCATCGTGCGCTTCATCAGGGCGTCGAGGTCCCGCTCGATCACCTGGTTCAAGGCGGAAGCGCCGGCAGCCAGGAGGCCGGTGCCCAGCAGAGTCCAGGCGAAATGAGCCTGCCACAGGCTCCTGTCCCCACTCGCCAGGAGGTACCCCGCCGCGGCGGTCACCACCACCAGGATGGTGATCCGCGACTTGGTCAGCTCGGCGAGGTCGCTGGCAACGGATGGACGGCCCGTTTCCAGGGCCGAATCGGCGGCGCGGCTCATGGTGCTCTTCTCGGATCGGCGGCCGGCGGGGGCATCTGCGGCCGACTCAGCCGCCTGACTCTATCGCACCCGTCTTGGCCGGACTTCTTGTCGGCCCCGCAGGGTCGACACTGCTAAGATGCTTGGAATGAATCAGGATCCGGCGGAGCCCCGCCCCCACGATCCGGAGCTCGCTCGCCTCGAGGCCTTGCCCGTGCCCGAGCGAGAGGAGCACCTGCTCGGCGCCTACGATCGGCTGCGCAAGCGGGTGCTCAGCTCCTTCGAGAAGAAGGGTCATCGCCTGGGTGCCGACGCCATGCGCGTCCTCCTGTTGGTGCCGGACATCTTCCTCCTCCTGGTTCGGCTCGCCCTGGACAAGGAGGTGCCGAGGGGCACCCGGGCGCTGATCGGCTCGGTGCTGGCCTACTTCCTCCTCCCCCTGGACCTCTTCCCCGAGGGCCTGCTCGGCGCCGCGGGCTTCCTCGACGACCTGGTGCTGGCCACGGCCCTGCTGTCGCAAGTCTTCGGCGGCGAGCTCGAGCCGCACGCCCGCCGCCACTGGAGCGGCCCGGACGACCTGCGCGAAGTCCTGCGCGACGTCTCGGACACCGCCCACCGCCTGCTCGGCAAGAGGCGCCGCCAGCGCATCGAGCGGCTGCTGGAGAAGAGAGGTCTCAAGCCGCCGAGCGGCGGCGAGGACGCAGAGGACGAAGGCGAGCGCTGAGCCGGCGCCCGCTTCAGCGATTCCCCGCCAACCCCTTCAGATGCCGTGAGATCGCCGCGAGGTCCTCGTCGGTCAGGGAGGGATTGCCGCCGCGGGGCGGCATGTTGACGCCGGTCTCGTTCAGGGGGTGGGAAGCGTCGCGGCCGGTCTTGAGGAAGCCCACCAGCTCGGCTTCGCCGCGGTCCTTGACGAAGGGGTTGTCGATCAGGCTCTTGCCCAGCCCGCGCATCCCTTTGGCGTCTCCACCGTGGCAGACAGCGCAATTGCGCTGGTAGAGGTTGTAGGCGCGGGCCTTGTCGGCCTCGGCGCCCTCGCTACAGCCGATCAGCCCCAGGCCGGTCCAGGCCGCGAGGGCGACGCACTTCCAGATCGAACGGCTCCCCGCGTTCATCCCGGGAACCCTCTTCCCGGGTCGCTTTCACGCCACCGCCGCAGCTCCTCGAACAGCTCGCGGATCTCGGCGAAGCCGCCGTCGGTGAAGTTCGCCGGGTTGCCCCAGAACTCCTTCAGGCCCCCCGCCCCACCCCGCTCGTACATCGCCACCTTGAGCATCAGCTGCAGCTTGTCGCAGGCCTTGACCAGGCGAGCCTCCTGCGACTCCCCGGCCAGATACTCGGCGAAGAGAGCCCGGCTCGCCTCCGGCAGCGGGGCGAGGATCTCATCCAGTGCCGCCGACTCGGCAGCCTTCTTGGCCCCCGGCGGGAAGTAGCGCGAAGCGACCTGGGGCAGGTCGCCGATGCGCAGCTCCGCGAGGTCGTGGACGAGGGCGATCTGAATGGCCCGGCCGACGTCGAGGCCGCTGATCCGCGGACCGATCGCCCAGACCAGGAAGACGACGTGCCAGGAATGCTCGGTGACGCTTTCGGCGTCGGCGACGCCGCGCATCGGATAGCCGATACGCGGCACACGATCGAGGATCTGTACCTCGAGGAGGAGGTCGAGGAGGCTGCCGTTGACCCGCAACTTACTTGCCGGCGACTCCCAGCCAGCCGCGCGTCATGTAGTCGGACATGGTGAAGACGAACAACAGCAGCAGCCAGAACATGCTGCTCACCACCACCAGCTTGATCAACTTGGTGGCGTGGGCCACGTGCATGAAGAAGAGCACCACCAGCGTCGCCTTGGTGACCGCGATGGTGAGCATCACGACGTTGTTGAGGGCGCCGAGATCGAACAAGGCCGCTCCCACCGTGATCGCGGTGAGCACCATCAGGGCGGAGAAGATCAGGATGTAGGTCTTGACGGACGAGACGTGCACCGACATCACGCGCTCCTCAGTGGCGGCCGATCAAGTACAGCAAGGGGAACAGGAAGATCCAGACGATGTCGACGAAGTGCCAGTAGAGCCCGAAACCCTCGACGTAGTTGTGGTTCTCGGGCGTGTACTTGCCCTGCCACGCCGGCCGCAGCATGTAGAGGATCAGGATCACACCCACGATCATGTGTAGGGCGTGGAAGCCGGTCATCGCGAAGTAGAGCGAGAAGAAGATCTGCATCGGCCCCTGGGGCATCTCCGCGAACTTGCCTTCGCCTTCGAAGTGGAAGTGCTTGCCGGGGATCAGATGGTGGTCCCACTTCTCGCTGTACTCGAAGTATTTGACCACCAGGAAGATCGAGCCCAGGACCAGAGTCAGGATCAGGAACAGCACGACTGCTTTGCGCCGGCCGAGCTGAGCCGCCCGCACGCCAAGTGCCATGGTCAGGCTGCTGCCGATCAGCACCGCGGTGTTGAAAGCGCCGAGCGTGATGTCCAGGTGATGGCTGCCGGCGATGAAGGCCAACGGGTAGCGGGACCGGTAGACCATGTAGGCGAGGAACATCCCGCCGAAGAACATGATCTCCTGGGCCAGGAACACCCACATTCCGAGCGAAGCAGACTGGCGCTGCTGCTCGTAGCTCTCGAAGTGGTGGGCGAGGCCGGGATGGGCGACGTCAGACAACGTGAGCCTCCTTGCCCTTGAGCACGAAGATCTTCTCGCCGGCGGCGTAGTCGTAGGGACCGCCCTCGACGACGGGAATGGTTTCGAAGTTCTCGGTCGGCGGCGGCGACGGGATCGACCACTCGAGACCGATCGCTCCCCAGGGATTCGGACCCGCGACCTTGCCGGCCTTGAGCGACCAGAGCAGGTAGATCGAGGGTAGGAGGAAGCCGACGCCCAGCACCGACGCTCCCGCCGTGGACAGCACGTTCCACACCTGGAACTCGTCCGGGTACTGCCAGTAGCGGCGCGGCATACCGAGGTAGCCGACGATGAACTGGGGGAAGAAGGTCAGGTTGAAGCCGACGAAGACCAGCAACGCCGAGATCTTCGACCAGAACGCCGGGTACATGCGGCCGAACATCTTCGGCCACCAATAGTGCAGACCGCCGAGATACGCCATCACCGTGCCGCCCACCATCACATAGTGGAAGTGGGCGACCACGAAGTAGGTGTCGTGGACGTGGATGTCGAAGCCCAGCGTGGCCAGCATCACGCCGGTCAGGCCACCGATGGTGAACAGGCCGAGGAAGCCCAGGGCGTAGAGCATCGGCGTCTCGTAGGAGACCGAGCCCTCGTACATCGTGGTCGACCAGTTGAAGACCTTGATCGCCGAGGGAACGGCGACCAGCATGGTCAGCACCGAGAACACCACCGAGGTGTAGACCGACTGGCCGGAAACGAACATGTGGTGGCCCC
>JBIOYC010000307.1:0-8109 GCA_044869955.1 Thermoanaerobaculia bacterium | reverse complement strand
CCAGCAGAAGTGTCGGCCCCTCTCGGACCTCGGTCACAAAATACATCGCCTCGGTCACCACGGCGCTGGTCGTGCAAAGTTGCCCTTCGCACCTCTCCAGCCCCTTGACCACCTCGACATGGGCTCGGTCCGTGCGGTCGAGGTAAGCGACGAGGGGGCCGGTGTCGAGCAGGTAGGTCCTCACGAGCGCCAGTTCCGCTCGCGCAGCGTTCGGCGCCACTCGTCGGAGGGCGCCTCGGGGAGCGAGAGCGTGCCCTTCAGATGAGCGATCCGCTCAGCCATCGGCCGCTCGAGGACGGCATCGCTGAGGATCTGTCGCACCACCTCGGAGAGCGTGACGCCCAGGAGATCTGCGCGTTGTTCCAGAGCCTCACGAAGCTCATCTCCGGTACGGATGGTCAGAGTTGTCATGACCGACAGTGTAATACGTCGTCAGACGCAGCTCCAACCTACACCCCATACCGCTCCGCAAACGCCACCAGGGCCTCCTCGAATACCTTGATCGACGGCCGGACCAGGCCGGCGCCGATCTGGCCGACGCCGGCGTTCTTGTGGGCGATGCCGGTGTTGACCCTGGGCGTGATGCCGAGCTCCACTACCTTGGTGACGTCGATTCCCACCGGCGTGCCCCGGAAGTCCAGAGCAGGAATCGTGAAATGGGGGTGCTCGCCGAGGGTGATCTCGTACATCTCGAGGGTGGCGTCGCGGGCGTCGCGGGGCTTGCCCGAGATGAAGGTGACGATGGCCGGCGCCGCAGCCATGGCGAAAGCGCCGATGCCGGCCGTCTCGGTGATCGTCGAGTCGCCGATGTCCGGGTTGGCGTCGACAGCCGAGAAGCCCGAGAAGTAGAGCCCGTCCGGCGTGCTCGACGGGGCAGTGAACCAGCGCCCCCCAAGCCCGCTCACCCGGATGCCGAACTCCGTACCGTTCCTCGCCATGGCGGTCACCAGGGTGGACCCTTCGATGCCGTGGGCGGCGTCCGCCATGGCCTTGCAGGCGGCCATCACCGGGTTCAGCACCGACAGCGCGTTGTCGCCCAGGAAACGCAGCACCTCTGCGGTGGAAGCCCTGTCGTCCGAGACACTTACGACCCGAGGTGCCAGCCACTTCGTGAACAGCAGGGAGCCCGCCTTGTTGCGGTTGTGGCCCTCGTCCCCCATGTGCAGGGCCTCAGCTACCAGGGCGCGCAAGTCGAGGGGATCGCCGGCCGCGATCGCCGCCCCCACCAGAGGTGCCACCCCCTCGTTGATCCAGCGCAGCCGGGCCAGCACCTCTGGGGCGTAGGCGCCGTAGCGCAGCACCTTGCCGTAGCCCTCGTTGAAGTTGGACCAGGCGACGTTGCCGTGGGTGGTGTTCTCCACCCGGTAGAGGGCCATCGAGGGCGAGGTGACTCCGGCCATCGGCCCCACGCAGCCGTGGTGGTGGCAGGGCTCGAAGCTCACCTCACCCGCGGCCAGCATCGCCTCGGCGGCCGCCTCGTCCCGAGCCCAGCCCTCGTAGAGCACCGCCCCCACCAGGGCTCCGCGCAGGGGACCGGAAGCGGCGCTCCAGGCGATCGGCGGACCGGCGTGGAGCAGGCGGCGCCCGGCCAGGGCGGGGATCACCTCCGCGGCCCGGGCCACGCCCGTGAGCATCGGCCGCGCCGAGGTCAGCCGCTCGAGGGCGGTCGCGTTGGCTCGATCGAGGTCCGCCTTCAAGAACGCCACGTTCCCTACCTCCGCAGGCGATCGAGGATCGCCAAGAGTCGTTCGTTGCCGCTGGCCGGTGGCCGCCATTCGACCTGCATGGCCTGCGCTCCCTGATCGACCAGGCTGGCCGCGAACAGCTCCAGCCCGACGCTCACGGCGGCCAGAGGCGCCCCCAGGGCACCGGCATCGACCGGCGGGAAGGGAGAGTGCCACGTCGGAGCGAGCCGCTCCCCCACCCAGACCACGGCCGCCGCCGAGTCGGTGAAGACGCGGGCGCCGGCCCCTTCCAGGACCACAGCCTGCGCGGTGGCGTCCTGGGGGTCCTCCTCGGTGCCGATCACCAGCGCCACCACTTCCAGCTCCGGCCGCTCGGCGCGGGCCCGAGCGATCGCCGAGGCCCACTCCGCGGCCGGGTCGGCCTGGGCGGCGTCACCGAGCACGAAGTCGAGCAGGATCAGCCCAGCTTCGGGGTCCGCCGCCTCCTGGCGGAAGCGCGCCAGGCGCAGGGTGGAGTCCATGGCCGGGTGAGGCCGGCCGACGGTGAAGGCGTCCTCGCCGAGGTCGAGCACGGTGTGGCCCTCGCTCCGGCCGAGGTCGGCGAGAGGCCAACTAGCCTCCGTTTCAAGGTTCGAGGCCACCGTGCCCAGCCAGGGTACGAGGCCCAGGATCGCTTCGTACGCCAGGGTGCCGCCGGCGAACAGGGCGCGGAGATGGCCCTTCCCCGAAGTGCCTGGCACCTCGGAACGGCTGCCACTGCCAGATGGATCCCCGCTTTCGCGGGGATGACGACCGGGAGAATCAGCCTCCCCTCCGTCATTCCCGCGCAAGCGGGAATCCATCCCCGCCTTCGACTCCGAAGTGCCTGGCACCTCGGAGAGGGCTTCTGCCGCCAGGTCCGCAGCCTCGGAGAGGTTGAGGGCGAAGGTCAGCGTCCCGAGCCGCCGGGCCGGCGGAGCGTGGCCCAGGAAGGCCACCACCGTGGGCTTGCCGGTGGCGCGGGCCGCGGCCAGCACCCGCGCCGCCACGGCCGGGGCCGGAGGCTTGGCGATGAGGACGATCACCCGCGTCCCTTCGTCCCGGGCCAACAGGTCGAGGGCCTGGAGGGTGGTGATGCCCCCCACCTCCTCACGCAGGTCCCGCCCCCCTGTCCCCAGGGCATGAGAGACCCCGGCGCCTCGGGCATGGAGCCGGCTGGTCACTGCCTGGAGACCGGTGCCGGAGGCCGCCACCAGCCCCACGGCTCCCCGGCGCACCCGATTGGCGAAGCCGAGCCCGGTGCCGGCCACGATCGCCGTGCCGCAGTCCGGCCCGGCCACCAGCAGGCCCCGCGCCGCGGCCTGGCGCTTCAGGGCCACCTCCTCGGCCAGGCTCACGTTGTCGCTGAACAGGAACACGTGCCGCCCGTGGTCCAGGGCCTCCCGGGCCACCCGCGCGGCGTGGCGTCCCGGTACCGAAACCAGCACCCAGCGCGCGGAGGGCAGGGTGGCGAGACCGGTCGCCAGGCTCTTCGGGCGGTAATCCTCCTCTTCGCCTCCCCCGCCGCGGCGCTCGCCGAGCAGCTCGTCGAGGGCGGCCAGGGCCGCGGTGGCGGCCGGTTCGCTCTCCGCCCGCACCACCACCACCAGGTCGTCCGACGCGGCCTCGGCCAGGCCCTCCGGGGCCAGGCCCTGGGCAGCGAGCAGGGTGAGGTTGGCCTCCGTGCCCATCACCACCCCGGCCTCCTCGACTCCCGGCCGCTCGGCGATCCCCTTCTGCACCTTGAGCAGGACGATCGAGTCGGCGTAGATCCCGGGGCGCAGCTGCCAGCGAACGACGCTCAACCGGCCAGCTCCCTCTCGATCGGCCGCGCCCAGGCCAGCAGGGCCTCGTCCTCGCCGGCACGACCCGCGATCTGGAGCCCAAAGGGCAGGTCGTTGGCCCCCCGCCCCGCCGGGACGGTGACGGTGGGCACGCCGGCCTGGGTCCAAGGCAGGTTCATGATCGGGTCCCCGGTGGCGTCGATGCCCAGCGGCGCCGTGCCGGTCGCGGAGGGCGAGAGCCAGAGATCCACCTCGTGCTGGGCCATGGCGGCCTCCAGCTCGGCCCGCACGGCCGCACGGCCGGCGCGGTCGGCCGCCAGCTGCTCGTCGCGCACGCGGCGGCCGCGCATCAGGATCTCGACTGTCTTCGGCCGGTACAGGTTTTCGTAGCGGCGGAACCAGGCCTCGTGGGTGCGCGCCATTTCGCCGTCGAAGAGGCGGCGGTGCCGGGCCTCGATCTCGTCGAAGTCGGCGAACAGGGGTACCGGCTTGATCTCGAGGCCGGCTGCCTTCAGCTGCTCGCAGGCCGCCTGGAAGAGGTCGAGGCCCTCGGCGGTGGCTCGCTCGAGGTAGGGGCCCTCCGGGACGCCCGCCACCGGCGGCCGGTGTGGCACCTCCCCCCGCCAGTCGTGGCAGAGCAAGCTCGCCACCAGGTGCGCCCCGGCGACGTCTACGGTGAACCAGCCGACGTGGTCGAGGAAGGTGGACACCGGGATCACCCCGGCGCGGGAGACGCGGTCGTAGGTTGGCTTGGTGCCCACGACACCGCAGAAAGAGGCCGGTCGCGCCACCGAGCCGATCGTCTGCGAGCCCACGGTCAGCGGGGCGAAGCCCGCCGCCACCGCCGCCGCGGAGCCGCTCGAGGAGCCACCCGGCGTGTGGGCCACGTTGGCGGGGTTGCGGGTTGGGCCGGGGGCGAAGCTGGCGAACTCGGTGGTGACCGTCTTGCCCAGGATCAGCGCGCCGGCGGCCTTGAGACGGGACACTGCCGCCGCCTCCTGCCCGGCGAGGGCGTCGGGCGGCAGGGCGCTGCCGGCGCGGGTGGCGAAGCCCTGGACGTGGAAGATGTCCTTCACCCCGACGGGAACACCGAAGAGGGGCGGGCGATGGGCCGGGTCGGGGAGGTGCTGGAGCAGGGTCTCGGCCTCGCGGCGCAGGCGGTCGAAACGCCCCGGCTCGGGCACGAAGGCGTGGATCTCCCCCTCGCGGGCGGCGAAGCGGGATTCCAGCTCTCCGAGGTAGGCGAAGAGGTCGAGGGCCCCCGAGGCCAGGGCCTCGGCCAGCGCCGGCAACGAGGCGGGCACCGCGCCGCTCATGGCCCTGGTTTCAATGTCGCCGCGGCGAGCTTCACCGCCTCGACGATGTTCTGGTAGCCGGTGCAGCGGCAGAGGTTGCCCGAGAGGGCGTGGCGGATCTCCTCCTCGCTGGGGTCCGGGTTCTCGGCCAGGAAGGGCAAGAGGGTCATGAGGATCCCCGGGGTGCAAAAGCCGCATTGCAGAGCGTGGGCTTCCCGGAAGGCCTCCTGCAAGGGGTGGAGATGCTCCAGGTCCGGCGCCAGGCTCTCGACCGTGCGCAAGCTGCGGCCGTCGGCCTGGACGGCGAGCAGCAGGCAGGAGCGCACCGCCTCGCCCTCGAGCAGCACCGTACAGGCCCCGCACACGCCGTGCTCGCAACCTACGTGGGTGCCGGTCAGGCCCAGCTCGTGGCGCAGGAAGTCGGAGAGCAAGAGGCGGGGCTCCACCTCGCGCTCGTGGCGCGCGCCGTTGACCTCCACGGTGATCGAGCGCGTCACGGCCGCACCTCCGCCAGGGCCTGTCGCGAGCGCTCGGCCGCCTTCTCGAGCGCCCGCCGGGTGAGCACCCCGGCCAGGTGATGCTTGAAGGCGGCGGTGGCGTGGATGTCCGTGGTCGGCTCGATCTCCCGCTGAGCGGCATGGGCTGCCGCGGCCGCAACCCGCTCCGGGGTCCACCTCTCCCCCACCAGCATCTCCGCCGCCTGGCGGGCCTCGACGGGGCCTTCGCCGGCCGAGAGGTAGACCCAGCGCGCCTCCCGGCAGACGCCGTCGGCATCCAGCCGCACCAGAGCGGCCACCCCGGCCTGGGCGTAGTCGCCGTGCCGGCGGGCGACCTCCAGGAAGCTCCAGCCGGTGCCGGGGGCCAGGGGTGGGACCTCCACCTCGGCCAGCAGCTCCTCGGGCTCGAGGGCGGTGGTCAGCAGGCCAACGAAGAAGTCCTGGGCGTCGAGCCAGCGCTCCCCTCCGCGCGAGACCAGTCGCACCCGGGCGCGCAGGGCCACGGCCAGGGCCGGCAGCTCGGCGGCCGGGTCGGCATGGGCCAGGCTGCCACCCACGGTGCTGCGATTCCGGATCTGCGGGTGGGCGATGAAGGGCGCCGCCTCGGTCAGCAGCGGCGCCCGGCGGGCGATCAGGGAATCGCGCTCGAGCCGCCGCAGCCGGCACAGGGCACCGAAGGAGAGCCCTCCGGCCGCGGTCTCGCGCAGGAAGTCCAGCGCCGCCACGCGGTTCAGGTCCACCAGCACCCCGGGCCGGGCCAGCCGGAAGTTCAGGAGAGGCACCAGGCTCTGCCCGCCGGCCAACAGCTTCGCCTCGGCCCCATGAGCCGCCAAGGCGGCGAGCACGCCCTCGACGCTCTCCGGCGCCACGTAGTCGAACGGCGGCGGCTTCATCTGGGTCCCTCGGGCACGGTGGCGGGGAGTTTAGCAGGGGGCGGGATCGTCAGAGGTTGACCACTTCCCGAACTTGCTGGAACCCGAGGAGAAGATGCTCCTGCCAGCGCAACCGAGGGGCTCGCAAGTAGCCCCGGGCATCAGGGAGTCTCCAGGCCGTCATCCCCGCGAAAGCGGGGATCCATCCGGGCGCCTCCCCCCGCCCTGGATTCCCGCTTTCGCGGGAATGACAGGAGGGGAGCCCCTGGACAAGTACTCATCGCGCCACCGACACGCCTGCGAGTAGCCCGATTAGAATAGGGCTCGATGCCCACGTCCCTCTGGCGAGATCGCAATTCACGTCTGCACGTGCTGGGTACGATGCACGCCCTTCCCGGCTCCGCCCATCCTCTGCCATCGCAGATGACCGAGGCGTTCGAGCAGTCCGAACGCATTGTGCTGGAGGCCCGCCCAGACAGGGAGAAGGACCTCAACCTGGGATCGCTACCCGGGGGCATGACCCTACGCGAGGCCTTGGACCGAGAGCTCTGGGAGCGCACCCGCGCGGCCGTGTTGGAGCTGGGTGCGGACTTCGAATCGCGACAGGGCCTCAGACCATGGGCGGTGGTGGTCGATCTTTCATTGCTGAGGATACAGGAGGTAGGAGCGCGCTCCGACCTCGGAATCGAAGCGCACTACCTCGCGCTCAGCCTGGCCAGCGGGAAGCACGTTGACGAGTTGGAAGACATCGACTACATCCCCAGGCGGTTGAACCAAAACCGGCTCGCGGGCATCGAGTTTCTCCGGCAGTTCCTGCACGAACCGGAGAGCCGAAAGGCAACCTTCCGGGCTTTGCTGGAAGCGTACATAGGAGGTGACCTAGTCAGACTCAAGTCGATTCGAGAAAAGGACTTCGGGCCCTACCCCAGTCTCACCAAAGTGCTTCTCACTCAGCACAACCGAAACTGGCTACCGAAAGTCAATGGTTACAGGAGGTCACCCTCCCAGACGCTCGTGAGCGTCGGCATCATGCACCTCGTAGGCGAAGAGAACTTGTTACAGCTACTTGAACAGAAGGGCGCACGCTTTGAGCAGCTGTAAACGGCCCGGCACCGTGTCCCCACCTTCCAGAGCGGGATCTCAACTGGATCCGGCTGTCGAGGATGCCTGGCGGCGAGAGGTCGCAGCCCGCGTCGTGGCACTCGACGCCGGCGAGGCCGCCACAGTCCCGTGGGAGGAAGTCCGCGAGCGGCTTTTCGCGAGGCTCCGTGAGCGAACGTCCGCCTTGTGCTGACAAACCCGGGCGCCTTCCCGTCGTCATACCCGCGAAAGCAGGAATCCATCCCCTCCCCTCAGCGTGACCAAGATCCCCACCGTCTACATCCTGGCGAGTGCCCCGAAGGGCACCCTATACATCGGTGTCACGAGCAATCCCGTGCAGCGGATCTGGCAGCACCGCAACGGCCTCGTTGAGGGCTTTGCCAAGCGATACGGAGTGCGCATCCTCGTGTACTTCGAGGTCCATGCGGAGATGATCGAAGCGATTCAGCGGGAGAAGCAGCTGAAGAAGTGGCAGCGCCAGTGGAAGATCGAGCTGATCGAGCGCGACAATCCGTCGTGGCAGGATCTGTACCCTCAGCTACTCGGTGGCGAGCAGGAGCCGGTTGAGTAGCCGCCGAGATCGGAAGGGGATGGATTCCCGCTTGCGCGGGAATGACGACCGGGAAAGGCTCTTTGGTAGCCGGCAGCGGGTCCGGTCCGGTCGAGACGGGATGGATTCCAGCTTGCGCGGGAATGACGACGGGAGAGGGGACTCGGACCAGGATGAGTTGGTAGCGGGCACGCTTCTGATCGCTTGAACAGAACCTTCGGGCACTGCTACTCCGCTCCTGCTCGTCATTCCCGCGCAAGCGGGAATCCATCCTGCCCGTTCCTGCCCTCTCACCAACCACCGCGGG
>JBIOYC010000306.1:0-5566 GCA_044869955.1 Thermoanaerobaculia bacterium | reverse complement strand
AACTGTTCGATGTCGGTCACCCGGAAGCGCCGGTACCGGCCCAGCCTCACGACCGGCAGGCGGTCGGCACGGGCCAGGCGATAGACGTGGCTGACCGGGACCTGCCAGCGCTCGGCCAGTTGCTCGGCGGTGAGTAGCTGAGCGGCGCCGTTCGTCGTCGGCTTGGCGGCGGTGTCGGTCCTCGGCGGGTTCACGGTGCCGCCTTCGAGGGAGCGGGCAGGGCAGGCGTGGGCGCTTCGATAAAGCTCGGCCCTCGAAGAGGTCGAGGACGTGCGGTCCCCGAGGGACGCTGCCTCCAGGTAGTTCCTCCACTGCATCTGTGGGCTGAGGGGCTGGGAGAGGCGAAGCCGATCGCCTCCTCGATCCCAGCCGTTCGGGTCGGGGAAGCCGTGGTGATCTCGACCGGCCGCGGTGTCAAGGCCGGTTGAAAACTCACCCACTTGCGCCGGTTGAAAATTCACCCACCCCGGCGGCGGTTGAAAAGTGGACCACGGCCCTGGGGCGGATGTCCCGCCTGCGGAGCTGAGCCCGTAGGGCGAGGCGGAGCAGGCGGGAGCGCTCAGTCCCTGGGTGGTGGGGAGCCCAGGTCCTTGTCGCGGAGCCGGTAGCTGTCGCCTTTCAGCCCGAGGATCTCGGCGTGGTGGACCAGCCGGTCGATCATCGCCGCGGCGACCACTTCGTCGCCGAAGATCTCCCCCCAGGCCGAGAACGGCTTGTTGGAGGTGACGATCAGCGAGACGCGCTCGTATCGGGCCGAGACCAGGCTGAACATCAGGTTGGCCGCCTCGGGGTCGAAGGGGATGTAGCCGACCTCGTCGACGACGAGCAGGGGCACGAAGGAGAGCCGGCGCAGCTCGGCCTCCAGCTCCCCCTGGCGCTTGGCCTCGCCCAGCCGCGCCACCCACTCGGTGGCGGTGGCGAAAGCCACTCGCTGGCCGGCCAGGCAGGCGCGGATGCCCAGCGCGATCGCCAGGTGGGTCTTGCCGGTGCCCGGCGGCCCGAGCAGCACGACGTTCTCTTTGCCGTGCAGGAAGTCGAGCTGGCCGAGGTGCTCGACCACCTGCTTCTTGACGGAGCGCTGGAAGGTGAAGTCGAACTCCTCCAGGGTCTTGCGCGCCGGGAAGCGGGCGGCCTTGATCCGGCTCTCGCCGCCGTGGGACTCCCGCGAGGCGACCTCGGTCGAGAGCACCGCCTCCAGGAAGCGCTCGTGCGACCAACTCTCCTCGCGAGCGCGCTCGGCCAGGTTCGGCACCGCCCTGGCGGCTGCCGGCGCCTTCAGGGCGCGGAAGAGGTGGGCGAGCTCCGACGTCTTGCTCATGCCGGGATCAGGGCGTCGTAGCGGGCCAGGGAGCGCAGCTCGACCTCGACCTGGGGCCCTTGCCGGCGCTCTCCGCGCAGGCGGTCGAGCAGCGCCTGGTGGGCGGGATCGGTGAAGGTCAGGCCCTTGGCGAAGGAGCGCCGGTGGCTGGCGACCACCTCGCCGCTGTCGAGCGCCACGGCGCCGATCTGGCGCTGGCCGATCCTCGCCTCGACGCGGCGCCCGGCCAGGCGCGGATCGAGGGAGTAGTCGTTGGTGTCCCAGCGCAGGTAGGGCTGAGCCGGGACCCTCATCACGAAGCGAAGGTCGGTATCGGGCATCGCCTCGGGCAGCAGGCGCATCCGCTCGCGCTCGAGGATCAATCGCTCGGCCGGCTTCGCGCGGATCGTCCTCAGCAGCCGCCCTGCGACGCGCTCCTCCCAGCCGTCGAGCTCGGCCTGGAAGTGCTCGGGGGAGGCGAAGGCGCGGCCGGGCTCGAAGTTGGTCTCCATGAAGCCCTGGTGGCGCTCGATGATCCCCTTGGCCTGGGGGTCGCGGGGCGCGCAGAAGTGCCAGCCGACCGGCAGCTCACCACAGAAGGCGGCGAACTCCTCGGTGGGTCTGCCGCCGCCGGCGTGCAGGGCGCCCTCGCGGTCCCAGACGATCGTCTTCGGCAAGGCGCCGAGGAAGGCAAGGCAGCGGGCGATGCCGAAGCGCAGGTCGTGGCCCTGCTTGGAGAAGACGAGGGTCGAGGCGGCAGCCCGCGACCAGCCCAGAGCGCAGGTGACGACGTAGCCCTGGCGGGTCTGGCCGTGGCCGACGGGGATCTCCCGCTTGGGCTGCCAGACGTCGAACTGGCAGATTTCCCCAGGGCGGTAGGAGGTGCGCTGGTAGGTGCGGGGCGGCTGAAAGCGAGGGCGGACCTCGCGCAGGTAGTCGTCGAGGATCGTCTTCGAGCCGCCGTAGCCGTCCTCTTCGATCTCCTCGCGGATCCGCTTGCCGGGCAGGGCGGCGTCGTCCTTCAGCAGCAGGTGGATCTGCTCCTTGAAGGGATCGAGCTTGGAGGGCTTCGGCGCTCGGCAATAGCGCGGCGGGCGCTCAGAGCGCAGGGCGGCGCGCACCGTGTTGCGGTCGCGGCCGGTGCGGCGGGCGATCTCGCGGATCGAGAGGCCCGCGACCTTGTGCATCTGCCTGATCTGCGCCCACTGCTCCACGCCCACCATCTCCCTCTCCTCGCCTCGGTCTGGCTGACCTGGCGAGGGTCGAAGCGTTGCCGGACGAAACCCCTATGCCTCAGGTGGGTGAGATTTCGACCGGCCCAGGTGGGTGATTATTGGAGCGGCGACGACAATTGGTGTCGGAATTGACCACCTTGCCCTCTACACTCGAAGCCGTGGCTGATCATCCAAAAGCTGCGACTGCCGCGGCGGGATTGCTGGACGAATGCTGGGATGGAGCACTTCCCGTCGATCCGGTGCGGATCGCGAAAACTCTTGGAATCGAGGTTCTCGACGTTTTTCTGAACGAGGACGTCTCAGGGGCGCTGGTCAAGAAGGAAGGCTCTGACCCGTCGATCCTTCTCAACGCGCGAGACAGCAAGAATCGAAAACGATTCACTTGCGCCCACGAGCTCGGCCACTTCGTTCGGCGAGTTGACGAACCCAAAAAATACGAATACGTGGACTATCGCGATCCCCGCTCTTCAACCGGGTCTGTCGAGGACGAGAGATTTGCGAACAGCTTTGCCGCCAACCTCTTAGCCTCAATCCACCGATTCACCCTCACCGATCGGCGAATCGCCGCCGGCGACCATGTGAACGGCGCGAACCGCCGGCTCGAAGGTGTGTCGAGCGGCGGCGAGCCGCTTCAGGCCATGCGCCGCGGCCGGGCGACCGAGAGGCGGGCAGGCCGAGACAGCCAGGAGGCCAGTCGGTGGCTGAAGCAGGTGAGGGGAGGATCAGGCCGCGGCCGGCAGCGCCCTGATCCGCTCGAGTGCCTCGACGAACGCGTCCCGCCAGGGCCAGCGGGCGGGCAGGTGCAGGGTGAAGCGCCTTGCCGTGCGGGTCAGCCGGCCCGGCAGCGCGATCAGCCAGCGGCGGATCGTCCGGGCCGTGCGCCAGGTCTCATCCTCGAGGCCCAGCTGCCCCACCCAGCGCGAGAGGTTGTGGGCGAGGCAGGCGATCACCGTCCAGGTGCGTTGGCGGCGAAGCTGCCCGAGGGGAAGTGGGCGAGCGCCTGGTCCTTCAGGTCTCGGATCGCAAGCTCGACCTCGGCGTGGTCGCGGTGCTCGGCGTCGACGGTGTGCAGGTCCTCGGTGCGATTGGTGAGGAAGGCGAAGTGGCGCCAATAGGCAAAGAGCTCCTCCTGGCCCTCCTGGGCGTGCAGGTGGACGCGGCGGACCACCAATCGACGACCCCCGTAGGTGGTCTCGGCGAGCTCGCAGATCCCCGTCTCGGGGTAGTCGGGCACCGCTTGCCAGGCCGAGGAGGGGATCTCGGCGATCCGCTCCGCCATGCGCCTGTGCTGGGTGACGGCGATCGAGAAGAGGCAGCCCGTCTTCTCCAGGTAGGCGATCACCTTGCCGGAGTAAAACCCGGAGTCGGCTCGGATCAGGATCTCCCCTTCGGCCCCCGCCCTTCGCACCCTGGCGATCAGCTCTTCGCAGAAGCGCAGGGCGCCGCGCCCCGACGCCGCCGCTCCCTTGCGCGCCCGCACGTGCAGAACCTCGCCGCTGCCCGCCCGGGTGGCGAGCAGCGGGTGGTAGCCGCGCACCCCGGTGTAGCCGCGGGAGGCGCCCTGCTTGAGGGCGCCGTTGGCCTCGCCGAGGAAGCTGTCGATGTCGATCGCCAAGCGTCCCCTGCCGGGACCCGCTCCCATCGCCCAGGCGCGTTTGATCGCCTCCGCGAGCACCCGGTCGAGCTGACGCACGTGGCCGAAGGTAAAGGCGCGCAGGAAGGTGCCGAGGGTGGAGGGCGCCATCGCCTTGTGGCCGAGAAGGGCCTCGGTGGCGCCGGCGCGCAGCACGTCCGTGTCGTCGATCGAGTCCGCGCCGGCGGCGATCGCGTGGATCAGGGTCGCCACCTTGCGCCCGGGGCGGGCGGCGCCGGCCCGCTGCCCGAGGCGGACCGTCTTGTCGACCAGCGACTCGATGCCCAGGCGCCTGCTCAGGGTGGCGACCAAGACCAACCCGGCGTTGGCGATCAGCCGCTCATCGTCGAACTCGACTCTCACCGAGTCGGGCCGCACGGACCCCGCCGATGCCTTCACCATGTGAGTGACCTCCTGATTGAGGGCCGCGGCTGCTCCAATCAGCCGCTTCATGCCCCTTCAGGAGGTCATTCTCGAATCAGGGCCGGATGGGATCGGTGGATTGAGGCTTAATGCCCGAGTTCGTCGTCAAGTCTCTCCATGAGCAGGAACTTCCTGACTTTCGGATGGCGAAGCGCTTTGGCGTGTCGCGCGAGGCAATGCAGTACCGACTAGAAAACCTCGGGCTCTCCGGCTAGCTGTCGTGCCCCAAGACCTCCCGAACGCGAGCCATGGGCGGGCGGTTGCCGAGAGCTGAGTGTCGACGGCTCTCGTTGTAGTGGTCGAGCCAGTGTTGCAGCGCCGCCCGTCGGTCGGCGCTCGAGCGGTAGCTGAGCCCCCTGGCCCACTCCCGGTCCATCGTCTGCTGCAAGCGCTCCACCTTGCCGTTGGTCTGCGGCGAGTAGGGCTTGGTGCGCTTGTGGAGGATCTGGCGACGGTCGAGGAGCTTGGCGAGGTCCTTGTTCTTCACGTAGGCCCAGGCGTTGTCTGAGAGCAATCGCTCGGCGACGATCCCCCGCTCCAAGAACCAGTCCAGGGCCCGGCGGGTGAAGGCGGTGACGGTCGCCGCGCGCTCGTCGTCGTGGACCTCGGCGTAGGCAAGGCGAGAGCAGTCGTCGACGATCGTGTGGACGAACTCCCAGCCGGCGCCGCGGGAGCCATGGGTGCGCTTGCCGGTCACCGCGTGACCGGGCTCGACAAAGCGCGCATGGCGCTTGGTGTCGATGTGCAGGAGGTTGCCGGGACAGGGCCACTCGTAGCGCAGCACCGCCTCCCGTGGCCCCCGCGGTCGGCGCGAGCAGCCGCGCCGGCGCAGCGCCCGGTGCACGGTCGCATGGGGGATGCCCACCTCCGAGGCGACCAGGCGCGGTCCCCAGCCGGTGCGCTTTCGCACCTCGCAGCACCGCCCGTGGTCTTCATCGCTGAGCATCTTCGGGCTGCGATGGGGGCGCGAGGAGCGAT
>JBIOYC010000305.1:0-14859 GCA_044869955.1 Thermoanaerobaculia bacterium | reverse complement strand
TAAACACCGAAAAGGATTGGAAGGCGGGCGGCCAGGGTAGGCCGCCCGGGATCTGAGATGAGGGAAGGTCGGTCAGGCCGCCCGTGCCATGAGGTCGGCCACGAGGCGGTTGAAGCGGGCCGGATCGGGCAGCTCGGCGCCCTCGGCCAGGAGGCCGTAGCCGAGGAGCAGCTCGGCGTAGTCGGCGATCAACGGATCCTCCTGGTCCTGCTCGAAGCGCTCGTGCAGCTTGCCCAGGATCGGATGGTTCGGGTTGAGCTCCATGATCCGGCGCTGGGCCGGGCCGCCGCCCTTGCCCTTCTGCAACAGCCGCTCGAGCTGGGGGCTGTAGTCGTGCTCGGCGCCCACCAGGCAGACCGGCGAGGCGGTGAGGCGGTTGGTCAGGCGCACCTGCTTGACCCAGGTGTCGAGCTTCTTCTGCATCGCCTCGAGCAGGGTGCCATAACGCTCGGACTTCTCCTTGAGGTCCTCCTGCCGCTGCTCCCTCTCTTCGGCGGTGCCCAGCTCCACGGTGCCCTTGCCGACGTCCTTGAAGCGCTTGCCCTCGAATTCGGTCAGGGATTGCATCAGCAGCTCGTCGACGGTGTCGACCAGATAGAGCACCTCGTAGCCCTTCTCGCGGAAGGCTTCGAGGTGCGGTGAGCTCTCCACCTGCGAGCGGGACTCGCCGGAGAGATAGAAGATCTCCTTCTGGTCCTCCTTCAGCCGACCGGTGTACTCCGAGAGGGTGGTCAGCTTCTCCGGGTCGTGCGAGGACTGGAAGAGCAGCAGCTCGAGCAGGCGGTCGCGGTTGTCGAAGTCCTCGGCGACCCCCTCCTTGACCGCTCGGCCGAACTCACCCCACAGCTCGAGGTACTTCTCCGGCTTGCCGGTCTGCAGCTCGCGGAAGGTCTCCAGCACCTTGCGGGTGAGCCAGCGCCGGATCTGGGTGATGTGGCGGTCCTGCTGGAGGGTCTCGCGGGAGATGTTGAGGGGCAGGTCGGGAGACTCCACCACCCCCCGGATGAAGCGCAGGTAGCGCGGCATCAGCTCCTCGCAGTGCTCCATGATCATGACCTTCTTGACGTAGAGCTGGAGCCCCGGGCGGGAGGCCACGTAGAAGAGGTCGTAGGGCGCCTTCGAGGGCACGAAGAGCAGGGCCTGGTACTCCACCCTCCCCTCGGCCTTGAACCACATCGACTCGAGCGGCTCGTTCCAGTCGTGGGAGACGTGCTTGTAGAACTGTTGCAGCTCGGTCTCCGAGACCTCGGACTGCGCCCGGGTCCAGATCGGGCGCATCGAGTTCATCACCTTGTCCTCGAGCAGTGTCTCGGTCTCGCCGGCCTTCTCCTTGCCCTCCTCGTCGAGCAGCGGCTTCTCTCGCCGCACCCGTACCTTGATCGGGTAGGCCACGAAGTCCGAGTAGCGCTTGACGATGCGGGAGAGCACCCATTCGTCGGTGAAGTCGTCGATGCCGTTGTCTTTGTCGACCTCCTTCAAGCGCAGGGTGATCGAGGTGCCGGACATCTCTTTGTCGGCCTCGGCCAGGCTGTAGGTGCCGTCTCCCGAGGAGCGCCAGAGGGTGGCGTCGCTCTCCCCCGCCCGGCGGGTCAGCAGGGTGACGTAGTCGGCCACCATGAAGGACGAGTAGAAGCCGACGCCGAACTGACCGATCAGCTCGGTGGCGTCCTTCTCGGTCGCCGACTCCCGGATCCGCTGCATCAGCTCCTGGCTGCCCGACTTGGCGATCGTGCCGATGTGGTCGATGACCTCCTGGCGGCCCATGCCGATGCCGTTGTCCTGGAGGGTCAACGTCCGGGCTTCGGGGTCCGCCTCGATGCGGATCTCGAGCTCGCCCACGCCCTCGAGCAGCTCGGGTCGGGTCAAGGCCTCGAAACGTAGGCGGTCCAGGGCGTCGGAGGCGTTCGAGATCAGCTCCCGCAGAAAGATCTCTTTGTTCGTGTACAAGGAATGGATCATCAGGTCGAGCAGCTTGCGCGTCTCAGCCTGAAAGGCATGGGTCTCCACGGTCATCGCAATCTCCTAGGAGTCAGTCTCTGTCTTCAGGGCATGGTCTCAGGGAACGGTCGAGGCCCAGGCCGAGGTGTCGCCGGTCTCGAAGCCGTCCGCGAAGATCAGCTGGGGCGGGTTCAGGAGCACGGCTTTGAGCACGACGTCGTCGACGTGCCAGCCGTCCTCCACCAACGAGCCGTCCGAGGTGAGCCGAAAACGGAAGCGCGCGCTGCCCTGGCCGTCGAGGGCCGGCAGGGACAGCTCCACCAGCTGCCAGGTGGTCTGGTCGGTCTGGCTGAAGCTGGTGACCTGGGTCCAGGTCGAGCCGCCGTCGACCGAGACCTCGACGCGGCCGAAGTCGAAGCCGGCCTCGAGGTCATAGGTGTGACGGAAAGAGAGCACCGTGCCGGCGAGACCGGTGAGGTCGAAAAGAGGCGAGGTCAGCGCGGTGTTGACGTTGTTGCCATAGGCGCCACCCGGGCTGTCGGTCCAGGAGTGGGTCGGCGAGGCCGAGGCCTCGGCCGTGATCAGCCACGGAGCCTGCGCCGTCCAGCCGGCGTTGCCCCCCTCGACGTCGTCGTCGAAGGCCACGGTGTAGGGGGTCAGGGCGACGTCCTGGGTCAGGGTCTGGAGGTCGCTGAGGGTGATCCCGGGGATCACCACGCTGGCGTAGTCGGGCGCCGAGACCGTGAGGTCGTAGGTGCCGCTCGGCACCTGCAAGTCGTAGAGGCCGGTCCCGGGGTCCGAGGCGGTCTGGAAGGGGCCGAGCTCGACGGTGGCCGCCAGGGGCAGAGCCGTGGTCACGTCGGTCACCTGGCCGTCGAGCACCGGGGCAGTGGCCGGGTCGATGACGTAGAGGAAGGCGGCGCTCACCGGCCCCCAGTTGGCAGCGGCGTCCCGCCCGCGGACGTAGACCAGGTAGCGCCCCGCCGCGAGGCCGGTAGTGTCGACGCTGCCCTCGACTCCCTCGACGTTCTCGTCGAAGGCGCCGTCGGAGGCCGTCATGGGGATCGCCGTGGCGCTGGCCCCCCAGGGCGGGATGGTGAGGTAGGTCTCGCCCGCGGCGATGCTCTGACTCGGCTCCGCCCCCGAGTAGCGGCTGTCGTCGAGCACGGCCGAGAGGGTAGCCGTAGCGCCGATCGGCACTGCCGGGGGCGCGAAGACCAGGCCACGGGCGTCCGGCCCGGCGGGCAGTTGGTAGGGGGCGCGGGCCGCCTTCACCGAGTAGAGCAGGGCTTGCAGGTTGCCCGGCGCGAGGGTGTTCTCGAAGTAGGGGCAGGCCTGGAAGAACTCGGTGCCCATCTCGATGGTGTAGCCGGCCACGCCGAGCCGGCCGTAGGCGAAGTCCTTGGTCGAGCCGTCGACGCAGGAGAGGCTGCCGAGCATGGCGTCGTAGCTCGGGAAGTAGCCGTACTTGCGTCCGAAGGTGAGCAAGGCCGTGCCGTTGGGAGGCGCCGGGCCGCTGCAATTGGGGGGCGAGAAGCCGAAGGCCGAGAGCACCCGCGGCGAGAAGCTGTGCAGGTCCAGGTAGAGGCCCGTGGCATCGGCCGGCGCCGGGGTCACCAGGTCGTCCGGTCGCTGGTCGGGGAAGATCGAGGTCATGTAGGCCTGGAGTGCCTGGACCTCGGGCTCCGACGCCGGCGCGCCGCCGCGGTAGGTCTCGCTGCAGCCGTTGCTGCTCGAGCCGCCCCAGCCGCCCCACTCGAAGTCGAAGTTGCGGTTGAGGTCCACCCCGCGACTGTTGACGGTGGCGCAGGTGGTGTTGGTGTTCTTACGCCAGGACAGCCCGGTCTCGGCCATCTTCCGGCCGTCCGGGTTCAATTGCAGGACGAGGTGCACCTCCTGATGATCGAGCAGCCAGGTGGCTTCCGGATCGACGCCGTGGTTGGCCACGAGCAGCTCGGCGAAGCGGGTCGCCAGCTCGGCGGTGGTGTACTCACGGGCGTGGATGCCGCCGGTGACCAGCAGCTTCGGCTTGGGCCCGGGGACGGCCGAGTTGGTGAGCCTCAGAACCCGGATGTCGTAGCCGGGACCGGCGCCGTTGAACTTGTCCCAGGAGTCGCCGATGTCGCTCCAGGTAGCGAGGGTCGGATGGTTGGCGACGAGGGTCTCGGCGGCGGCGAAGGTCTCCTCCACCGTGCGGTAACAGGGGAAGCTCGGAATGGTCTCGACCCCCTGGGCGTCTTCGACCCGCGGGCGCTGGAGCCGCGCCGTGGCCTCCTCCTCCACCTCCAGCCAGAAGCCCAGTGCCTCGAGGCGTGCCCTCTGCTCGGCGTCGACCACCACGCGCAGGAATCCCTTCTCCCGGTGGACGCCCACGTGATCGGCCCAGGAGGCCACGTCGCGGATCATCGCCTCGTCGCCGAACCAGGCACGCACCATCCAGGCCCCCTCCCCGCTGGGCGGCGCGGCAGCGGCGGGAACCACCAAAGCCAGAGCGAGCACCAGCCCCAGGGACGCGGCCTTCTGTTCGTTCATGGGCGCCGATCTTACCAGTCAGCCAGGCCCGAGGATCGGCGGAGCGACTTGCGAACCATGCCGTTATCCCATATCATGGCCCGGTTCCTTCGCTTGCCTGTACGATTCATCCTTGCTCTGAGGAGAAAGCCATGACGCGAAGCAGTCGTGCTACCGGTCTCTCCCTCGCCCTCGCCCTCGTCGCCCTTCCTCTCATCGCCCAACCCGGTCTCATCGGCCCCTCCCTGCGGGCCAACGTCAACGAGGCCCACAGCTCCAAGCGCCCGGCCACGGCCTATCTCAACAACGGCTCCTTCGTGGTGGCCTGGGAGAACGACCAGCTCGGGGTCTTCGCCCGCCGCTTCGCGGCCGACGGCGCGGCCCTCGGCGGCGACGTCGCCGTCGCCGGCAACGTCCGCTTGGCGAGCATCCCCGGCGCCGGTCCCGTGACCTACAACGCGGAGCCGGCCGTGGTGGCCCTGGCCAGCGGCGGCTTCCTCGTCGTCTGGGCCGAGGAGCGCTCCTTCCTGCGCGCCGCGCCCTTCCACGAGGAGCGCGAGGTGCTGTCACGCAGCATCGTCGCCCAGAGCTACGACGCCGCCGGCAACGCCCTCGGCAGCCGGGTCAACGTCAGCACCTCCACTCAGGCCCTCCACTCCTTCCCCGCCATCGCCAGCCATCCCTCCCGCGGCCTCGCCGTGGCCTGGCAGAGCGACGACCGTGTGGACGGAGTGAGCCTCCAGGACGGCGTCTTCCTGCGCCGCCTGAACGCCGCCGGCGCCCCCACCGGCGCCGTCGCGAGGGTCAACGAGGCGAACGGCGCCACCGCCGGCCGGCCCGCGCTGGCCTTCAACGGCTCCGGGCGGCTGCTGGTGGTCTGGGAGGGTGAGGACGGCTCGGGAGCGGGTGTGGTCGGCCGCCTCTTCCGGCCGGGCGGCGCCGCCGCCACCGGCGAGGTCCTGATCAACCAGACCACCGCCAGCGTCCAGCGGCGCGCGGCAGTGGCCGCGGCCGGCAACGCCTTCCAGGTCGTCTGGCAGGGCCGGGCGGGTGACACCGTCTACGACGCCAAGGTCTTCGGCCGCCAGGTCTCGGGCTCCGGGGTGCCACGCGGCAACGAGCGGGCTCTGTCCTCCGGCGAGCACGGGGGCAACGGCCAGGTCGCCCCGGCCATCGCCGTGCGCGGCGGCGGCTACCTGGTCACCTGGGTCGATTACGACGTCAACTTCCCCATCGGGATCTTCGCCCGCGAGCTCGACGCCAACGGCGTGCCCTCCTCGGCCGAGGTCGAGGTCAGCCAGGGTCCGGTGGGCGCCCAGGTCAAGACCGCCGTGGCCGGCAATGGCGCCGGCGGCTTCGTGGTCGCCTTCGAGGGCTTCGTCGGTGACGAGCTGGGTGCCACGGCCCAGCGGCTCAGCACCGGTGCCGCGGCTCCCGAGGCCGGAGTCCTCATCGGCGACTAGGCCGGTCCCTTCCGGCCCGAGCCCACCGCTGGCTTGCAGCTTGCTGCGAGGAACGGGAGAATCCGGCGGTGGGCTCATGATCACTTATCTGACGTTCTTCCTCGGGCTCGTCCTCGGCCCTCAGACCATCGAGCTGGCCGTCGCCCCCGAGGTGTCGAGCGTCGAGATCCGCCTCAACGGCCACCCCGTGGGAGCCCTCTCGGGTGAGCCCTGGCGTCTCCCCGTCGACTTCGGCACGGCTCTGCTGCCCCAGCAGCTGACGGTCACGGCCTTCGACACCGAGGGCGCGAAGCTCGAGGTCAGCCACCAATGGGTGAACCTGCCCCGATCCCCCGCCGCGGTCGCCGTCGTCCTCGAACGAGGACCTGACGCCGTCCCCACCGGTGCTCGGCTCTCCTGGGAGAGCGTCTACGGCGACCAGCCCCTCGCCGTCAGCGCCACCTTCGACGGCCAGCCCCTCGAGGCCCTGCCCGACCGCCGCCTGCTCCTGCCCCGTCACGACCTCGAGCAGATCCACCTCCTGCGCGTCGAGGTCGCCTTCACCGAGACCGTCAGCGCCCTTTCCGAGCTCGCCTGGGGAGGCGCCTTCGAGGACCAGGTCAGCTCGGAGCTGACCTCGATCGCCCTGCGCCTGGTGGGAGACACCGAGCTGCCGGAGGTCGCCGGCCTCCAGGGCTGGCTGGTCGCCGGCGGCCGCTCGCTCGAGGTAGTGGCGGTCGAGAAGGGCAGCGCGGAGGCGGTGGTGGTGCGGGACGAGGATGCCCTGGGCTCGCTGAGCCGGCTCCAACGCCAGACCTCGGATCTCCTGCGCGTCGGGACCGGGGCCAACGAGAACCGCAGCCACCTGCGCGCAGCCCTGCCCCTCGCCGAGGACCAGGGCTTGCGCTTCATCTGGCCCTTCCCTTCCTGGCAGGAGAGCCGCAGCAACCGCTTCGCCCTCTTTCCCTCGACGCTCGAGTTCTCCTCCCGCGAGGCCGGGGTCTACGGGCTGCTCCAGGGGGTACGCCTGGCCAGGAAGCCGGAGACCGACCAGCGGCTCGCCGAGGCGGTCGTGGTGGCCGGGCTCTCCGCCTCGAGCCGGGCGCGGCGGCGGGCGGTGGTGCTGGTGCTCGGCCGGCGGGCCGAGGACCACAGCGTCCTGCCGCCGGCCGAGGCGCGGCGGTATCTCTCGGCCCTCAGCGTCCCCTTCGTGGTCTGGGCCTTCGATCGCAGCAAGGAGCACCAGGCACGCTGGGGCGAGGTGGTCGACGTTTCCACCCTCGCCCGGCTGGGTGAGGCGGTCGAGGATCTCCGCGAAGTGCTCGACCGGCAGCGCATCGTCTGGGTTCGGGGCAGGCCTCTGCCCCAGCAGATCCGACTCACCTCCGCCGCTCGCGGGGTCGAGCTGGTGCGTTGAGAGCGTGCTAACGTCCGCCGCGACCAAGGAGGAATGAGCATGGAAACCCCGATTTCGCCGCCGTCGCCGCCCCCTGCCCCGCCGGCCAAGAAGGGCCTGCCGGTCGTCGCCTGGATCCTGATCGGCTGCCTGGGCCTCGTGGTCCTCGGCGGCATCGGCTTCGCCACCGTCACCTACTTCGTGGGCAAGAAGCTCACGAGCTTCGCCAAGGAGGCCGCGGACAAACCGCTTCAGGCCGCCGCCAAGGCCTACGCCTTCGTCAACCCGGACCTGGAGCTGGTCAGCGTCGACGAGGAGGCCGACAAGGTGACGTTCAAGAACGTCAAGACCGGCCAGACCGTGACCCTCGACGGCTCGGCCATCCGCGAGGGGCGCCTGTCGGTGGACACCGGCGAGGGCAAGTTCACCATCGACGCCACGGGGAGCGGCCAGGAGGGCAAGGTCGAGGTTACCGACGCCTCGGGCAAGACGGTCTTCCAGGCCGGCAGCGCCGACCTCTCCGAGCTACCGTCCTGGGTGCCCCGCTATCCGGGAGCCACCAGCACCGGCATGATGGCCGCGGGAGGGGGTGCCAAGAGCCGGGGCGGAGTCTTCCAGCTCAAGACCACCGACAGCGTCGGCGAGGTAAGGGCCTACTACGAGCGCGAGCTCGAGGGCCTCGGCTTCCAGCTCCAGAAGAACAGCGTCTCCTCCGGCACCAGCCAGGTAGTGACCCTGATCGGCAGCGGCTCGGGAGGCCGCAGCGTCACTGTCGGCATCGTCCGCGACGGCAGCGACACCCAGGTCACCTTGCAGTACGGGGAGCGCTGAGGGGACCGGCCGAGGGGTGTGTTACTCTTTGCCTCCGCCGCCCCGGTCCCGGGGCGGTTCAAGTCCCCATCGTCTAGAGGCCTAGGACACCGCCCTTTCAAGGCGATAACACGGGTTCGAATCCCGTTGGGGATACCACGCCTCTCCCTCCCCTCCCCATCGACGAGATCTTGCCCGGCCTGCGGGCCGCCGCGCGGGAGCGCCGCGCCCTGGTGGTTCGGGCCGCTCCCGGGGCGGGCAAGACCACCCGCATCCCGCCGGCCCTGCTCGCCGAGGTGGGGGGTCGGGTGCTGGTGGTCGAGCCGCGGCGGGTGGCGGCGCGGGCAGCCGCCCGACGCATCGCTGCCGAGCAGGGCTGGGAGCTCGGCCGCGAAGTCGGCTACCAGGTGCGCTTCGAGCGCAGAGCCGGAGCGGATACCCGCATCCTGGTCGTCACCGAAGGCGTCGCCCTCAACTTCCTCCAGGCCGATCCCTTCCTCGAGGGGGTCGAGGCGATCGTCCTCGACGAATTCCACGAACGCAACCTGGCCAGCGACCTCGCCCTCGCCCTGACCGCCAAGGTGCGGCGGGAGGTGCGGCCGGAGCTGGTCATCGCGGTGCTCTCGGCCACCCTCGACCCCGCCCCCCTGGTCAGCTTCCTGGGTGCCAGCTATTTCGGGAGCGAGGGCCGCGAGCACCCGGTGGAGGTCGCCTACCTGCCCCGGCAGGACTGTCGCTCCCTCTCGGCACGGGTCCTCGGCGGCGTGACCCAGGCCCTCGAACGGGTCCGCGGCGACGTGCTGGTGTTCCTGCCCGGGGTGCGCGAGATCCGCGACGCCGCCGAGGCCCTGGAGCTCATCGCCCGCTCGCAGGGCCTCGACCTCGTGCCCCTCTACGGCGACCTGCCGAGTGAGGACCAGGATCGGGCCCTGACTCGAGGGCCCCGGCGGAGGGTGATCCTCGCCACCAACGTGGCCGAGACCTCGGTGACAGTGGAAGGGGTCGAGGCGGTGGTGGACAGCGGCCTCGCTCGCCTCTCCCGCTTCGATCCCGGCTGCGGCCTGGACCGCCTGGAAGTGGTGCGCATCGCTCAGGCGTCAGCCACCCAGCGGACCGGGCGTGCGGGCCGGCTGGGACCCGGCTGGTGCCTGCGCCTCTGGACCGCGGCCGAGCAGAGCTCGATGCCAGCGTCGACACCGCCCGAGATCCGCCGCGTTGACCTGGCCGGGGCGGCCCTCCAGCTCCTCGCCTGGGGGGAGAGCGACCTCGAAGCCTTCCCCTGGTTCGAGGCGCCGGAGCCCACCTCCCTCGGCCTCGCCCTCGAGCTGCTCGCCCAGCTGGGTGCCACCCGCGGCCGGGGCGTCACCGAGCTCGGCCGGCGCATGGCGCGGCTGCCGCTGCACCCGCGCATCGCCCGTCTGCTCCTCGAGGGCGAGGCCAGGGGCTGCCTGGAGCGCTCCGCCCTGGCTGCCGCGCTGGTCTCCGAACGCACCCCCTTCACCCGCGAGAGGAGCTCTCCCGAAGTGGCTGGCACCCTTCGGCAGGCTCAGGGCAGGCCCTCGGGAGGCACCTCGCGGGCACTGGCCACGCACTCGGACCTGCTCGACCGCGTCGAGGCCCTCGAGCGCTTCCAGCGCACGGGTCGGGCGGCCGAGACCCCCTGGGGCCGCCTCCACCCGGGCGGTGCCCGGCGCGTCCTGGCGGTAGCCAGCCAGCTGATCGAGAGGGTTCAGCCCACGGGCAGACGAGCCGACAGGGCCGGGGACGAAGAGCCCTTTCTGCGCAGCCTGTTGGTGGCTTACCCGGACCGCGTAGTCCGCCGCCGCGAGGCGGGCAGCCGCCGCGGCGTGATGGTGGGCGGCCGGGGCGTGGTGCTCGGCCCCGAGAGCGGCCTCCACGAGGGCGAGCTCTTCGTCGCCCTCGACCTCGACGCCGGCCGGCGGGGCGATCGCTCGGAGGCCCAAGTGCGGCAGGCCTCGCTGATCGAGGAGAGCTGGCTCGAAGGGGTCCGGACGGAGATCGGCGTCGAGTTCGACCCCACCCGGGAGCGCGTCGTCGGCCGAGAGCGCCGGCTCCTCGAGGACCTCGTGCTCGCCGAGCGCGAGGTGCCAGCCACTTCGGAGCAGGCCGCCGAGGCTCTCGTGTCGGCGGCCCTGGCGCGCCTCGATCGGACGATCCCGATGGCCGAGGAGCCCCTCTTCACCTTCCTGCGACGGGTGCGCTTCCTCGCCGACTGGCGACCAGAGCTGGACCTACCCTCCTTCGGGGCCGGAGATCTCGCCAGCTTGCTCCCCGGCCTCGCAGCCGGCAAGCGCTCCCTGGACGAGCTGCGGCGCCTGCCCTGGGTGGAGATCCTCGCCGGTCTGCTCTCGCCACGGCAGCGCGAGGCCCTGGACCGCGAGGCGCCGGAGCGCCTGACCGTACCGAGCGGCAGCCGCCTGCGCGTCGAGTACGAGGAGGACAAGCCGCCGGTGCTGGCGGCGCGCATCCAGGAACTCTTCGGCCTGGCCGAAACACCCCGCATCGCTGGCGGGCGGGTGGCGGTGCTGCTGCACCTGCTGGCGCCGAACGGTCGGCCGCAGCAGGTGACCCAGGACCTGGCGAGCTTCTGGCGAAATACCTATCCGGAGGTCAGGAGGGAGCTGGCCGGGCGCTATCCCAAGCACTCCTGGCCCCTGGATCCCTGGACGGCCCGGGCGGAAAAACGGCCGAGCCGGAGCCGCAAAGGTCCGTCCGGCTGACCGGCGTTTAACGCTGCGGCGGCAGGGCCAGGTCCACCCACACCAGGTGGTGGTCCGACGCCAGGTTCACCCGGGCATGGCCCGCCGGATCCTCGTCTTCGGCCGGCCAGTGGACCCCGCCGCCGAGCACGCCCAACTCCTTCGAGGGCAGCACGTAGTCCACCCTGCGCCCACCCAGGAACTCCGCCGTGCTCTGCTCCGCGTAGGCCGGCGGTCCCGGCTGGGCGCCGCCGTGGACGAGGCCGCCGCGGCTGATGCACAACGAGCCGGTGTCCTGTACTCGCGGATGCTCGAGCAGCTGCGAGATAGCCGTGCGGCCGTCGTAGAGGGTGTCGGCCGCGTAGGGGCTGGCGTTCAGGTCGCCCACGACGACGAAGGGATCCTCCGATCCGTAGCCGCCGCGCCGGCCTTGATCGTCGACCAGCGAGGGCTCGCCGTCCAGGTAGAGGCGCCAAAGACGGATCTCATCGAAGTTGCGGCGGCCGTTGCGGTCCTCGGGACCGTCGAAGGCCGGCGGCGTGGGGTGGCTGACCAGCAGGTGGAGGCGCCCCTCGCCGATCTGGATCGGCAGGTCCCAGTGGGACTTGGAGGACAGGCGCAGGAGCTCCTGCGTCGCGGCGGGGTAGAGCTCGGCCGGCAGGTGATGACCCGGCAGGTCCCGCCAGGGGAATCGCTGGAAGGAACGCAGCTCCGTGGTCGCCAGCGGGAAGCGGGAGAGCACCGCCATCGAGTACTGACCAGGGTAGGCGCCATAGCCGAAGCAGTCGTCGCCGTGCCGCCGGTCCCCCCGGTCGGCGGGAGTGGCGACGTAGCCGTCGCCGTTCAGGTCGATCCCCGACAGCACGCCCGTGTTGGTCGGAGCCGCGAAGGCGTGGGGATAAGCGAGCGGCGCCGCGCCACGAGCCAGGTAGAGGTCGGCGAAACGCCGAGCGTTGGCGGCAGCGTCGCCGAGGATCGAGCCATCCGGGGCCTGGGGCAGGTCGATCTCCTGCAGCACCAACACGTCCGGCCGGATCTGCTGGATGATCTGGGCGGCCGCCAGCAGCTGAGGGTTCTTCCCCGCCCCCCCTGCGTCGAGCTCGTCGATCTTGCCGGCCGACAGCTCCATGACGTTGAAGAGGGCGATGCGCGCTTTCGCAGGTCTCGCGACCACCATCTCGGAACGCACTCCCAGACAACCGGAGAGCAGCAAGGAAGCGATTCCACCGATCGCCAAGGCACGGCTCGCGGACATCGAAGCTCCTCCCTCAGCGAACGGACAGGACCTGCTCGAGGTGCTCGGCGATGCCCTTGGCGATGCCGAGCTTGCCGACCAGGCGGGTGGGCTCGCCCTGCCGCCCCATCAGGTACGCCACCTGCTCCCCGTTCGGACCCCGCTCCTCGCCGCGGTTGACCACGATCGCCGGGTAGGCGCTCAGGCGCTCGCGTCCGATCGCCATCAGCTCGTCGTGCGAGATCCCCTCCTGGTACTTGAAGGTGAGCATGTAGAGCTCGGGGAAGGCCGCTCGCACCTCGTCGATCACCTTGGGGACCGGCTCCATCTCGAGCTGGCGCAGGACGCCCCCGCTGGGGGTCTTCCCGGGGCGCACCAGGGTGGGCCGGTAGTCGGCCACCGCCGCGGAGAACACCCCCGCCCGATGCCGGCGCTGTCGCAGGGCGACGGAGACCAGCTCGCGGTAGTCGTCGTAGCAGCGCACCACCCGGCAAGGCAGCCAGGACGGTGGCTGGAAGGCCGCCTCGCCGAGGATCAGCTCGACGTCGGCCCCGCGCAGGTAGAGCTCTTCCGCGATCCGCGCCCCCAACTCGCCCTTAAAGACGTTGGTGATGCGCCGGATCGAATCGATCGGTACCGGGGTGGGCCCGCCCGTGACCAGGATCGGCACCCCCTTGAGCGGCGAGCGCGACACCGCCCGGCAGACCGCGGCGACCAGCTCTTCCTCGGCCGGCAGGTTGTGCTTGCCGTAGTCCTCGCGGGGCGGCACCACGTGCACCCCCATGTTCGAGAGGGCCACGAGGGACTCGGTGAGGATCGAGGTGTGGAGGCTGCCGTGCATGGTCGGCGCCACTAGGACCGCGGTCCGCCCCTGCTCCATGCGACCGAGGGCCGAGGCCAGGGCCGCCGAGACGACGCCGTCGGCGATGCCGTGGCGGAGCTTGTTGATCGAGTTGTAGGTGGCGGGCGCGACCAGGTAGGCGTCGAAGGGCCGGTCGTCGGAGAGGTGCTCCGCCGCGGCGGTCAGGCGGGTGACCAGGGGATGGACGGTCGACCACTCGAGGGCCTCGCGCGTGACGTAGCGGAGGGCCTCCTCCGAAGCGAAGGCCACCACCTCCGCCCCCTGGCGCCGCAGGGCCCGAGCCACCAGCGGCGCCTTCATCCCGGCGATACCGCCGGTGACCATCAGGGCGATCCGCCGGCCCGCCAGGTGATCGCCGAGGCGTGGCACGTCATGATCGCCCAGGTCCGAGGGCGGCGGCGGGCTAAGATCCCAGGTCGTCGGCACGGCCATTTCCTTGTGCGCGGCGCAATCTAGCACAGGCGGCGCGGGCCTCCGGCTGCCCTTTCAGGTAGGAGGTTCCATGCTCACGCATCCTGCCGGCTTCGACCCCCGGGACTCCGCCGTCTACCAGCCCGACAGGATGGGCAAGGCGACTCTGTTCTCCTCGCCGCGGCTGCTGGTGGGCTTGAACGCCTTCGAGCCCGGCCAGAGCCACCCTCTCCACCACCACGCCGGACAGGACAAGGCCTACCTGGTGCTCGAGGGTCGAGGCACCTTCCTCCTGTCCGGCCGCGAAGAGCCGATGGCGGCCGGCCGGATGCTGATCGCGCCGGAAGGGGTGCCGCACGGTATCCGCAACGATTCAGACGGTCGCCTGCTGGTGCTGGCGATCCTCGCCCCGGCGCCCCCAAGCCGTTAGGTCGTGGTCTCCGGGCCCGGTGGCGAGGACAGGCTCGAGCTGGTGATGGCCACCAGATAGACGAGCACACCCGGCGCCACCAGTACGGCCGCCGCCAGCAGGAAGATCAAGAAGGAGGTCGGGTGGGACCAGAACAGGGTGCCGACCTCGACGGCCAGGCCGGCGCTCACCAGGGCACCGGCCACCTTCAGGCGGCGGACGAAGCGTTCCTTGGGGTCGGTCATGGAGTGCTCTCCTGCCACAGGGCCTGCTCGGGCAGACTCGCTACGTTGTGGATCGTGTCGTGGCATTCCAGACAGGAGGTCGCGTTCGACCCCAGGTCGGCCCGGATCTCCTTGTGCAGGTCGCTCTCTTCGAACGAGCGCGCTCCGCCGTGGCAGTGCAAGCACTCGCGGTTCTGATAGGGCTCGTAGAGCGCGATCTTGTTGGGGATCGTCCCCAGGTAATAGACCCACAGATGCTTGAGGCCGCGCAGCTTCGCCTGGGTGTTCCCGAACATCGTGTAGCTGGTGTGACAGGTGAAGCAGGCGTGATCTCGTTCGACCCGGTTGTTCTGGAAGTGCTGAGCCGGCACCCAATTGGCATCGTCCACGCGCAGGCTCTGTCCGTAAGGCTTCATCACATGGCACGAGAGGCAAAACTCGGTCGTCTTCGAATGCTCCATATGCGCTGAGAAGCCCAATCCAGAAGTCAGCACCGTCAGGACGCCGAAGGCGAGAAAGGCCAGCACCTTGCCGCCGCGTGCCCTGGTCAAGTCGGGCCGCTGGACGGTGAGCACCACCAAGGCGATGGTGACCGCCGTCACCGCCGCCAGACCTAGCTCGAGGTAAGGCATGAGGATCCCTCCTGACTACTTCTTGCGTTGCTGCTCGAGCCACGAGATCAGGGCTGTAAGTTCTTCGTCGGTTCCCTTGAACTCCTTCAGATGCTTCTTGCCATTGAGGTCGACCTTCTTGTGCAGGAATTCCTTGACGAAGGCGGCATCGTGCGGCTTGGCCAGCGTGGACAGGTCGGGACCGGCCGTCTTCTCCGACTTCGAAGTGGCGGCGATGCCGACCGATGAGACCGCGTGGCAGAGGTTGCACTTCTGGGCGACAAAGATCGC
>JBIOYC010000304.1:0-17887 GCA_044869955.1 Thermoanaerobaculia bacterium | reverse complement strand
GCCCGAAGGTCGGCCGCGGCTCTTCTACCCACCCAATCCCCTGATCGAGGCCGTCCGCCGCGAGACCGACCAGCCGGGTGGGCCCTTCCGCGCCGTGGGTCAGGACCGGCTGGTCTATCCGGACCTGCTGCCGGCCTACGGCATCGCCGACCCACGCCCCCACAACCCCCTGGCGCCGCAGGCACAGCTCGACGTCCTGGGGGCGGCGTTCGGCTTCGCCCCGACCATGAAGGACTACTACGCTCCCTTCGACCGCCCGGGCCAGCCGTTTCTCGACTTCCTGAACGTCCGAGTGGTGGTCTCGGCGGGCTCGCTGCCCCCGCCGGCGGGTCTCGAGCCCATTCCAGAAGCCAGCTTGGGGCCCTACACCCTGTGGCGCAACCCCGATGCCCTGCCCCGCTGGTTCCTGGCCTCGGGAATCGACGTCCTTCCCGAACGCGTCGCCTTCCCGAGCTGGCTGGAGGGGCTCGCCGATCCACGGCGGGTGGCGGTGGTGGGCATGCCCAACGACGCTGCCCCGGTGGGTGCTCTCCCGGGAGAGCAGGCCGCGGGCCGGTGGGCCCGGCGCTCGAGGGTCGAGGTGCGGATCACCGGCCGGGCTCCACGCCAGCACGATCGCCTGCTCGCGACTTCGCTGCCCGACCCCGAGAGCTGGCGGACCCTGGCTGGAGACGGCCGGGGGCTAGGGAAGGTCGTGGTCAACGGCGCCTTCCTGGGAGCACGGATTCCCCCCGGCGTGGACCGCGTCGTCCTCCTCTACCGCCCGGTGGGGACGGCCCTCGGCTTCACCCTCGCGGCCCTCGCGGCGGCAGCCCTGGCGGCGCTGGGGCTCCGGATCCCTGGTGCCAGCCTCGAACTGGCTCGCTTCAGGAGTCGCCGACCCAGGGATCAATGACCTGCAACCCCGGAAATCGGAAGTGCTTGACGTTGCGCGTCACCACGCGCAGTTGGTGGTGGAGGGCCGTGGCAGCGAGCAGGCTGTCGATCGCCGCCACCGAGCGGCCTACCTCGGCGAGCAGGCGGCCCCAACGATCTGCGACCGCGGCAGAAACCGGCAGCAGGCGGGGGCCGAACCAGTCGATCAGGTCCCCTTCGAGCCACACTCGGAGCCGTTCTCGGCGACTCTCGTCCTGCAGCACCTCGACCCCTTTGCGGATCTCGCCCAGCGTCAGGACGCTCACGTAGAAGGCACTGCCGGGAACTTCCTGGAACCAGGCCACCACGCGGGGATCTGGCCGGGATCGGGCCAGCTCGGAGAGCACGTTGGTGTCCAGGAGGTAGCTCAAAGCTCGACTTCTCGGACGCGAGAGCGGTCACGCTCGAAGTCGAGCTCGATCCCGACCCACGGGGAGCTCTGCAACAGCTCCAGCAACGAGGGTCGGGGGCTCACGAGGCGTTCGTACTCAGCGGTGGAAAGCAGCACTGCCTCGCTCCGGCCGTGAACGGTGATCGCCTGGGGCCCCTCGGCCACGGCGCGGCGGACTACCTCGCTGAGACGAGCCTTGGCTTCTTGAAGCTGCCAGTGGGTCATCGAGACTCCTTCCCTTCTGGTCTGACCAGGCTGACTATAAAGAGTCTGGTACGGTCAGTCCAACCCGAACAGAGCCTTGATCCGGAACCACACCCGGCGCAGGCGCCAGAAGCGGCTGGCTTCCATGGCGCCGAGCTGGGCGGTGAGGCGGCGGATCTGGCGGTCGGCGCTGGCCTTGACGGTCGCGAGCTCCTCGCGCAGGGCGACCAGCTCCCGCTCGGCCGACGCCAGCAAGGCCGTCTCCAGGCTGGACAGCTCGAGCACCCGTTCCCTCCCGCTCGCCGTGCCCAGGGTCACCATCAGCCGCTGCTCGGAGCGGGGCCGGTCCCGGGGCACAGGGCAGTGCAGCTCCCAGGCCAGCGACTCCTTGATCGGCACGCCGAGGGCCCGAGCCACGTCCCGCCGCCTGCCGAAGGCGCGGCACTCACCGATCGTCTCGCGGTCCAGCCGCACCCGCACGCTGGTCACGGCGTCGCCCCAGCCCGGGTCGAAGGCCCAGCCCCGGAGGCGCAGCTGACCGGCATCGGCGAAGGATACGTGCTCCACCATGCCCTCCGGATCTCCGACGAAGGCGGGCTCGCCCAGCTCCGGGAGAGGCGGCCGGAGCAGCACGTAGAGGTCCTGGTGGTGGAGGATCCCCCGCGGGATGCGATGGCAGGCCAGCTCCGGATCCACCTCCCGCGCCGCGCGGCGCACGAAGTCCTCGGTCACCCAGGTCGAGCCGTAGTCGCTGGTCTCGAGGGTCCGGCTCTCGCTCACGGTCTCGAATAGCAGCCCCTCCTCGGGGAAGGGACCGTCGGTGCGGCGCAGCGAGGCGTCGTGGGTGGTGAAGACCATCATCCCGCCCGGCGCGAGCAGGAAGGCGAGCCGGCCGAGCCAGGCGCGGAAGCTCGGGGCCGGCAGGTGGGTGAAGAGGGAGGTCACGAAGAGAACGTCGAAGCGCTCGCCGCAGGAGAAGCCAGCGGGGTCCAGGGCCGAGGGCAGGGCGTGGACGCCGAAGCGCTCGCCCTGGAACTGCACGGCCTCGGGCACGATCTCGGCGATCGACACCCGGTCGGGCGGCAGGTGCCGCACGAGCAGCCGCGTCACCCGGCCAAAGCCACTCGCGAAGTCGAGCAGCCGGCCCACCCGGTCCCAACCCCCGAACCGCCAGCTGACCAGCTGGTGGTAGGCGTCGAAGATCGCCAGCGCCGAGAGGAAGTAGGCCACCCGCCCACGCATGGGGTCTCCGCCGTGGGCCTCGGTGAGGAATCCCAGCATCTCGTCGGTCGGGTGGATGTAGGTGTCGACCCGGCCGCCGTGGGGCAGGCGCTCGGCCAGCAGCCACTCGACGAGCTCCAGTGGCTCGCTCATGCCTCCTCGTCCTCCTGGCCGCGGCCGACCGCCAGGCCCGCCTTCTTGGCGTAGTAGCGGAACGAGCGGAAGCTCATCCGCAGCAGATCCGCCGCCTGAGTCTGCACCCCACCCGAGCGCTCGAGGGCCTGGGCCATCAACCGCCCTCTCAGCTCCTCCAGAAAGGCCTCGAGGTCCAGCCCGTCGTCCGGTAGCTCGGTGATCTCCACCCGCTCCCGCCGCCGGGTGGCGAGGTGGCTGGGCAGGTCTCGGGCAGTGATCGTCTCGCCGGACGCCAGGGCCAGCGTGCGTTCGATCACGTTTTCCAGCTCGCGGACGTTGCCCGGCCAGTCGTAGGTCTCGAGCAGGCGCATGGCGTCGACGGAGATGGTCTTCGGCTCGATGCGCAGCTCAGCGCAGTACTTGCGGATGAAATGGTCGACCAGGTAGGGAACGTCCTCGCGCCGCTGGCGCAGCGGCGGCAGGTCGATGGGAATGACGTTGATCCGGTAGTAGAGGTCCTCGCGAAACTCCCCGCTGGCGATGCGCTGCTCGAGGTCGCGGTTGGTGGCGGCGATGATCCGCACGTCGATCTCTTCCTCCCGGGTTCCTCCGACCCGGCGAACCCGCCTCTCCTGGAGGGCACGCAGCAGCTTCACCTGCATGGCCGGGGTCATCTCGCCCACCTCATCGAGGAAGAGCGTGCCGCCGTCGGCCTCCTGGAACAGACCCTTCTTGTCGCGGATGGCGCCGGTGAAGGAGCCACGCTCGTGACCGAAGAGCTCGCTCTCGAGCAGGCTCTCGGGCAGGGCGCCGCAGTTGACCGAGAGGAAGCGCTTGCCGGCGCGGGGGCTGGCGAAGTGGATCGCCCGGGCGATCACCTCCTTGCCGGTGCCGCTCTCGCCATAGAGCAGGACCGTCGAAGCCGTGCGCGCCACCCTCTCGACGATGCCGAAGACCTCCTGCATCTTGCGGCTCTTGCCGATGATGTTGGCGAAGGTGTACTTGGACTCGAGCTCTTTCCTCAGGTAAACGTTCTCGTCCAGCAGCTCGGTGCGCTCGAGGGCCTTCGCGACGACCAGCTTGAGCTCGTCGTTGTCGAAGGGCTTCGAGATGTAGTCGTAGGCGCCGAGCTTCATCGCCTCGATCGCCGCCTTGGTGGAGGTGTAGGCGGTCATCATCACGACCGAGGTGTTGGGCGTGCGCTCCTTGATCTCCTTGAGCAGATCGAGGCCATTGCCGTCCGGCATCATGATGTCGCAGAGGACGAGGTCGGGGGTGGCGGCGGCGAGCACCTTGCGCGCCTCGGTGATCGACGCCGCGGTACCGATCTCGTGACCTTCGCCGGCCAGGAGGATGGTGAGGAAGTCGAGCAGGCTGCGCTCGTCGTCGACGATCAGGAGCCGCGAGCCCACCTCAGGCCGCCTCCCCCGCCGGCAGGCTCGGGGCCGTGGGCAGCTCGACCGCGATCAGCGTGCCGCGGCCGGGAGAGGAGTCGACGGTGACCCGACCGCCGTGCTCCTGGACGATGCGATAGACGATGGCCATGCCGATTCCGGTTCCGGAGGCGAAGGAGGACTGGAACGGCAGGAAGAGACGGGATCGCTCCTCCTCGCTCATTCCCCTTCCTTCGTCGCGGAAGCGCATCGTATACGACGCCCCCCCCATCCGACCCTCGATGGTGAGGCGGCCGCCGCCGGGCATGGCCTTCAAGGCGTTGCGCACCACGTTCCAGAAGATCTGGCTGATCTGGTCCGGGTCACCGAGCAGGATCGCCGAGGGTGGCTGGAGACGGAGCTCGATGCGGTGCCCGGGGGCCAGCTCCGGGCTGTTGCGCAGCAGCTCGACGTTCTCCGCCAGGAGGGCGGCCACGTCGAGGCGCACCGTGGCCCTCTCGCGGGGCCGGGCGAAGCGCAGGAAGCCTTTGATGGTGCGGTCCAGGCGCTGGCTCTCCTTGAGCAGGATCTCGAGCAGCTTCTGCTCGGCGGGGGCCCGTGAGGCGGCCTGGGAGAGCATCTGCACCGAGCCGGAGATCGCCGCGAGCGGGTTGCCGATCTCGTGGGCGAGGCCGGCGGCGAGCTCGCCGACGGCCGCCATGCGGTCCTTGAGCCGCAGCTCCTCTTCGAGCTTGTGCCAGGGGGTCAGGTCCTGAAAGATCAAGATGAAGCCCCGCTCCCGGTTCTCGCTGTCGGTCAGCCGGGACACCGAGAAGCCTACCTCGACGCGAGCCCCGTCCCTCTCGATGCTCTTCTCCGACCGATAGCGACCCTCCCGGCCCGAGAGCGAGGTCAGCTCGGCCCACTGTTCCTGGGAGAAGAGGCCGCTGTCGGTCACCGGCCGCCCCAGCAGCACGGTGGCGTCGATGCCCAGGATCAGCTCACCGGCACGGTTCAAGGTGGTCAGGTTGCCCTCGAGATCGGTGGTGGCGAGACCGCTCGGCACCGACTCGATGATGTCGCGGTGGGCCACCTTGAGGTCCGCCAAGTCCCCGCGCTGGCTGGCGAAGGCCTCTTCGGCGGCCTCGGCCCGGCGGGTCAACCGAGAGGTCAGCAAGGCGACGGAGTAGAAGCCGATGACGTGGATGAACAGGCTGTAGACCAGGCGCCCGGTCAGCCCAGTCTCGATCCCGGCCGCCGGGCTCACCATCCACCCGGAGCCCAGGGCCAGCTGCAGACCGCAGTAGAGCAGCGAGGCCCCGGTCGCCACGATCAGGGCCGCGGACTGGCCCAGCATCATCGAGGCGACGATGATCACCACGACGTAGAAGGGGGAGAAGGGGCTGTTGCTGCCGAACTGGTAGATCAGGCTGGTCGAGAGGACGAGGTCACCGGCGAACTGGAGGTAGGCGTGGACCTCCAACCGGTCCCGGAGCAGGCGCAGGAGGAAGATGTAGGCGAGGGTGGCGAAGCAGGTGAGCCCGAACAGCCGGCCGTAGAAATTCGGCACGCTGCCGCCCCCGGCGAGCGAGAGCCGGCTGAAGACGTAGGGCAACGCCATGCTGGTGATGACCAGCAGGCGAAGCCCGATGTACCAGGAAAGCTGTCGTCTGAGGGAGACCATCGAGCCCGAGAGCTCTAGCCGATGTTCTCCAGGAACTTGTAGAGCGGCAGATACATCGAGGTCACGATGACGCCGATGATGCCGCCGAGCACCACGATCAGCAGCGGCTCGATCAGCTTCATCAGGCCGGCCACGGCGGTGTCGACCTCTTCCTCGTAGAAGTCGGCGATCTTCGACAGCATCTGATCGAGGGCGCCGGTCTGCTCGCCGACGTTGATCATCTGCACCACCATGGGCGGAAACACCTTGGTATCGCCCAGCGGCTCGCTGATCGTCTTGCCTTCCTCCACGCTCTTCCTGACCGCCATCACGGCGTCCTCGACGATGGCGTTGCCGGCAGTCTTGGCGGTGATCTCGAGGCCGTCGAGGATCGGCACGCCGGAGGAGGTCAAGGTCGAGAGGGTGCGGCAGAAACGCGCCACCGCCACCTTGCGCAGCAGCATGCCGATGACCGGGATCTTGAGCATGGCGGCGTCGGTCGCCCGTCTGCCGGCGTGGGTCTTGCGCCACTGGGTGAAGGCGACGATCGCGAAGCCGAGGAACAGGAAGAGGGCCCAGGAGTAGCGGCCCACGAAGTTCGAGGCGTTGATCACCACGCGCGTCAGAGCCGGCATCTCGCCGCCCGCGGCGGTGAACAGAGAGGCGAAGACGGGGATCACCCAGCGCAAGATGATGTAGACCACGCCGCAGGCGATGAGGATCACCGTCGCGGGATAGATCAGCGCCGACTTCACCTGGGAGCGCAGGCGCACTACCTTTTCGATGTAGGTGGCGAGCCGGCGGAGGATGACGTCGAGGATACCGCCCGCCTCGCCGGCGGCGATCATGTTGGTGTAGAGGTTGTCGAAGGCCTTGGGGTGCTTGCGCATGGCGTCGGCCAGCGAGGAGCCCGACTCGACGTCCCCTCGCGTCTGGCGGATCATGCCGGCGAAGATCTTGTTTTCCTCCTGGTCACCCAGGATCTCCAGACATTGCACCAGGGGCAGGCCGGCGTCGAGCATCACCGAGAACTGACGGGTGAAGATCGCCACTCGCTTGGCCGGCACACCGGGCCTGAGGCGTGGCATGAGAGGGATCTCCTTGCCCCGCTCGCGAATGCGCATGACCTGGATCTGTTTGCGCCGGAGGGCGGCGAGGGCGGCGTCGCGGCTCTCCGCGAGCTCCACCCCTTCGATCAGAGCGCCGGCGCGGCTACGGCCGGTCCACAAGTAGGTCGGCATCGGTTAGCTCCTTACCTCCGCTCGCAACATGGACGAAGCTGCCGCCTCCGGGCCACGAGCGATCATCTCCTGCAGCTCATCGGGATACGACGACCGCGCGAGGGCCGTCTGAAGGGTGATCAGCTTTCGGAAGTACAACGAGACCAGGGATTGGTTGAAGGTGATCATTCCGTACTTGGCCTGGCCGGTCTGCATCATGCCGTAGATCTGGTGGATCTTGTCCTCGCGGATCAGGTTGCGGATCGCCGGGTTGGGCACCAACACCTCCATCGCCAGAGTCCGGCCGCGGCCGGTGGCCCGGGGCAGGAGGGACTGACAGATGATGCCCTCGATGACGAAGGAAAGCTGCACGCGGATCTGCGACTGCTGGTGGGCGGGGAAGATGTCGACGATGCGGTTGATGGTCTGGGCCGCCGAGTTGGTGTGCAGGGTGGCGAAGGTCAGGTGGCCGGTCTCGGCGATGCGCAGAGCCGACTCCACGGTCTCGAAGTCGCGCATCTCACCGATCAGCACGACGTCGGGGTCTTCGCGCAGGGCCGAGCGCAGGGCGTTGCTGAAGCTGTGGGTGTCGGCGTTGAGCTCGCGCTGGTTGACCGTGCACTTCTTGTGCGCGTGGAGGTATTCGATCGGGTCTTCGATGGTGAGGATGTGCTCGTGCCGCTCGCGGTTGACCTTGTCGATCATCGCCGCCAGGGTGGTGGACTTGCCCGAGCCGGTGGGGCCGGTGACCAGCACCAGCCCGCGAGGCTTCTCGCACATCTTCTCGATCACCGTGGGCAGACCCAGCTCGCGGAAGCCGCGGATCTCGAAGGGGATGCGCCGGAAGGCGGCGGCGATCGCGCCGCGCTGGTGGAAGACGTTGGCGCGGAACCGGGCCAAGCCCTTGATACCGAAGGAGAAGTCGATCTCGAGGTCCTCCTCGAGGCGGTGCTTCTGGTGGTCGGTCAAGATCGAGTAGGTGAGCTGCTTGGTCTCGCTCGGCGTCATCGCCGGGTAGTTGAGGGACCGCAGCTGGCCGTCGATGCGGATCTGGGGGGGGTTGTTGGTGGTGATGTGAAGGTCGGACGCCCCCTGCTCGACCATCTCTTTCAATAGCTGACTCAGTGTGGCCGCCATCTGCCCTTCATCCCTCCTCGGTCACCGAATGCCCCGGACGGCCAACTCAGCGGTCTCCATAGATGAGTGCCGATGAGTGTACACGAGCCGACCCGTTCCAAGCCACTCTCCCCGATGCAAGCGGCCTCATCATAACGCTGCCCGGATGCTATCTTCCCTCGGAGCATGGCCGACCACCATGAAGAGGAAGCGCTCGGCAAGGCCTACGACGCCCGCCTGACCCGGCGCCTGCTCGGTTACGTCCGCCCCTATCGGGGCCAGGCCCTCGGCTCGGTGGCCCTACTGATCCTCTCCTCCCTGCTCCAGCTGGGCGGCCCGATCCTCTACGCGGTGGCCATCGACCTGTTCATCCGGCCGGTCGGGGACGGCACCGTGCTCTCGGCCCCCAGCCGCTGGGTCGTCGCCCATTTCTCGCCCCTGCCCGCACCTTGGGTCGGCATCGCCTGGGCCTCGGTCTTCTACCTGGCGATCCTGCTCGGCATCCTGGTCCTGCTCTACGCCCAGAGCCAGCTGATGCAGACCATGGGGCAGCAGATCCTCGCCGACCTGCGGCGGCAGATCTTCGGCCACCTGCAGAAGCTGCCGGTGTCTTACTTCGACCGGAACCCCATCGGCCGGGTGGTGACGAGGGTCACTTCCGACGTCGAGGCCTTGAACGAGATGTTCACCGCCGGGCTGGTGTCGGTCTTCGGCGACGTCGTGCTGCTCGCCGGCATCACCCTCGTGCTCTTCTGGATGGACTGGCGCCTGGCCCTCACGGCCTTCTCGATCCTGCCCCTGCTGCTGGCGCTGACGCTGTGGTTCAAGGCCCGGGCTCGCTACTGGTTCCGCATCGTGCGGGCGAAGGTGGCACGGATCAACTCGTTCCTCTCCGAGCACGCCTCGGGGATGTCGGTGGTGCAGCTGTTCCAGCGCGAGGAGCGAGCCCGGCGGGACTTCTACGCCATCACCCGCGACCACCGCGACGCCAACGTCCAGGCGATCTTCGTCTACGCCCTGTTCTACCCGGGCGTGGAGCTGATCACCGCTCTCGGCACCGCCCTCCTGGTCTGGTACGGCGGCGGCCAGGTGCTAGCCGGCACGGTGTCCTTCGGCGCCCTGGTGGCCTTCCTCCAGTACGCCCAGCGCTTCTACCAGCCCCTCGCCGACCTGTCCGAGAAGTACAACGTGCTCCAGGGGGCGATGGCGAGCTCGGAGCGGATCTTCAAGCTGCTCGACCAGGAGCCGGCCCCGGCGGGGCCGCCCGACGCCTACCGGCCGGCGCGGACAGCGGGGGCGATCGAGCTCGAGAACGTCCAGTTCTCCTACAACCCCGGCGAGCCGGTGCTGCGGGACCTCTCCTTCCGGGTCGAGCCCGGCCAGACGGTGGCGGTGGTGGGTGCCACCGGCGCCGGCAAGAGCACCCTCGCCAACCTGCTGCTGCGCTTCTACGACGTCGACGCCGGCTCGGTGAAGGTCGACGGCGTAGACGTGCGGCAGTGGCACCTGCCGGCGCTGCGGCGGAGCATCGCGATGGTGCTCCAGGACGTCTTCCTGTTCTCCGGCCCCCTCGCCCACAACATCGGCCTGGGCGAGCCGAGCATCGACCCCGAGCGCCTGCGCCAGGCGGCGGCCGAGGTGCGAGCCCTGGACTTCATCGAGCGCCTGCCCCAGGGCTTCGACACGCCGGTGCAAGAGCGGGGAGCCGGGCTGTCGGTGGGGCAGAAGCAGCTGATCTCGTTCGCCCGCGCCCTGGCCTTCGACCCGCGGATCCTGATCCTCGACGAGGCGACCTCCTCGATCGACACCGAGACCGAGCAGCGCATCCAGGAAGCCCTCACCCGCCTGCTCGCCGGCCGCACCAGCCTGGTGATCGCCCATCGCCTGTCGACCATCCAGCGGGCGGACAAGATCCTGGTGCTGCACAAGGGCCAGCTGCGCGAGGAGGGCACGCATCAGGAGCTGCTCGCCCGGCGCGGCATCTACTACCGGCTGTACCAGCTGCAGTTCCGCGAGCAGGAAGCCCGCGTGGCGTGAGGATCGAAACCGACCCACCCACCTCGCTTGCTCGTCATCCCCGCGTAAGCGGGGATCCATCCTGCTCCTGTACTGGCCACCCACCCTGGATTCCCGCTTTCGCGGGAATGACAGCGGGATCGAGACGGCCTTGATCGGCCCCCCTCACGGCCGCTCCCCCGGCAGCCGAACCACCACCCCCGCCCGCCCCGTTCCGCGCGGCTCGACGGCGGCCTCCACGGTGCCGTCCGGGCGCCGGACCAGGGCGTGGACCCGTGCCGTGAGGGTGGCGATCGTGATGCGGTGACCCCGCCGCTCCAGCTCGGCGCGGGTCTCCGGAGAGAGCGCGTCCGCCTCGGCCTCGAGCTGGTCCGGCAGCCACTGGTGGTGGAGCCGCGGCCGGTCGAGGGCGGCCTGGATCGAGTCTCCGTCGGCCAGCACGTTGAGCATCACCTGGACGACGTGCGAGGCGATGCGCGAGCCGCCCCGGCCGCCGACGGCGAGGGCCTCCTCTCCCTGCCCCTCGCCGGTGGACCGCCAGGCGATGGTGGGGCTCATCGACGAGAGCATCCGTTTGCCCGGCCGCACCGCGTTGGCCTCCCCCTGGACCAGGCCGAAGAGGTTCGGCCGCCCCGGAGCGGTCGCGAAATCATCCATCTCGTTGTTGAGGAAGCCGAACCCCGGCACGTAGAGGCCACAGCCGAAGAGAGCATTGAGCGTCGTGGTCAGGCTGACGACGCGGCCCTGGCCGTCGATCACCGCCAGGTGGGTGGTGTCGTCGCTCTCGCCGAGCGCCGCCACAGCCGGTCGCAAGCTCTCGGAAGAGGTGGCCTGCTCTCGTGAGAAAGAGGCGGCGAGGGCCTCCAGGCTCGCCGGGGCCAGCAGCTCGGCCGGCGTCAGCTCGGAGGTGGCCGGATCACCCAGCCGGTAACGGGCCGCGAAGGCGCGGCGCAGAGCCTCGGCCAGGGCGTGAGCGCGATCCGCTCCGAAGCGCGGCGCCGCCCGCCAGCCGAAGCCCTCGAGCAGTCGCGCCGTCTGGGCGAGGATCACGCCCCCCGAGGAGGGCAGGGGCATGGCCGCCACCTGCCAGCCGAAGGCCGTGAAGCGCAGGGGCTCCCGCCACAGCGGCTGGTAGGCGAGCATCTCTCCGGCGGTGAGCAGGCCGCCCCGGCCCCGGGACAGCTCCTCGACCCGCCGGGCGGCCTCGGCCAGGGCGTCCGGGCGTCCCGTCTCGGCCCAGCGGGCCAGCGTCGCTCCCAGCTCGGGCTGGCGCAGGATCGAGCCCGGCGCGGGAGGCACTCCGCCGGGCAGCCAGAGGGCCGCCGTCTCCGGGAACCTGGTGAGCAGGGCGCGGGCACGTTCGATCTGGTCGGTGAGATGACGGCGGACCGGGAAGCCCTCGCTCGCGAGCCGGCGGGCCGGCTCCACCACCTCGCGCCAGGGCAGGCTGCCGAAGCGGCGGTGGAGCTCCGCCAGGCCGGCCGGCGAGCCCGGCACCCCTGCGGCCAGGGGGCCGATCAGCGAGGCGTCGGGGATCGGCTCCCCCTTCTCGTCGAGGTACATCCGCTCGCTCGCTCCGGCCGGCGCCACCTCGCGGAAGTCCAGGGCCGCCACCTCGGCGCCCCATTTCACGACGGCGAAGCCGCCGCCGCCCAGGTTGCCGGCCTCCGGGTAGGTCACGGCCAGCGCCAGCGCCGTGGCCACCGCCGCGTCCACGGCGTTGCCGCCCCGTCGCAGCACCTCGAGCCCCACCTCGGTGGCCAGGGGCTCGTCCGAGACCACCGCGCCGCCAGTGCCGGTCAGGGGCGGTGGGGAGGCGGCCCGGACGGGCCAGATCGCCCAAAAAACCAACAGGCAAGACAGAATGCGGCGAGAGCCAGCCATGCGCACACCTCCGGAAGGTCCCGACAAGTCTGGCACAGGGGGCGTGCTCGCCCACCTCGCCGGCCACGGAAGCCGACCAGCCCTCCTCGTGGGCGGCGTCGAGCACAGCTATCGGGAGCTGCTGTCGGCTGCCAACGGGGTCGCGGCCGGTCTCCACGCCGTTCAGCGGGATCTCGAAGGTGAGCGGGTGGCCCTGCTGGCCGGACCGGGGCCGGACTTCGTCGCGAGCCTGCTGGGTATCTGGTCGGTCGGGGCGGTCGCCGTGCCCCTGGCCCTCTCCCACCCCGAGGCCGAGCGGGCCTGGCTGGTCGAGGACAGCGCCGCCAGCGTGGTGCTGACCCCGGACGGGCCAGTCGCCAGGCTCGCCGCCCGGGCCACCCCTCCGCCCGCCGATCGCCCCGCCATGCTGATCTACACCAGCGGCACCACCAGCCGCCCCAAGGGCGTGGTGTGGACCCACGGCATGCTGGCCTGGCAGCTCGCCACCCTGACCCGCGCCTGGGCCTGGCGAGCCGAGGACCGGGCGCTGCTCGCCCTGCCCCTCCACCACGTCCACGGCCTGGTCAACGTGCTGCTCTGCTGCCTGTGGGCCGGCGCCCGCTGCGAGGTGCTGCCCCGCTTCGACCCCGAGGCGGTGTGGGAGCGCCTGTCCGGAGGCGAGGTGAGCGTGTGGATGGCGGTGCCCACCCTCTACCACCGCCTGCTCGCCGCCTGGGAGGCCGCCCCGCCGGACCGCCGCGAGCGCTGGTCCGCGGGCGCTCGAGGGCTGCGCCTGGCCGTCTCAGGCTCGGCGGCCCTGCCCGCCCCCCTCTTCGAGCGCTGGGCGGCCTTGGCCGGCCGGCCTCCCCTCGAGCGCTACGGCATGACCGAGATCGGCATGGCCCTCTCCAACCCCCTCGCCGGTGAGCGCGTTGCGGGCAGCGTCGGCTTTCCCCTGCCGGGCGTCGAGGTCCGGCGGGTCGACGAGGGCGGTCGCCCGGCGGCCCCCGAGGAGCCCGGCGGGCTCGAGGTGCGGGGACCGGGGGTCTTCCGGAGCTACTGGAACCGGCCCGAGGAGACCGCCGCCGCCTTCCGCGACGGCTGGTTCCGCACCGGCGACGTGGCCCTCTGCGACGCCCGGGGACGCTACCGGCTGCTCGGCCGGGCCAGCCAGGACATCGTCAAAACCGGCGGCTACAAGGTCTCGGCCCTGGAGATCGAGGCGGTGCTGCTGGGCCATCCCGCGGTGGCCGAGTGCGCCGTGGTCGGCCTGGCCGATGCGGAGTGGGGGGAGAGGGTCGGAGCGGCGGTGGTTGTCGAGGCCGGCGCGAACCTCGATCTCGAAGTCCTGCGCAGCTATGCCCGAGAGCACCTGGCCCCCTACCAGCTGCCGACTCGCCTGGCTCTGCTCGCCGAGCTGCCCAAAAACGCCCTGGGCAAGGTGGTGAAGAGCGAGCTCCGGACGCGTTTCGGAGCAGGAGGCGAATAGGTCGAGTTAGCAGCCGAGTAGGCTGGGTTAGCCGTCTGCGGCGTAACCCAGCTCCCCGTGGAACCGCGTGAAGCTGGGTTACGGCCCTCATGGGCCTAACCCAGCCTACCTTTTCGCCCGGCGGAGCGCCCGCGTCACTCCCCGCCCGAGCCGCCACGCCGCAGCGGGGCCAGGCGTCGCGCGAGGCCGTCGATCAGCTGCACCGACGCTCGCAGCTCGCGAGCCGCTTCGACGTAGAGCAGGAGCGCCGCGGTGGCCTCACGCGGGATGCGCAGGGCGGTGAAGACCGGCACCATCTCCTCGGCCAGCTGGCGCTGGGCTGCGGGCCGGCCGACGGCGGCATAGGCCAGGGCGAGGTCCAGGCTCAAGAGCGCCGCGTCGAGCACCAGGCCGCGCTCGAGGAAGGCCCGGCGAGCGCCGTCGAGCCGGGGGATGGCCGCTTCGTGCTCGCCCATCGCCGCCTCGATGCGCCCCTTGAGCCAGGCCAGCCGCTGCCGCGTCAGCTCGCTCGCCCCCGCCGCGACCACCGGCTCGCAGCTCCTGAGCAGCACGACGGCCTGGTGGTGACGGCCGAGGTCGGCCAGGTAGCCGGCGAGGTTGAGCTTCAGATGGGCCGCCTCCGGCTCGCCCTCGAGATCGCACAGGGCAGCCTCGGCACAGGCCACCGCGGCCTCGAGCTCGCCCTCCGCGTAGTGGACCCGGGCGAGGGCGATGCGGGTGCGGGCCAGTCGGGGTCGATCCTCCAGCTCCACCAGCAGGGCCGCCACTCGCTCGAGCAGCCGCCGAGCGGGCGCCAACTGGCGCCGGTCGCGATGGAGGAAGGCCTTGAACCAGCCCACCTCGACCATCATCAGGGGATCTCCCGAGCCGCTTTGCAGAAACTGCTCGGCTCGGACACACGCCCGCTCGGCCTCGTCCAGCTCGCCGCGCACTCGCAGCGCGTTGGCCAGATGCCCCCAGGCCAGGGCCCGGGCGTCGGCCGCCATGACCCCGTGAAGGCCCTCCTCGACCAGGGCCCCGGCGACCTCCACGGCCTGCCGTGCCCTCTCCTCGGCTGCAAGGGGATCCGACGAGCACAGCCGCAAGCTCTGCTCGCAGAGCTCACGGACCACCTCGATGCGCGCCACCTTGCCACTGTTGCGCAGCAGCAGCTCGCGCTGACCCTCGGGCAGCCGGCTCAACCGGCCGCACACCGTGCCCAACGCTCGGGAGTCGAGCGGCTTCGGCCAGTGCTCCTTGACGCGGGCGACCGCAGCGCGGAACGCCTCTTCGTAAGCAGAGGGACGACTCATCGGCAGACCTCGAATGGAAGCGTACGAGCGAGCATAGCCGAACCACGCAAGCGAGGGAAGGCAGCGGACTTCCGTGCGCACGGAAGTCCGCCGCCCGCGGCGCCGCTCAGCCGGCGTTCGCAGCCCGGCCCGGGATCACCGCTCGGCCGCCGGCCTCAGCCCCAGGGGTCCAACTCCCAGCCGGCGTCTCCGGTCAGGAGAACGTCGATCAAGCCCCATGGATCCCACTCCCAGCCGGCCTTCTCCGGAGCGGTCTGGGCGGCAGCCCCGGCTGGTGGAGCGGTCGAGGCCGAGGCGGCGATGAGGACGAACGACAGGGCGATCCAGGAGATCCATCGAGACATAAGGCACTCCTCCTACTCATACGTCGTGCAGGAAGCCGCCATGAAGGGCTCAGCCAACGCGACTGTCCGGCTCGAGGGCGGCAAATATGCAAGGGTCAGTATGCAAGGTGTCGTCTATCGGTAAGAGGTGGTCTCCGGAAGCCACAACGGGACAATCGGAGAAGAAGTGCACCGGGAAGCGCCCCCCGGGGCCCTTTCGCACTCATAAAGCGTGATGCCCTCGGCACTTCCGCGGGCCCGTCCGAGGCACGCGCGAGGGGATCCCTCAGCCCGCAACCCACTTCTCGACGAGACCGGCGGGAGGGCTGCGCGGGCGGCTCTCGCGCTATGCTCTCGGCGGAGCTGCGTGTTCTAGCATTTGCTCGCTTCTCGCTTCACGGGAGAATCATGAGCGACTCCTCGACCGGGCGGGCCTACGACGTTTTCGTCTCCCACGCCAAGGCGGACGCCGAATGGGTGCGTCGCTTGGCCGAGAACCTCCACCACGCCGGGCTCGAGGTCTTCTTCGACGAGTGGGAGATCGACCCCGGGGCGGTGATCGCCCTGGAGCTGGACCGCGGCCTGGCTCAGGCCAAGAACGGCATCCTGGTGGTGAGCCCCACTTCGCTCTCTCGCCCCTGGGTGCAGCAGGAGTACGCGGCCCTGCTCAACAAGGCCCTGGCCGGTGGCGGGAGGCTGGTCCCGGTGCTGCTGGCGGACGCCGAGATGCCGCCGATGCTCGCCACCCGCCGCTGGGTGGACTTCCGCGGCGCGGACGGCCCGGTCTACGAAGCGCGGGTGCGGGAGCTGGCGGCGGCCCTGCGGGGGGAACGCAAGAGCCCCCCAGAGCGGCGACCCGGTGAGCTGCAACCCCCGCCCGGCACCGGCTACCGGGCCGAGCACCGCCTGGAGCGAACCCTCACGATCGACAAAGAGACCGTGACCCTGCGGTGTGGGGAGGCCGAGGTCTCTGCCCCGGTCGCGGCTCCTCCCTCGGGCCTGGACCATGCTCTCTGGGAGCTGGAGCGGGAGCTGCGGGGCCAGGGAGAGCCCTTGAAGGAGACTGCGATCGCTGAGGCACCGACGGCGGAAGCCGCCCGCCTCCACTCCCGCCAGTTGGAAGTGGGCCGGGGGCTGGCGCGGCAGAACTTGCCGGAGCCGGTAGGTGGCGCCCTGTCGGATGCCGTCGCGGAAGCAGGCCGCCTCGGGGCTTCCCTGGCCCTGGGGCTGGAGGTGGCGGAGCCCCTCGCGGGATTGCCGTGGGAGACCCTCTGCCTACCCGGTGACCTGGGCGAGCCCCTGGCCCTGCACCCCCGGGTCCAGCTCTGCCGCCGGGTGGCGGGCCTGGGCCCCACCCCGGCCCACGCCATCCCCGGCCCGCTGCGCATCCTGGTGGCGATCGGCAGCCCGGAGGCCCAGAACGCCCGCGGCGAGCTGCTGGACATGGAGCGGGAGCTGGAGAAGATCCTCGACGCCGTGGAGCCCGCCCGCAAGGCCGGCCGCGCCCACGTGCGCATCCTCGAACGAGGCACGGTGAAGGAGATCCGGCGAGCCCTCGAGGCGGAGCGCTACCACTTGCTCCACCTCTCCTGCCACGCCGCGCCCGGCCTGCTGGTGCTGGAGGACGAGCACGGAGCCGAGGACCGGGTGAGCGTCGAGCGGCTGTGGCGCGAGGCCCTGCCCGCGGACCGCGGCGTGCCCCTGGTGGTGCTGGCGGGTTGCAGCACGGCGCGGGATGGCGTGGCCCGGACTGCGATCACGCCGGGGGCCGAGCCGGACGGCGGAGCGGGCGCCGACACCGCACTACCGGGCCTGGCCCGCGGCCTGCTGGCCGCCGGGGTGCCGGCCGTGCTGGCCATGCGCGCCCCGGTGGGGGACCGCTATGCCACCGAGCTGGCCGCCGCCTTCTACGGCCACCTGGCCACCGCCGCCGAACCTCTACCCCTGGCCGCCCTGGCCGCCGCCCGGGTGGGCCTCGAAGCGGCGCGAGGGCGAGCAGCGGGCGCCACGCCCCGGCCGGAGTGGTCCACCCCCCTGCTGATGCTGCGGGGGGAGGGCCCCTCCGCCCTGGGCCTGCCCCTCTACGACCCGCAGGCCCCCTTCGGCAGGATCGAGCCTCCCCACACGGTGCGCCTGGCCCGGGGCGTGGTGGTGCGGGAGGTGGGGGACTTCGTAGGCCGCCGGCGGGACCAGCGCCTGCTGCTCGCAGCGCTTCGGGGCGACGCTCAGGCCGGGGTGCTGATCCGCGGCCTGGGCGGGGTGGGCAAGAGCACCCTCTCCGCCCAGCTGGCCGGGCGGTTGGGGGAAGAGGGGTGGCTGGTGGTGTCCCGCTTCGGGGAGACCGGGCCGGAGGCGATCTTGGAGGAGCTGGGGGCCCGACTGACGGGCGAAGCCATCGCCGCCGGGACAGCCGAGAACCACCCCCTGCGGCAGCTGGCGCAGGTCGCTCGCCGGCGGGACCTGGAACCGGCGGAGCGCTTCGAGCTGCTGGCTGAGCACGTCCTGGGGCAGATCCCGGTGCTCTTGCTGCTCGACAACTTCGAGGACAACCTGACGAGGATCGAAGAAGGGGCCGGCTTCAAGAGCGCCGCCCTCGAAGCCTTCCTGGCCGGCTGGTTGGAACGGCCGGGGGCGAGCCGGCTGGTCTTCACCTGCCGCTACCCGAT
>JBIOYC010000303.1:0-20011 GCA_044869955.1 Thermoanaerobaculia bacterium | reverse complement strand
TGCCGACTTTCTCGCAGCGCTGGATCAGCGGCGAGCCCACCCGCGAGAAGGTCCGTTCCACCCTCGGCGGTCCACTCGACGGCACCCTCGCCGAGCGCATCGTGCTCTCCGAGGACGGCCTGGTGCGCGCCCCCGCCCACCTCTCCCACGAGCAGGCGGCCACCCTCGCCTGCGCCGGCCTCACCGCCTGGAGCGCCGTGGTCACCGAAGGCCGGGTGCAGCCAGGAGACGTGGTGGTGGTGCAGGGCACCGGCGGCGTCTCTCTCTTCGCCCTCCAGCTCGCTCGGCTGGCGGGCGCACGGGTGATCGCCACCTCGAGTAGCGAAGAGAAGCTCGAGCGCCTCCGCCGGCTCGGCGCCTGGGAAACCCTCCACTATCCCTCCACGCCGGCCTGGGGCGCGCGGGTCAAGGAGCTGACCGGCGGCCGGGGCGCGGACCTGGTGATCGAGGTCGGCGGTGCAGGCACCCTCGCCCAGTCGGTGGCCGCCCTCCGCTTCGGCGGCACCATCGCCCTGATCGGCATGCTCTCCGGCAACGCCGTCGAGATGAACCTGACCCCGCTCTTCATGCAGAAGATGCGACTCCAGGGCATCCTGGTGGGCGACCGCGAGGCCTTCGAGGCCATGGTCCGGGCCCTCGAGCACCATCGCCTCGAGCCGGTGCTCGACCGCTCCTTCTCCTGGCTCGAGGCGCGGGCTGCCCTCGAGCACCTCGCCTCCGGCCGACATTTCGGCAAGATCACCCTCTCCTTCGACTGAGCCCGGCTCGCGCGTGCAAGCCCCCTCTCCACTCGCGCCCCTGAGGCGGCTGGGTCTCGTCGACCTGCTCGCCCTGGGCGTCAACGCCGTGGTCGGGGCGGGTGTCTTTCTGATGCCCGGGCTGCTAGCCGAGAAGCTGGGACCGGCGGCCGTGGTGGCCACCCTCGCCGCCGGTCTCTGCGCCTTCGTGTTGGCTCTTTCCACGGCCGAGGCAGCCAGCCGCTTCGACGACACCGGCGGGCCCTACCTCTACGCTCGGGAGGCCTTCGGCCCGGGACCGGGCTTCCTGGTCGGCTGGGTGGTCTCCTGGACTGGCCTGGTCGCCTGGGCGGCACTGCTGGCTTCCTTCGCCACGGCGTTGTCGTTCTTCCTGCCCGCCGCGACCGGCGGCTGGCCACGGGCGGTGGCGATCCTCGGGCTGGCGGGCCTGCTCGGCCTCCTCAACGTGCTCGGCATCCACCGCGGCGCTCTGGTCTCGAACCTCGCCTCGGTGGCCAAGCTCGGGGTGCTGGTGGTGTTTCTGCTCGCCGGCCTGCCCGCGGGAGAGCTGGCCCGTTTCGAGCCCTTCGCCCCCCACGGCTTCGCCCTCTTGCCCGAGGCCACCCTGCTCATGCTCTACGCCTACGTCGGCTTCGAGAACCTGATCGTCCCCGCCGGCGAGATGAAGGCGCCGCGTCGCCACCTGCCCGTGGCCCTGTGCGCCGTGATGGGCACCGTGCTGCTGCTCTACCTCGGGGTGCAGATCGTGAGCACGGCCACGCTGCCGGATCTGGCCGGCCACGCCAACCCGGTGGCCGAGGCCGCCCGCGCCTTCCTCGGCCCGGCCGGTGGCACCCTGATCGGCGTCGGGGTGCTGGTCTCGATCCTGGGGGTGAACGCCGCGAGCGCCATCGTCGCGCCGCGCCGCTTCCACGCCATGGCCTCGAAGGGCGAGCTACCCGCCTGGCTGGCGCGGCTGCATCCCGAGCGGTCCACGCCCTGGGCGGCCATCGCCTTCACCTACACCCTGGCGGCAGCCCTCGCCCTCTCGGGCTCCTTTCGCCAGCTGGCGGTGGTGACGGTGGTCAGCCGCCTGCTCCAGTACGCGGCCACCTGTCTGGCCGTACTGGCCTTACGGCGGCGGGGTCCGGCGCCGTTCCGGCTGCCGGGCGGAGCGCTGCTGCCCGTCCTCGGTCTCGCCGTCTGCCTGGGGCTCGCCACGGCGGCCGGCCGGCGCGAGCTGCTGGCCGCCGCCCTGGTGGTGGGCAGCGGGTTGGCGGTCTGGTGGGGCTTTCTCAGGAGCCGTGGGGATGGGTGAGGCTGCGGTAGCCCCGGTTCCAGTAGACCAGGGGCTGACCCTCCGGATTGGGCACGGAGCTCGCCTCGACGAGGCCGAGGTAGATGGCGTGGGTGCCCGCCGGGTGGCGGGCCCAGATCGAGCAGTCGAGCCAGGCGACCGCGTCCTCGAGCACCGGCGCACCGGTGGCGGCCTGGATCCAGTTGCCGGCGGCGAAGCGGTCCTCTTCCTTGGTCCAGGCGAAGCGGTTCGATAGCTCGGACTGACCCTCGCCCAGGATGTTGATCGCGAAGACCGCACCCTCCTGCTCGAGCAGCTCGTAGGCCGAGTGGCGCCGGTCGATGACCACCGCCACCAGAGGCGGATCCGGCGACACCGAAGCGAAGGCCGACACGGTCAAGCCGTGGATCACCTCGCCCGCCCGCAGGGTGACGATCGTCACTCCGGCCGGGAAATGCCGCAGGGCGTCTCGGTAGGCCTCGGAGGAGATCGCCATGGTCAGCCTTCGTCGGCCTCGAGCAGGCCCTTCTCGCGCATCCAGTCGTCGTTGAGCTTCGACAGGTAGCGCTCTCCCGAGTCGGGGAAGAGGGTCACCACCAAGGCGTCCTCCGGCAGCGACTGTGCCACCCGGCGCGCCCCCTCGGCCGCCGCACCAGCCGAGCTGCCGACGAAGATCGCCTCCCGCCGGGCCAGCTCGCGCACGGCCCGGTAGGCGCTCTTGTCGTCCACGGTGACGACGTCGTCGACGTACTCGAGCCAGATCGAGCCGGGCAGGAAGTCCTCGCCGATGCCGTCGATCAGATACTGGTGGATCTGTTCCTCGGGGGGCATCTCGCCGGTGCGGTGGAGGTGGGCGTAGATGCTGCCGATCGGGTCGACACCGATGACCTTGATCGCGGGGTTCTGCTCTTTCAGGTACTTGGCCGTGCCGCTGATGGTGCCGCCGGTGCCCATGCCGGCCACCCAGTGGGTGATCTTGCCGTCGGTCTGCTGCCAGATCTCGGGACCGGTCGAGCGGTAGTGGGCCTCGGGGTTGGCCGGGTTGTGGTACTGGTAGGGCAGATAGGCCCCCTGCTCGTCGCGGATCCGCTCGGCCACCTTGTAGTAGGAGCGGGGATCGTCCGCCGCCACGCCCGTCGGGCAGGTGATCACCTCGACCCCGAAGGCGCGCAGCAGGGCGATTTTTTCCTTGGGGATCTTGTCGGCGGCCGTGCAGATTAGCCGGTAACCCTTGAGGGCTGCGGCCATCGCCAGCCCCAGGCCGGTATTGCCCGACGTCGGCTCGACGATCAGACCGCCCGGCTTGAGCTTGCCCTCCCGCTCTCCGGCCTCGATCAGTGCCATGCCGATCCGGTCCTTGACGCTCGAACCGGGGTTGAAGTATTCGAGCTTGGCGGCCAGGGTGGCGCCGCCCGGCGAGAAGCGCCGGAGACGCACCAGCGGCGTGTTGCCGAGCGTCTCCAGGATGTTGTCGTAGATCTGCATGATGGCTGGAACGTCTCCGGGAAGGCCAGGCGGAACCTGGCGCTGGGGACCTGCGGGGAGCCCGCCGGAGCGGGTCTTGCGCCCAAGAACCGAGGAAGCATAGGTTAAGTGGCTCGACGGCGCAAACCTTCCGGCCGTCCGCACGTACCGAAGCACCGTTGTCGCCGCGGAAGGCCCGGCAGCCCTGCCTCGGGCCGCGCGACCCGCCTCTCTCACGACCTCGAAGGAGCCAATATGTCGTTGCGCGCGTTGTGGTGCACGCTGGGCTTGGCCGCTGCCCTGGCCGGCAGTGCCGAAGCCCAGACCAAGCTCTTGCGCTTCCCGGACCTCTCCGGCAGCTCGATCGTCTTCGTCTACGGGGGCGACCTCTGGAAGGCGCAGACCGCGGGGGGTCTGGCCACCCGGCTGACCGCCCATCCTGGTCTCGAGCTCTTCCCCAAATTTTCCCCGGATGGCCAGTGGATCGCCTTCACCGGCCAGTACGACGGCGACGAGCAGGTTTACCTCATCCCAGCCACCGGCGGCGAACCGCGCCAGCTGACTTTCTACCCCGCCCGCGGCCCTCTGCCTCCGCGCTGGGGCTACGACAACCAGGTCTACGGCTTCACCCCCGACGGCAAGAAGGTGCTCTTCCGCTCCTTCCGCGACACCTGGGACATCAGCGACAGCCGGCTCTACACCGTGCCCGTCACCGGTGGTCCGGCCGAGCCCCTGCCCATGCCGGTGGCCGGCGCCGGCTCCTACTCGCCGGATGGCAGCCAGATCGCCTACTCGCCGCTGGCCCGCGATTTTCGTAGCTGGAAGCGCTACCAGGGTGGCTGGGCCTCGGACCTCCACGTTTTCGACCTCGCCCAAGGCACCTCCTGGCGGCTGACCTCGGATCCGCGCTCCGATCGCGATCCGATGTGGATCGGCGCCAAGGTCTACTTCACGTCTGACCGCTCCGGCACGCTCAACCTCTACGCTCAGGAGCCCCACGGCACCAGCGCGGCGCAGCTGACCACCAGCACGAGCTGGGACGTGCGTTGGCCTTCCGCCGACGAGAAGAGCAACCGCATCGTCTACGAGCTGGGCGGCGAGCTCCAGGTCTTCGACGTCGCCACCGGCCAGAGCCGCTACGTGCCGATCAACGTGCCGGACGACGGCGTCAACCGCCGGCCGGCGCGCATCTCTGCGGCGGAACAGATCGAGGACGCCGGGCTCTCTCCCAAGGGCGAGAGGGTCGTTTTCGCCGCTCGAGGCGACATCTTCACGGTCCCCATCGAGAAGGGTCCCACTCGTAACCTCACCCGCTCCTCGGACGCTCACGACCGGCTTCCCGCCTGGTCACCGGACGGCGCCAAGGTCGCCTTCGTCTCCGACCGCTCGGGCGAAGAGGAGATCTACCTCGTGGCCCAGGACGGCTCCGCGCCGCCCGAGGCCCTGACCAGCGGCAGTGGCGGCCGCCTCTACCCGCCGACCTGGTCCCCCGACGGCAAGCACCTCGCCTGGGCGGACAAAAACGGCAAGCTCTTCGTCCTGACCCTGGCCGACAAGAAGAAGACCGAGGTCGCCGACGACCCGCGGCGGCGCATCCTCGACTACACCTGGTCGGCCAAGGGCAACCACCTCGCCTTCAGCATGGTCGACGCGCTCGGGGTCCCGGCGGTGCACGTCTGGAGCGGCGCCGACGGCAAGACCCGCAAGGTGACGGACGGCTTCTTCGGCGAGTACTCACCGGCCTGGGACGCCGAGGGCGACTACCTGTTCTATCTCTCCGACCGCAACTTCGTGCCGATGATCGATGGTCGCGAGTGGAATTACGCCAACGACCGGCAGACCCTGATCTATGCCCTCGCCTTGCGCAAGGACGTCAAGCACCCCTTCCCACCCCAGAGCGACGAGGTGACGGTCGACGGCAAGAAGGACGAGGCGAAGGCGGAAAAGAAGGAAGACAAGAAGGAAGACAAGAAGGACGCCGAGGGCAAGAAGGACGACCCTCCTTTCGTGATCGACTTCGAGGGCCTCGGCGAGCGCCTCGCCCAGGTGCCCGTACCCGCCGAGAACTACGGCAGCCTCTTCTCGAACAAGGGCAATCTCTTCTACGTGCAGTTCCCCGGCTTCTACTACGGCCGAGAGGGCGTGGGCGAGGTGACCCTCAAGGTCTTCTCGCTCGAGAAGCGGGAGACCAAGACCCTGGCCGAGGGCATCCAGAACGGTGCGATCTCCGCCGATGGCTCGAAGCTTCTGGTCAATCAGCAGGGCAGCTGGTACTTGATGGACGCCGCCCCGGGCGGCGAAAGCTCGAAGAAGACCATCTCGACCCGTGACCTCTACGTGGACCGCATCCCGGCCGAGGAATGGGAAACCATTTTCGACGAGGTCTGGCGCCGTTTCCGCGACTTCTTCTACGTGGAGAACATGCACGGTTACGACTGGCAGGCCATCGGCACCCGGTACCGTGCCTTGCTGCCCTACGTGGCGCACCGTTCGGATCTCAACTATGTCCTCGGCGAGATGATCGCCGAGCTCAACGTTTCACACGCCTACGTGACCGGTGGCGACTACGACCTTCCCGACCGGCCCCGCGTCGCCCTGCCGGGTGCACGCTGGCAAGTCGATCCCGCGAGCGGTCGCTACAAGATCACGAGGATCCTCGAGGGTGACAACAGCGAAGGTCGCTATCGCTCGCCGCTCAAGGAGATCGGTGTCGGCGTGTCGGTCGGGGATTATCTGCTCGCCGTCGACGGCGAGGAGCTGAAGCCCACCGAGGATCCCTATCGCTTGCTGCGCCACAAGGCCGACCGACCGGTGGAGCTGACGATCAACAGCAAGCCCAGCCTGGAGGGAGCGCGGAAGGTCACCTTCAAGCCGCTCGACGACGAGCAATCCCTGATCTATCACGGCTGGGTACAAGCCAATTTTGACCGGGTAAGCAAGGCTACGGGCGGGCGCGTCGGCTATCTCCACATCCCGGACATGGGGCCGGATGGCATCCGCGAGTTCACCAAGTGGTACTACCCGCAGGTGCGCACGGAAGGCCTGGTGGTCGACGTGCGGGGCAACGGCGGCGGCAACGTCTCGCAGATGATCATCAACCGGTTGTCGCGCGAGATCCTCGGGGCCGACTTCCAGCGTGGTGACGGCTACGCCGGCACCTATCCCAACGTGGTGTACTGGGGCCACATGGCCTGCCTGCTCTCGGAGACCTCGGCCTCGGACGGCGACATCTTCCCCTACATGTTCCGCCGGGCCGGGCTGGGGCCGCTGATCGGCAAGCGTTCGTGGGGTGGCGTTGTCGGCATCACCGATCACGGTCCGCTGCTCGACGGCGGCGGCACCAACGTGCCGGAGTTCGCCAGCGCCTCGCTGGACGGTCGTTACATCATCGAGGGCCACGGCGTCGACCCGGACATCGAGGTCGAGAACCGTCCCGAGGATCTGCTCGCCGGCCGCGATCCCCAGCTCGAGCGGGGCATCGAAGAGGTGATGAAGAAGATCCAGGCCGAGCCGAGGAAGCTCCCGGCCAGGCCTGCCGATCCCATCCGCCGCCAGGACCGCTACGACGGCGTGCCCAACCTGAAGAAGCCGTAATCTCCACCTGACCCTCCCTCCCCCGGTTCGCCAGGGGAGGGGGCATCAAATTGACATTCAGGTGTAATCGAATAATTATTCGACTATGCCTGACAACCTCTCGGACGACCTCGAGCGCTGCACGGCGACCTTGCTCGAGCGGCTGGCGGAGGCCCCTCCGGGCCACCTCCAGCTGCTGGCCGGGCCTCGCCAGGTCGGCAAGACCACACTGCTGCTCAAGCTGGCCCGGGAGCTGGGGCAACACTCCCTCTACGCCGCCTGTGACGGTCCGGAAGCGAGCCTGGCCGGCTTCTGGGAGCGCCTGTGGGTGCAAGCGGGCGAGCTCGCCGAGAGGCTCGGCAAGGCAGTGCTGCTGCTCGACGAGGTGCAGTACCTGCCCGATTGGTCGACCCGGCTCAAGGGAGAGTGGGACCGTCTCCGCCGGCTGAACGTCCCCCTCCACGTGGTGGCGACCGGCTCTTCGGCCCTATCCCTTGCCGCCGGCTGGCAAGAGAGTCTGGCCGGCCGCTTCGAGCGGCTGACCCTCCCCCACTGGAGCCCAACCACGCTCGCGAGGGCTTTCGGCATCGCTCCCCAGGAGGCGGCCTCTCTCCACGTGGCAATGGGCTCCTACCCCGGAGCCTTCGGCCTGCGTGCTCAGCTCGACCGCTGGACGGCCTACGTGCGCGACGCCATCGTGGAGCCCGCCCTCGGACGGGACCTCCTCGCTCTCTCCGCCGTCCGCAAGCCCGGCCTGCTGCGCCAGGTCTTCGCAGCGGCCACCGCGGCACCCGCTCAGATCGTTTCCCTTCAGAAGATCCAGGGCCGGCTAGGCGATGGCGGAGCCCTCGAGACGATCGCCCATTACCTGGAGCTGCTCGCGCAGGCCTACCTGGTGGCGGCGCTCGAGAAGCACTCGGAGAAGGGCCTGCGCCGTCGTGCCGCGCCCCCCAAGGTGGTCTGCCGATCGAACGCCTTCCTGGCCGCCCTCGACCCGCGGGGCATCCCGGATCCGGTCCAGGACCCTGGGCGCTTCGGCTCCTGGGTGGAGAACGCTTGCCTGGCCCATGCGGTCAACCGTGGCCAGCGCGTGACCTATTGGCGGCAAGAGCCGCTGGAAGTGGATGGCATCCTGGAGGGGAACTGGGGGCGCTGGGCCCTCGAGGTGAAGACGGGTACCGTGCAGGTGCAAGAGCTGGCCGGGCTCTTCGAATTCACCCGCCGCTTTCCCGACTACCGGCCCCTACTGCTAGCGAGGCCGGGCGACCGCACCGCCCAGGCCGTGGCCGAACGCGCCGGCATTCTGTGCCAAAGATGGGACGAGTTCCTGCTGGAGGGCCCACCCGGAGCGGGCTGACGTGGACGCCACGGATCATCGTTCCCTCGCTCCCGGTCGGCGGATCCCGTAGACGAGCTGACGTGCTCTCGCCTCTTCGAGCTCCGATTCCAGCACGGCCCCCAGGCGCTCCGCCAAGCGGATCGAGCGGTGGTTCTCGGGGCGGATCACGCAGAGCACGTGATCGCGACCGAGCGCGCCGAAGGCGTACTCCAGCGCCGCCCGGGTGCCCTCGTAGGCGAAGCCCTTGCCCCAGGCGGGGCGAGCGAGGGCCCAGCCGAGCTCCAAGCCGTGCCCACCCTCGGGGTCCAGGAGACCCAAGTGCCCGATCAGGGCGCCCGTCGAGCGCTCGACCACCGCCCACAGGCCATAGCCCCGCAGCTGCCAATGCCCCATGTACCGCGCCAGCTGCCACCACGCCTCGGCACGCGTGAGCGCCCCGGCCCGGATGTAGCGCATCACCTCCGGATCCGCGCAGATCTCGGCATGGGCCTCGAAATCGTCCGGGCGGAAGGGACGGAGGTGGAGGCGGGGGGTGAGGAGGTCGGTCATAAGCAGGGGGGCAGGTTCAAGCCTACCAGCACTCCCGCGGCCCGCATGTCGCCCCGAGCGAAGCCGAGGGGCCTCTCGGTGGGCGGGGCGCCGCCGGAGACCGAGAGCTTCATCGGCCTGTCAGGTCGTGGCTTGCGCCAACCTGCTTTCACGACCTGATCGCTTCGTAGTAGTGGTTCTCCCCCTCATCCTCGTGCTCACCGGCCCAGGTGAGGCCCGCGTTGGCGAGGGTGGACCTGTATGCGCTCGCCCCGAGCGAGCGCGACGGTCGCCCGGTGGAGAGGTCAGCCCAGGTACAGGCCTGGGCCGGTGCCGTGAAGAGGAACCTACCGCCGGACTTCAAAGCTCCCGCCACGCGATGAAGGAGGGTCCGTTGTGTCTCAGCCGGCAACAGGAAGATCAGGCCCCACGCCAGCACGCCGTCGAAGGTTCGGCCGAAGAAGGACGACTCCTCGACGGGCTCGCAGGTGACGTGCGCGCCCGGGAAGCGGCTCCGATAGGCGTTCACCAGGCTCGGCGCCGCATCGATGCCATAGAGCGCAAGTCCCTCGTTGATGAGCGCCTCGGAGCGAAGCGTACCGGGACCGCAGCCGAGATCGAGAATCGAGGCGCCTTTCGGGAACGACCGGGCCCAGGCCTGGACCGTCGCGACCCCGATGGTCGACCGCTGGCCGTACTCGATGAACCCTCGCGGCACCTCTTCCCAGCCGTTTGATCGATCGGTCTCGGCTGATGTCTCCCTTGGTCGGCTCACGAGGCTCCGATCCTCGGCCTAACAGCACGCGCGATGCGCGGCGCGCCGTGGACCTGCCGCAACCATCGGACGTGACGGCGCAGCGCCGGTCATCGGTGCCTGCCTACGAGCACGTCGACGATTCGATCCGGAGCCATTTTCGGGTTGAGCTCCAGGACAGCGATGTCTGGACAGGCTCCGGTCAATATCGTATGCAGCAGAGCCGGGTCGTAGAGTTGGTTGAGCGGCACGAGCCAAGAGCCAGGGGCCCAGGGGGTCAGACCTCGAATCCCGGCGTCTTGAAGCGACTCCGACCAGTATCGAAGCCAGCCGTCCGGGTTTTCTGCGATCGTTCCCGATGGCATGAGTCGCTCTTGCCTCGAGTACGAACCAGGTGTGAGCTCGAGGACAGGGATCAGCGCGGTCATCCTCACCGTCCGCCTGTCGAGGTGCTCTGTCCGATCCACAATCGATTCCCGTCCGGATCGCTGATTCGGAACTCCGTGAGGCCGTAGAAGGTGACCGTCAGCTCTGGCACGGGCAAGCCGTTCTCTCGAACCTGCCGGTGATACTCGACGACGTCATGAGGGTACAGGTAGAGGATCGAGTCGCGAGGCTTGGCCGGATGAGAGTTGATCGATTGATCCACCATCAGTCGACACTCGTCGAAACGGAGCATCGCCCAACCCCAATCGTCGTTTCTCGTCTCGACCTCAAAGCCCAGCATCCCGCAGTAGAAGCTCACGCTCGCCGACATGCTGCTGACCGGCAGCATGGGGATCAATCGGTTCATCTTCATAGAGGGACCTCCGGCCAATTGGACTGCCACCTACCGCCGCTCCCGCTACTTCCTCGACAGCGGGTGCTCGCGGAAGAACACCCACATCTGCCTCGTCGCGTCGACCCCGTCGCTCGTGTGCCCGGTCAGCCATTCCGGCATCGGCTCACCGCCGGGCCAGGTGTGGCCTCCTCCCTCGATCGTGTAAAGCACCACGGCAGCGTCGTCCGCACAGCTCGTGTACTCGAGGCGGGTGACGTCGGCAGCGACCCGGGACTCGACCGGGTTGGTTCCGCACTGGTTTCTTCCAGCCCAACTCGCCGTCCAGGTCGGGATGCTCGGCAAGACCAGCCGGTCCGGGAAGGCCGGCGAGCGACCGCCATGATAAGGAGTCACGGTATCAGCGGTGCCGTGAAACGCAATCATCGGCACCGGTCGAGGGTTCTTGCACCAGCTCCACGGCAGCGACAGAGCAGGCGCCACCAACCCGACCGCTGCGATCCGCTGGGACAGCCGGCAGGAGAGCACGAAAGCCATCCCTCCGCCATTGGAAAGGCCGTTGGCATAGATCCTCGTTGGATCGATGTTGTAGGCCGACTCGAGGGTGTCGATGAGCTCCGAGATGAAGCGGACGTCCGTCCAGAGCCCGGCGCCGCGGCCCACGCGCCAGCTCTTGGGCACGTCACTTCCCGCGGGGTAGACGACCAGGAACCCGTGCTCCTCGGCCAGCCGGTTCCACCGGCTGGTGCTCTCGAGATGGCCAGGCCATCCCCCCCCGCCGTGCATGCTGATGACCAGCGGCGTCGGCCTGGAGCGGTCGTAGCTGCCTGGCACGTACAGCAGATACTCTCGCTTCTGGCCTGAAGAGATCATCGTGCCGCTGGCGCGATTCAAGAAGAAGTAGGACCCTGAGGCGACCAGGACTGCCACCACCGGCAGTCCGATCACCAGCGCTGCACGGAGGACCCACTTCCCGGTCTCCAGGGCCGGCCTCGACGGGCTCCGATGCCGATTCCCAGCGAGCGCCAGGGGCGCCGCGGAGAGCCGCGCCAGCGGGACGGCCAGCACCGCGACCAGCGCCAGAAAGTAGCGCGGCAGGAGCGGTGTGGTGACCAGCCAGGCGAGCAGGCGGTAAAGAGCGAGCACGACGACCAGCCAGCAGGCCGCAGAGATCACCAGCGTACGGCCGCTGAGCAGCCGCTGGCGATGGAGCCGGGTTGCGATCCAGGCGGCGACGGAGACTTTGAGACAGACCACGGTAGCGGCGATCCAGAGCAAGGCGTCCGTTGCGATGGCCATCGCGAACAAAGAGAGGATCCACCCGCCGAGTGGCCCGATGAAGATGAGATAGGACAGGGCGAAAAAGACGCTCGCCTTGATGACCCACTCCCGGCCGGTCAGGCCGAGGTAGCGATTCTGCACGAGCTGCTTCCACGTCAATCCCAACAGGGCCAGGAAACCCAGCACCACGCTCGCGACCACACGGAGGGGCCCCTCCGCCTCGATCCACTGACTCGTTCGCTCGATCACCGGCTGCCAGGTCGAGGACCCGGTGAGCGCGAGCGGGATGGCGATGAGCACCAGCAACCAACCGGCCAGCGTGCTCCACATCGCCGCTTTCAGCTGGGCGGCGATGAGCCCGGTGCTGGTCAAGGGCCGCGTGGCGTCGAAGGGAGAGACTCCCCAGGCATCACGCTCCTCGGAATTGGACGCGCTCACCGTCGCGGCGGCGAAACCGGCCATCAGGGGCGGGGTGAGCAGCACGCCGAGCAGGGTGTAGACGACGAGCCCGGGCCGATCGTTGCTCGCGACGAAAAGCAGGGCGAGCTCGAACGGCAGGAGGAGCGCCATCCATGCCGGGAGCCGCCGGCCCTGACGCCGCCACTCGAACCACACTTGGGCACGGGCGGATGAAGAGAAAGGCTTTCGCCGGCGCGGCTGAACCTCGGCGATCTTCCCGAGCCGGGCGAAGATTCCCCGCCAATCGGGCACGTCGCCGCGACGAGCCCGCGCCACGGCAAACCAGGCTGCGAGATAGGCGAGAGGAAGCTGCGGCGCCAGGAAGGCCAGCATCAAGGGCTCGGGGGCTTGGTAATGGATCGCCAGCAGAACCACGGCGTCCAGCGAAGCCAACCACCACACGGCCACGATCACGCGCAGCCCCCGCAGTCCATAGGGCATCCACATCAGCGCCTGCGTCCAGGCGAGAAAGACCGCGGCCAGCACTCCCGGCCAGACCAATGGCAAGTCGGCTCCAAGCGGCAGCAGCGCGAAAACCACCGTGGCCAGCCACAGGCTCGCCATGGCCGCCACGCCATAGAGCATCGGCCAGAGCGCGAGCGCCGCCGTCGTCACCGGCAGCGTGAACATGCGGGCGGGATAGATCGATTTGCGCGCGGCCAGGTCACCGGCGAGGCCGTAGCTGAATACCGCCAGGAAGTACAGGAAGGTCGTTGAGACGGGCAGGATCACCAGGGCTGCCGTCTCATTGGGACTGTCCAGCTCGATGGGCTCCCACGGCCCGGGCATCAGGAGCTTGATCGTCCCGAGAACGAGCGCGTAGCCGGCCAGCGCGATCAACGCGAAGCGATGCCCCTGGCGAAGCTCCCAGGCGATCGCGGCAGCCGGGGAACGCATGCTCTACGCCTCTGAGGCGGGCGCTGCGGCCACTCCGACCCGGGCGACGAAGATCTCGTCGAGGGAGGGGACGCGCTCGCCGATGCGATGCGCTTCCTTGATCTCGCGGAGCGGCGCGCTCAGCACGATCGTTCCTCGGTGAATCATCGTGACGTGATCGGCGACCTGCTCCACTTCCTGCAACAGGTGCGACGAAAAGAGCACGGTGCGGCCTTCCTCGGCGATGGTGCGCAGGACGGCGCCGAGGATGTCGCGACGAACGATGGGGTCGAGGCCGGAGGACGGTTCATCCAGCACGAGCAGTTCCGGCCGATGAGCCAGCGCGATGAGCAGCCCTGCCCGCGCCCTCTGCCCTCTGGAGAGGGTCTTGATCTTCGCCGCGGAGTCCAGTGCGAAGGTCTGTCGCAGCTCCTCCGCGTAGGCATCGTCCCAGGCGGGATAGAAGGCCCGCGAGTAGCGGATGAGCTCGTCGACACGCATCCAACCGGGGAGGTCGTTCTCCTCGGAAAGGTAGCCGATGCGCGACAAGACACCCACCGGGTCCGCGACGGGATCGAGACCGAAGACACGGACCGTGCCGCTTTCCGCTCGAAGCAGACCCAGAAGATGCCTGATCAGCGTCGTCTTGCCCGCCCCGTTCGCGCCGACCAGCCCATAGACGGCCCCACGTGGCAGGGACAAGCTCACCGAGGCCAGGGCCGTCTTGGCACCGAATCGGCGCGTCAGCTCCGACACGTTGATGACCGGCTCACTCATCCTCAGCCTGGTCCCGCGTCAGGGCGAGGAGCTGGCGAGGCCGAGGTGGCCCCGTCGTGGTGCCGGCGTGCCGGGCTCTCACTTCGAGCCCTTCGGTGGCAGGGTGGCCACGAATTGCTCGCAACGCTCGAGCCAAAAGCGCAATTGCTCGTCGGTCTCGAGCCCAGGAGCATCGACGAAGACATAGCCCTGCATCGGCTTGCCGGTGAAGTCCATCTCACGAACGTGCTCGCGGCAGAGGGAATCCACGTGGTTCTCCTTGCCCACCCGAGCCATGAGGGAGCTCTCCGAAACGCCGACGAACATCAGCCCACTGCGGAGAAACGCGACTCCCCCGAACATCCTCTTCTCGGTGATCGTCGGGTCGCCCGCGAGGGCGCCACGGATGCGATGCGCGAGTCGTTCGTCGTAGGCCATGGGGCTCCTTGCGAAACTCAGGCGGCTCGGTTGCGTTCGCCAGCACCGCACCGTGGCCGGCTCGGCGGCCGTTCGGGTCGGCGGGCACTCCGAGGCTCAGGAGGTGCAACGCAGCGATTCTCTGCGACATCGGTAGCAGCCGAGATTCTACGCCGGAGCCTCCAGCGCTGGCCAGGAGGGCCGAGAGCCCGTTGACCGCCCCCCGGCCAACGCGTACAGTTCCAGCATTGTCCCGCGTGCAGAGGTGCAAAGGAATGGGAAAAGGTCCCGGAATGCCCCGTATCCCGGCGGCACGGCCGACGGCTCAGTCCAAGCCCGCCCCCCACGTGGAGGCGGCCATCTCCCGGACCGCGCAGCCCAAGACCGCGCCCCAAGCGGCCCTCCCTGGGGCTCAACGCCCGCTCGCAGCTCACGTGCAGACGGCCATCGCCGCCCACACCCACCGCCCGGCGCAGATGAAGCCCTCGCCGGCGCAGCCGCCTCGCCCCGCACCCGCACCCCGCCCAGCGGTGGCCGCGGCGCCTCCCCGACCTCGGGCCACCGTCGCCCAGCTGACTCAGTACAAGAGCGTAGTGGCCGACGAGGACTTCATCGTCACTCCGAGCAGCAGCTCTGCGGATTCCCATCGTTTGAGTGTCACCAGGCCCGGCGCCCTTGGCAACGAGCTGGCCTACATGACCTACCGCTTCTATCCGGACAAGTCGGTCACGATGGGCCACGTCGAGGCCTATGGCATGCCCAACGGCACCAAGGTCGGCTATCTGCTGTTCTACATCATGGCCAAGCACGCCAAGGACCAGGGCATCACGACGGTCACCATCGGCACGGGGGTGGACGAGTACTCCACCCGGCGCAACCTGGCCGATGCTCAGCTGAGGAATGATCAGGAAGCCATCACCTCGGCGAACCAGGCGCTGGCAGCGGTCCACATCTACAGCTCGCTGGGCTTCGATGCCTCGAACGCTGTGCAGCTGTCCAGGTCGAGCGTGACCGTCGACAACGTGATCGCTCGCAGCCGGGCCAAGATCGGCGACAACTGGTTGGTGAAGGCGCAGAAATCCGGCTGCTTCCTGACCACCGCCTGCACCCAGGCCCGCGGCCTGCCGGACGACTGCCGCGAGCTCGGCGTGCTGCGCCGCTTCCGCGACGACCTGGTGGCTGCAAGCCCGGCCGGTCGGGCCCTGGTCGAAAGCTACTATCGGCTCGCCCCCGGCATCCTCGAAGCCATCGCCCGGCGGGCAGACCAGGCCGAGGTCCTGGAGGGCCTCTATGGCGAGATCCAGCGGGCCGTCGCGGCGATCGACCATGGCGAGCCGGCCGTGGCGCTGGAGGTCTATGCGAGGGAGGTCGCGCGGCTGGTGCGGGAGCACCTGGGCGGAGAGCTTCCCGCCGAACAGACCGGGTTGCCCGAGAGGCCCTCCCGGCCCATGCCCGGGCGTAAACCCGCTCCACGAAGCTCAGGACACTACCCATGACACTCGAAGAAACTCTCGCGCAGCTCGAAGCGCTCGGCACCGAGAAGGTGCGGGCGCTGAACACCAAGCGTGGTGCCGGGAGCCATCAGTTCGGCGTTCTACTCGGTGATATCCGGACGCTGGCCGCGGAGATCAAGACCAACCACGAATTGGCCATCGCCCTCTGGGAGACTGGGAACCTCGACGCTCAGCTCTTGGCCGTCCTGCTGCTCCGGCCCAAGGCCCTGTCGGGCGATGAGCTGGATCGGATGGTGCGAGCCGTCCGCTTCGTGCAAGTGGCGGATTGGCTCAATGCCTATGTCGTCAGGAAGCACCCGGACAAAGAGACACTGCGCCGGGCATGGATGACCACTGAGGACCCCTGGGCTGCCCGCGCCGGATGGGACCTGACCTCGGAGCGAATCGCCAAACGCCCAGAAGGGCTCGACCTGACGGCGCTCTTGGACCGCATCGAGCGCGAGATGGCCAATGCTGCTGCGGAAGTGCGCTGGACGATGAACTTCTGTCTTGCGGGAATCGGCATCCACTTCCCGGAGCATCGCGATCGCGCCATTTCGATCGGTGAGACCTTGGGAATCTATCGCGACTATCCCGTCTCCAAGGGTTGCACGTCGCCGTTTGCCCCGATCTGGATCAACGAAATGGTCAGTCGGCGAAGTCGAACAAGCGGATGAATCTGCCGCGACTCGCAGGATGGCGAGGCGCTGCGCCGGAGGGCAGCTCCGCCGGCAAGGTGCCAGCCGCTTTGCGGTATCCGCCGCCGCCGAACGAGCAGGCATCCTGTGGCAGGGGTGGGACGAGCTTCTGCCCGCGGGACCGGTGGGGCTGCCGAAGAGTGCCAGCCCCTTTGAGGGGTGCGGCCGCGGGGATTCCTCAGCTCGCCGCGAGCAGCGAGACAGGGTAGGCCGCGATCTCCGTGTCGACGGTAGCGACGGTCAAGCCGTGCTCCATCGCTTGGGCAACCAGCAGTCGGTCGAAGGGGTCACGGTGCAGGAGCGGCAGTTTGGCCAAGTGCGGCAGCGCTGACTCGGTAATCGACAAACTGGAAATGCCATGGGCGTCCCGCTGCCGAGGAAGGAGCTCGGCCGGCGGAGCAGGGAAGGTCAGTTTGCCGAGCTGGTATTTGATCACCGCTTCTCAGATCGAGGCGACGCTGAGGTAGACCTCATTGGCCGAGTCCTGCCCCGCAGTGCGGAACGAAGAGGGGAGCCGCGGATCGGCGGTGATGTACCAGAGAAAGACGTGGGTATCGAGCAGCAGCCTCATCGCCCCTCGAAGCTCCGCAGGATCTCCTCCGGCAGGGGGGCATCGAAGTCGTCCGGGAGGGTGAAGGCCCCCGCGCAGAGGCCGAAGGGCCGCGGAGCGGAGCGGCGACCCGAGACAGGCCGTAGCTCGGCCACGGGCCGGCCGCCGCGCGCCACGATCAGGTACTCCCCGGCCTCGACGCGATCCAGCATCGCTTCCGGATCCCGCTGAAGCTCCTGAAGGGTCACGGTTGTCATAGCGGCAGTGTAGCAGGCACAGTCCCCAAGACCGCAGGTGGGGCCACCCTCTCTACGAGCCGGCCCTGCCCGCGCCGGGCCGGCTCGGTCCCGCTGGTAGAGTGCCCGGGTAGCCGTCGCAACCAGGGCACGCCCGTTGGCGCCCGGAGAGCCTCGATGGTCAAACGGATCTTGCTCGGGGTCGCCATGGCCCTGCTCCTGGCGGTGGTGGCGGTCTGGGCCGCCTATCGCCGCGACATGAGGCGCGCCTACGCGCGCGTCGAGCGAGGGAGCAGCGTCCTCCCGTCGCCCTGGGGCGACGTCGAGTACGCCCTGGGAGGGGTGGGCCCCGCCGTGCTGGTGATCCATGGCAGCGGCGGCGGCTTCGACCAGGGCGAGCTCATGGCGAAGGCCGCGATCGGCGAGGGCTTCCACTGGATCGCCCCTTCCCGCTTCGGCTACCTGCGCTCGACCTTGCCCTCCGGCGCCACCTTCGACCAGCAGGCCCGCGCCTACGCCCACCTCCTCGACCACCTGGGCATCGAGAAGGTCGCGGTGCTCGCTCTCTCCCACGGCGGCCCCTCCGCGCTCCTCTTCGCGGTGCTGTACCCCGATCGAGTGTCCTCTCTCACCTTGATCTCCGCCGGCGTCGCCTCGTCCGCGGAGCCGGCGCAGGCCCAGGCCAACCGCCAAGGCGACGCGCTGAAGAAGATCTTCGAGCGCGACCTGTACTACTGGACCCTCACCCGGGCAGCCCGAAAGCGGTTTCTCACCATCATGGGCGCCAGCCCGACCGTGATCGCCGGACTCACCCCCGAGCAGCGCGAGCTGGTCGATCAGCTGATCGACTTCATGAACCCGGTGTCGCTGCGCTCGGCGGGCGCGGCCTTCGACAACCAGGCCCGAATGCCCAACGAGCGCATCGCCGCCATCCGGGCTCCCACGCTGATCCTCCACGCCGGGGACGACACTCTCCAGCTCTATCGCCACGCCGAGTACGCCGCCGCCCACATCCCGGGCGCCAAGCTGCTGAGCTTCGAACGGGGAGGTCATCTCCTCCTGGCTGTCGAGCAGGCAGCGATCCTCACCATGGTGAGGGCGCACATCCTCGAGCACGCGCAGGGCCTTTGACCTCGATACCAGGGGCTCCGCCCAAGCGATGGGCGAGATCCGGAGCGGGAAGCCGGGCCCGACGTGGGTCCGTTCGCGTGGTCATCGAGCCGTCGTCAATCCTTGTGCTTCGAGCCACGAGAAGAACGCATCGATCCAGTGATCGCTGCTGGTGCCCTGCCTTCGCATGCCGAAGCCATGGCCTCCCGAGGTGAAAATGTGGACTTCGGGCTTGTGGCCCGCCGAGATCAACGCATCGTAGAACCGGACGATCGGCTTGAGCGCCACCGGGTCGTCTTGCGCCCAGGCCAGGAACATCGGTGGGAGCTTCGGCGGGATGGCCGGTGCCTCGCCGAACGGGGCACCATAGATCATCGCAGCGAAGGCGAGAGGGTGCTCGGTCCCAGGGTGGAGCAGAACGCCGCTGGTCACCATCGCTCCGGCGGAGAAGCCCATGAAGCCGATCCGATCAGCGGAGAGGCCCCACTCCGCTGCGCGCTGCCGGACGACCTTGACGGCCTGAGCTCCGTCCGCGATGCCATGCCGGGCCGCCTCATCCATGTCCAGGGTCGGAATGCCCTCCTGCCGCTTCTCGGTGATCCGATACTTGAGCACGAACGCCGCGATCCCCCGCTCCTGGAGCCACCGCGCGACGTTGTTTCCTTCCAGGTCGATCGCCAGGGCGACGAAGGCACCGCCCGGCGCGAGGATGACGCCGGTACCCGTGGCGTTCGCCCGATCCGGAAGGTAAGCCGTGAGGGTCGGAGTCACCACGTTGAAGATCACCTTGCCGACGGGAGTGTCCTTCGCCGACCACTCCTCGTGCGTCCAAGTTTCGGATCCGGGAGCAACGCCTGGCCATAAGTTGACGACTTGCGGCTCCGCGTTGCAGACCGCAGCGAAGGCCATCACGATGGCCACTGCGGCACACGGCAGTCCTCTCACTTGGGGCATCGGGTCTCCCTTGGGGACTTCGCAGTCAACCCTCAGCGCTCGTGCCGGCTCGGGCTCGAGCCGAATCGCCCGCGGACGCAGCGGGCCGCAACGGGTCGGCCGGAGCCAAGGGTCAAGCATCGCCCTCTGGTCGGTGTGACTTCGGCTCAACGAGGTCCCAAAGATTACCGTAGAGGTCCCGGAACACCGCCACCGTTCCGTAGGGCTCCTCCCTGGGCTCACGAACGAAGGTGACGCCCTGGGCCCTGTAGCTCTGGAAATCGCGCTCGAAGTTGTCCGTGTAGAGGAACAGGAACACTCGTCCGCCGGTCTGGTTGCCGACGCGCGAGGCTTGCTCTTCGCTCGAGGCGCGGGCCAGGAGGAGACGCGCTCCGGAGGACCCCGGCGGGGCTACCACCACCCACCGCTTGTTCTGCGCCGGCACAAACGTGTCCTCGATGAGCGTAAAGCCGAGGATTCCAACGTAGAACGCGAGCGCTTCGTCGTACTCGCGGACCACCAGGGAGACCAGACCGATCGATTGCTTCATGGAGGACTCGGCTTCCGACGCCTTCTGTGTTTGTCGCTGAGTCAAGCTTCCCGTTTTCTGGGCATCGCCTCCACTGGGAGGCTGCGCTCCGTTCCCGTAGTCCAATGCAAGGCGGTCTGGTTGTCCGTGAGGCTCCGTTCTGACGCCTCCACGACCTTCTATCCGTGCCCGCTCATCGGCGG
>JBIOYC010000302.1:0-5999 GCA_044869955.1 Thermoanaerobaculia bacterium | reverse complement strand
ACCCCTGCTCGTTCCTGGACAGCAGCCGTAGGGGACCTCGACCGTGACTGCCGCACTCAGCCCTCCAACAAGCCTTGTTTCCCAGGCCCCAACACCTCCAAACCAGCCGTTCTTGGACAGCAGTGATTCTCTATAAACCTCTCGGCCTGGATCCGCATCTCCTTGGCCCGGTGGCGGTGGTTTTTCAGGCGGAAGCGGCCGTCCGCCGGAGTCGACAGGAGAGGGGATCAGCTTTTCATCTTCCCTTATTTCGAGACGACTGCTGGCGTCTCGTTCACCGGCACGCCCGTGGTGATCTTGCCGGCCCAGGTCGCCGACGGGGACGTGGGCCGCGCGGTCCTGGCTGCGCTCGGGTCGAAGAGGCCAAAGCCGATACCTCACCCGCGGGACCCCAACGGCTTGCCCCCCTCTCCGCTGTTGGAAGCCGCGGGTGTCAAATCGTGGTCCATGTTTGCGCGGGGTACTCTCTCGTGCTCTCTCTCGGCAGGAGAAGCGGAGCTGACGATCACGCCTACTCGCAAAGTGAGCTCCAGGGGTGTCTTCGAGCACGTGCCTGGTGCGGAGGTGAAGATCCTCCTGCCAGCCAGTCCAGAGCAGGTCGGAGCGGCGGTGCGTGAGGGCCTGGCTCGCTGCCACTAGGCCGCTGTCGTAGCAAGGCCATTGAGTGACGACTCCCGAGTACCATCTCTCGCTGATCGTGGGCCGCTCTACGCTCCAGCTCCACGGAGCGTCGGAGCCGCATGGGAGCCACCTCCCGCAGGAGCGGTTTTTCAGCGTTGTGCTCGACGGTGAGGAAAGGGGAAGGATCTCCCTCTTCTCGTTTCTGCGGCCGGACGTGGCGATTCATGAGCCCTTCGTCTTCATCTGGGGTGGAGTGCGTCTCTTTCGTCTGGATACGGAATCTGGTGCGCTGCTCCAGTGCTTGGAGCATGACGACGAGGTCCGCGCCGTCTATCCTCTAGGGGCTCGCTGGTGTGTGGTGGGCGAGATCAGCGTGGTTGTCTTCGACCCGGACTTCGCGTCCAAGCGACAGGTTCACAGCCTGGACGAGATCGTCCTGGAGAGCTGGTGGAGAGACGGCAAGCTTCACATCAAGGACCTACAGGGCCGAGAGATCCAGTTCGAGCCCTCTGGCCCGCGGAACGAGACGCTGGAGCCTGCCTGAATCGGAGACCGGCCCTCTCTCCGCCTTCCGGTGCGTGCCGGTGACCTCCCTCGCGGGAAGTTGGTGGGACTTCTGATGAGGCGATGAGCGCCAAGCGGCGGCGTGTGCCGGAGACTCTGCGCTGCCCGTGCTGCGGCGAGGCGCGGGTGGTGGCGGCAAAGCGCAGTCCGCTCTCGGACGAGGTGCTGCTCGCCGAGCATTGGGGCACGCCCTGGTGGGCAAATACCCCAGGCTGGACGGTTTCACTCGCTCGTCAAGGTCTGCTGGTTTGGGCATGCGACGCGTGCTTCCGGCACGGGCGCGCGCTGCGCACCAGGGCCTGGCTCCAGGTGTACTGTTGCGACCCCCCTCGGCTCGCGTACTTCGACATCGTGAAGACCTGCCGCTCCTGCGGCGGGCCGTTCGTCTTCTCGCGGTTGGAGCAGCGGCGATGGTACGAGGAGTTCAAGCTGCCACCGAGAGCAGAACCGGTGGCGTGCCGCGCTTGCCGGGCAGCCAAGCGCGCGGTGTCAGCCGCCAACACCGAGCTGGCGGCGCGCCTGAAGAGGCTCGATCCGCGTAGTCCGACAGAGCTCGCCGAGGTTGCGGCGCTCTACCTCACGGTTGGCAGTCCGCGTAAAGCTGCCGACTTCTTCCGGCGCGCGAAGAACGCGAGCGACGACCCGGGGGAGGTCGCCGAGCTGCTCGAGAAGCTGGCTCGAGTCGCGCCGGCTCCAACGACCCCTGACACCAAGCCAGGCTGAGCCCCCGAAGCCCGGCGCCGGGCTGTTCGCCGCGAGCGTCTGGGTGGTCCTGGTCGGCCGCGCCGCGGTGGCGCCTGCCGCCGCAGATGGCAGCGCCTCAATCAACGACTAATAGCTCCCAGCGGTCCTCTATCTGTCCCCCTGCAGGCCGAGCAGGACAATCGGCCTGCCGCCCTGGGGCTGCCGGACTTTTCCGGCTGACCGGGTTTCCTCGGCGGCGGAGGAGGCGACATGCAACGCGGACGATGGCGGCGCAGGGTGGCGCCAATTTTGATGCTGGCACTACTTGCGCCTTCGGTGTGGGCGCGCCCTGCTGGTCCTGCCGGGATGGACCTGGCCGGGTGGCTGCTTGGGGTGTGTGGTTGGGGGGCGCGGCTGTGGGCGAAGGTTGGGTGGAGCGGTCTGCCTCCCGGCTCGCCCACCCGAGGCGAAGCTGCTGAGCTCCCTTATGAGGGCGAGGGCTGGGACCCCTGGGGTTGAAGCCCGCGGGCCGAGCGCCCGACGTCGGTCGGCGGAACAGAAGCGGAGGCTTCCAATTCGACTTGCCTCCCGGTATCCTTTTCGTCACTATGCAACGAAAAGAAGCTTCTCTCCATGCTGCTGTTCGCGCAGGCATTGGTAAGGCAGGCCAGGTTTTCCTCGCGAGATCGCAGGGCACGAAGGCGGATGATCTCTGCGAGTTGCTGTTATCGCAGGGCTGCCGGAACGCGCAGGCGGGCTCGCGGGATGTGCCAGCGGCGGTCTGGCTCGCCGCCTTCGAGCGTTTGTGCGACTCTGAGCACGGTTACCTGGAGCGAGATCCGACCCAGGCCATCAACGCCGCGCGCGCGTTGCTCGCATGCGCACGCGCGGCCAAGCACGCACTCCGACGCAGGGCGGTGCTCGCCGACCTCCGTGCCGAGGCGTGGGCCGCCTTGGCCAACGCATACCGAGTGCAGGAGGATTTCGCTGCCGCAGAGGCCGCCTGGAAGCGGGTCGCCGTCTTCCTACGCGCCGGAACGGGCAACCCTGTGCTGGCGGGTGAGGTGGAGGAACGAAGGGCTTCGCTCTGGCGGGCCGAGCGCGAGTTTGAAAAGGCGCGCGACTGCCTACGGCTCGCAGAGCTCCAGTACATTAGGATCGGAGACCTGCCGCGGCTTAGTCGAGTCAAACTCCTCCAGGGCTGGCTGCTCCGCCACGCTGGCGACAGCCCCGGCGCTGCCGAGCTTGCCTTTTCGGCACTGCAGTTGCTAGAGCCAGCCGCCGTACCCGCCCTCGCGCTCGCCTGCCTCCACCTCATCGCCTTTTGCATCGCCGACGCCGGCGATCCTCTGGCTGCGCTCTACTGGCTCCGCCTCTACGAGCCTGCCTACGCCGAGGCGGGCATTCCGATGCTGCATCTGCGGGCCTCGTGGCTCAAGGGCCGGCTCTATGCGCGCCTGAAGAGGTGGCGGGAGGCCCAGGAGCAGCTCGAGCACGTCCGCAAGGAATTCCTGGCCCGGCAGCTCGACTACGACACGGCGCTCGCGGGCGTTGACCTGGCCGTGGTCTTCGCCGAGCAACGGCAGCTCTCGGCCGTCTGGCTGCTCGGCCAGGAGATGTACCCGGTCTTCCTCTCGAAGAACATCCCGCGCGAGGCGTCCGCGGTGCTGATCCTTCGCGCAAGCGGTCCGGCAGAAGAAGGCGGACCTGGCTCGCATCGGCGAGCTGGCGGCACAGCTCGAAGCCATTCGGCGCAAGGACGGGCGCTGAGGGTCCGGCCGCCTCGGCTCAGCGCCGTTTCCGCGACCTTCCGCGAGCTGGAGCCTTGCCCTTGCCGCGGGCGCCGCCTGCGCGCTCGGCCGCGGGCCGCGGCTCTGCCTGAGCGCCCGCCCCGGCCGGCTGCACTTCCCCAGGTTCCGCCGGCAGGAGCCCGCGTCGCCGGGCATAGGTTTCCATCATGCCGGTGACCACGCGCTCGGCGTAGTCCAGGGCTCGCAGCCAGCGCATCTTCCCCAGCAGGGTTTGGTCGCGAGGGCCGAACAGCTCTTGCACGAACCGGCCCGGGGGCGCGCCGCAGACCCCGAGCGTGCCGAAGACGTGACCGAAGTGCAGCTCGGCGTAGCCGCGCAGGACCTGTCCCAGGGCGGTGGGTCCCATGCCGAGAGCGAGGCTCGCGTCCCGCTGGCGGATGCCTCGCCGCCGGAGCATGCCGCGCAGCACTTCGCCGGACCTCTTGGCGAGGAGAGCGGGGCTCCAGCCCTCCTCGCCACGCTCCTTGCGCAGCTCGCGACCCAGCCGTCGCAGGCTCTCGTCGCGCCCGCCTCCGGGTGAGGGCCGGCGCAGCACGGCGGCCATGGCCGGGCCGCCGAACGGGTAGAGGTCCTCGAAGAAGCGGTGCGGGTCCTGCCGAAGAGCGTTGAGCACGCGGAAGGCGACCTCCACCTTGAGCGGCAGGCGCCCGCGGAGGGAGCGGCCCAGGTAGTGGCGGTGGAAACCGAGGCTGAGGCTCATGTCCTCGAGCCGGATCCCCGCGGCGTGCACGAGCCTCTTGAGCTCGCGGCCAAGCTCGACGACTTGCGCCTCGACCTGCGGGGTCATGGCCGCACTCTACTCCAGGTCGAGCGCCAGAACGCTAGGCATGGTCGATCGGGGCTAATTAGGATCGAATCCGTACTTGAGGATTGCAGTGTCAGAGCCAGAAGACGCCAGCCTGCCGCGCAGCGTGCTCCGGGCCGAGCTCACCAGCCTACCCGGCTGGGTGACGGTGCGGTCCGGCAGAGCCCTGCGCTGCGCCTGGCAGTTCGGCGGCAAGGAGGCGGCGAGCGCCTACTCGTTCGCCTTGCTCGCGGTTTGCTTCGAGCGCAGCCTGTTCGGCGATTGGTCGTTGACCGGGACCCACGTCGGCGTCCTGCTGAGCGATCCCCAGAGCGGCACGGTGACCCGCCGAGTCGTCGACCTGGCCCGCCGTCTCTCCGAGCTTGCCGGTCCTCGGGAGGCCCGCCACCACTCCCCGGCCATGAAGCGCTTCCGGGCCGTCGCCCTTCGCGCCGCGCGCGAGATCGCGAAGTAGCCCGTGACGCACGAGGGAGGGCAGGTCAGGAGGCGATGGGGCGCGGGCCTGATTCGCCTGATCGCAGGTCTGAGGGACTGGCGCGACCGCAAAGTGGCGTCGCGCCCCGCGACAGAAACCGAGGCCGACCCCGGGACCGGAGGGCGCAACAAGGCCCTGCTCGACTCCACCGAGGATCTGACGCCGCACCTCCAGCCCAGGCCGAGCCAGGACCCCGGCGAGCCATGACCCGCATCGCGAACAGGACGTTGCGCGCGGCTCGTGCTCTCCTCACCAAGCTCGAATGCTCGCGACCGGAAGACGAGAGGGCCGTGGCGCGGCTCCTGGCCAAGCCGGCGCCCGAACGCTGGCGACTTGCAGTTTGCGATACGAGCTTCCACCGGCCGGAGGTGATCGAGCTCCTGCTCTCGGCGGCGAGCGCCTCCGGCGCCAGCCAGCTCAGCGCGGATGCCGAGGAAACCTCACTCCTGGTGCTCCACCTCTGCGAGCGGCTGAACCCGGGCTCCTATCCCGAGGGCCTGGTGAGCGATCTCTTCTGCCGCGCGCTCGCGCTGCGGGTGGAGCACCTGATCGCCGGGCAGCGGCTGCGTGCCGCCGAGATCGCCCTCTTTCGCACCCGGGAGCTGCTGCTCGCATCGAGCGATCCCCTGGTGGCGCAGGAGGTGGGGCTCGCCTCGGCTCTGCTGCATTGGGCCAGCGGCAACCGCGAGGCTGCGCTGGCCCTCCTGAACGACCTCGGCCGCCTCGCCGGCGTGCTGGGCGAGGTCGATCGGGTGGGGGAGCTGTCGCTGTGGTGCTGCGTGTTGTTCCGCGAGATGGGAGCCCCCGACGCGGCCGCTGGCCTCGAGGCCCGGGCAGAGGATGTCCTGGGTGCCTCCGCAGTCGAGGATCGTTGGGCCAAGGTGCGAGCGCGGCACTCGGCGCTGCACCTGGATTGCGCACCCGCTCAGCCGGAGGATGGCTCTCCCGCCGTGCATTGACAGGCGACCAATGCTCTGCCGCCCTCAGACCACGCTCACCCGCTCGGTGTCGGAGACGGTGAGGTCGTTGTCGTCCTCCA
>JBIOYC010000301.1:0-17146 GCA_044869955.1 Thermoanaerobaculia bacterium | reverse complement strand
ATCTCCTATCACCCCACGGGCCAGGTGGCCCAGATCGATCACCCGGGCGACCAGACCGAGACCTGGACCCTCGACCCCACCGGCCCTTCCCGGCCGGGACGGATCGAGGTCCAGGACAGTACCGGTGGCACCCTCTGGACCTCCGGGGACTACCGCTATGACGGCGCCGGCAACCTCACCGAGATGGGCAGCTCCTGGTTCCGATATGACGGAGTGTCTCGCCTGGTCGAGGCCCGGGTGATGACGGATCGCTGGGCCAGCACCGGCGAGCAGGCCCAGACCTACGCCTTTGACGGCTTCGGCAATCTCCAGGGCATCTCCGGGGTGCAGGCCTACGGCACGCCCACCTCCAAGACCAGCAACCGCCTCACCAGCGCCGTCTACGACAACCGCGGCAACCTGACCAACTGGCTCTCGACCACCTACCGCTACGACGCTCTCGGTTCCATGTGGCGCACCACCGCCGGCGCCGAGGACTGGGTCTACGTCTACAACGCTGACGGCGAGCGCGTCTTCAGCAAGAAGCTCGGCGGCGAGACCTTCCACCGCTACACCCTGCGCGATCCCGGCGGCCAGGAGCTGCGCACCTACACCCAGGTGGGGGCAAATTCCCTCTGGGACGTGGAGATGGACCACCTCTGGCGCGGCGACAAGCTGCTCTTGACCTACTCGCTCAACCAAGGCATCCGCTCCACCTTCACCGACCACCTCGGCTCCCCCCGCCTGGTCCTCGACGGCGCCGTCGCCGCCTTCCACACCTACTTCCCCTTCGGAGCCGAGGCCACCTCACCGTTTCAGGACTCGGAGCGGATGAAGTTCACCGGGCATGAGAGAGACCTCGGAGACCCCAACAGCACCGGCGATGACCTCGACTACATGCATGCGCGGTTCTGCTCGCCGGTTTGGGGGCGGTCTCTGAGTGTGGATCCGATCAACTCGGCGAAGCTGGGCGTGCCACAGAGCTGGAACAAGTATGCGTACGTATGGAGTAACCCGCTCCGATACCTAGACCGCGACGGGCAAGAGATCGGTGACTTCAGCACACCTCCGAGCGAGCGTTCGCAACCCGTCTGGGGCTCTGGCACAGGGTACCAACCATCGAGGACGCCGGAGGAAAGTCTGAACGATGTGGCTCTCGTCGCCGGTGGCGCCTACGCAGCCGTCGGCACAAGCGCTGTTGGCTGGGGCAGCGATAACGCGTAGCGCAGGAGGGCTCCTGGCTCAGGGGCTCCTCTACCTTGGAGTGAAGTTCCAGGGCGCTCTAGACGGCCTCAGGAACATCGCCTCCGGCCTCATTGGAGGTCCCAGTCCGGCGGGCCAGATCACCGGCTTCATCGAACGCCAGGTTTCTACCAAGGATAACGTCCGACTGCTCGGGAACGCCGTCACCGAAGGCTCAACGCTCATCCTGAAGGGCTCCTCTGTTCTTTGTGTGGGTAGGGATTCCTCCGCCCGACGATTCGAGTGCACACCCATCTGGGAGAGCGACTTCTCTCCCGGATGGGCCAGGCTTGAGGGCTTCGGGTCTGATGAAATCGTGCTCGGATGCCGCTGCCCGCCCGCGGCAAGGCCCACCGCAAGGTCGACGGCTTGGCGACTCTCACCTTCGAGTACGATCTCGCCGAACGCCTGACCGAGGTCCACGAGGTGACCGGCCCCACCACCACCCGACCGCTCAAGGTGCTCACGTATGGCAGCTCGAACGTGAGCACCAACAAGCGCCTCGGCAAGCTCGAGACCGCCACCCGCTACAACTACGTCGACCTGGCGACCCTGATCGGACAGGAGATCCCCAAGACCTACGCGGTCACGGAGAGCAACATCTACGCTGGCCTGGGAGGGCGGCTCAGCTCTCGGCTGACCACGATCCTGGACGGTGCGACGCAACAGGCCAGCTTCCAGCTGGCCATGGACTGGGACGACCTCGGCCAACGCACCGGCCTGACCTATCCGGCCACCAGCGGGACGGCCACCCGCCTGGTGGACCACGCCTACACCTTCGGCTACCTGACCGCCATCTCGTCCGACGCGATCTTCGACGCCGAGACGACCGAAGGCATCGAGACCCAGATCAGCTATCACCCCAACGGTCTCGTGGACCTGATCCAGCACGACAGCGGGCGCAAGGAGATCCACACCGGCGGCGCCTGACGGAGCGCCGCCTCCTGGAAGAGAACCCTCAGCTCCGCTCCCGGCAGCGGCTCCGCCGGACGCAGTCGAAGGGAGCGCACCCGACTGCCTGTTCCTCGAGCCTCTCGGTCTGCCAAGAAAACTAGGCCCCGCACTCGATGCCCAGCTGGACGTGGTCGTCAAACGGGGCGACGAAGGCGAAGTAGCGGCCCTCGGGTGGAGGTCGAGATCGAGTCCGTACCCTATCCGTACCCTAATTCCACCCTCGGTGGCCCTCGAGAGGCCCACAAGGAAGACCGAGAAGGGTGAGACTCGGCCCGGTCGCCGCGTCGCGTTTACGGCGTAAGTGCCTGCGGCAAAAGCTTCTAGACCGTGGGTATAGGCATCATCAAGGGGCTGCTGTATACTCTCTCGGCTGGCGGGTCGGCCGGCATAGCTCAGGGGTAGAGCAGCTGTCTTGTAAACAGCAGGTCCTCGGTTCGATTCCGAGTGTCGGCTCCAGAATCGAGCCCTCTTTGACAGTTCCTTGGAGGCGTGGCCGAGCGGTCAATGGCAGCAGACTGTAAATCTGCCGGGCTAAGCCCTACGGTGGTTCAAATCCATCCGCCTCCACCATCACTTTTCCGATCACGTTTTCACCGACTGTCCTCTCCGCATCGACCGCCGCCGTCTCGCAAGCGGGAGTAACTCAGGGGTAGAGTCACAGCCTTCCAAGCTGTTGGTCGCGGGTTCGAATCCCGTCTCCCGCTCCATTCCGAAGCCCTCAGCCTCTAGCTCACCTCGACGATCTCGCCGAATCCGGGAACCAGGTCCAACCAGGCCGGCACCGGTAGGCCGAGGCGCGAGCCGCGCAGGGCGGCGATCGGCCCGCCGTGACTGACGGCGACCACCAGGCCGTGGGGCGGCAGCCGCCGGCACCACGAGAGGACCCGCTGTGCCAGCTCGGCGGTGGACTCGCCGCCCGGCGGGCGAAACCCTTCCGGATCGAGGAGGAGGCCGTTCATCGCCGAGCCGGTTTCGGCGTGGATCTCGTCCCAGCCGCGGCCCTCCCAGCCTCCGAAGCACCGTTCGCGCAGGAGAGGCTCCTCGATCACCTCGAGCCCGCAGGCCACGGCGAGGAGGTCAGCCAGGTAGCGTGCCCGGCGCAGGTCGCTCGAGTAGAGCGCCGTGATCGGCTCGGCGGCGAGCCGCTCGGCCGCGCGCCGGCTCTGGGTCTGGCCCCGCCGGCTGAGGCCGACCTCCGTCTGGCCGTAGCAGACGCCTCGCCACCGGGGGTGCGGCTCGCCGTGACGGACCAGGAGCACGCGGCGGCTCACGGCCCCCCGCTCGGGTGCCAGAGCGCGGCCAGCAGGACGATCAACTGGCCCGCGTAGCCCACCGCTCCCAGGCAGTCGCCAGTGGCGCCGCCCAGCCGGCGCCGCAGGTAGCGGCGAGCGACGAGGAGGAGCGCCATCAGCAGGACCAGCGCCACGAGCAGGTGCCACGGTCGGCCGAGCCCGAGGGCCACGGTGCCCGGGATCGCCAGCAGGGTCGCGGCCGCGAGACCGCCGAGGGAGAGTCGACCTCCAAAGTCCCGTGCCAGGCTGGGCTGGTCCGCGGGAGGCGGCAGCAAGCGCATCAGGACCACCATCGCCCAGCGGCCGAGGGTGCTCGCCGCGACGATCGCGCCCAGCAGGACCTCGGCCGGCAGGGCCGCCATCGCCGAGCCGCGAAGCAGCACCGCCAGGCCGAGGCCCAGGGCGCCGTAGCTGCCGATGCGGCTGTCCTTGAGGATGCGACGGATCCCCTCGCGATCCTCGCCGCCGCCGAAAGCGTCGCAGAAGTCGGCGACGGCGTCCTCGTGGAGGGCACCGGTCAAGAGGGCCTCGGCTGCGAGGGCGACCCAGACCGCGACGGGCAGCGGCCAGGCATGGCTCGCGAGCCAGACGATCCCGGCGGTGAAGAGCCCGATCCCGCCGCCGACCAGGGGAAAGAAGACGGCAGCTCGGGCCAGGGCGGCGGGCTCGACCGGGCGGCTTCCGCCCGGCACCGGCAGGCGGGTCAGGAACTGCACGCTCAACAGGAAGGCACGCACGGCTTCCCTCAACCCCGCTCGATGCCGATCTGCTCGAAGGTCGCCATCTCGCGGAGGATCGCCGCGGCGGCGTCGAGCAGGGGCATGGCCAGCAAGGCGGCGGTGCCTTCGCCCAGGCGCATCTGCCAGTCGAGCAGGGGCTCGAGCCCGAGGGCGTCGAGCACGGCTCCGTGGCCGGGCTCGGCCGAGCGGTGGGCCGCCACCATGCTGGCCGCGGTGCCGGGCCGGAGGTGCTCCGCCGCCAGGGCGGCCGCCGAAGCGATGAAGCCGTCGAGGACGATGGTGAGCCCGAGCTCGGCAGCGGCGAGGAAGAACCCCGTGATGGCCGCGATCTCGCACCCCGCCACGCTCGCCAGGGCCCTCTTCGGCTCGTCGTCGAACCAGCCTCGGGCGCGCTCCACTGCGGCGGAAACCACTTGGCGCTTGCGCGCGAGGGTGGGGTCGTCGGCGCCGGCGCCGCGGCCGGCGGTGCGCTCCGCCGGCAGCTCGAGGAGGAGCGAGGCCAGGCAGGCCGCCGGCGTCGAGTTGCCGATCCCCATCTCCCCCGCCGCCACCACCTTCGCTCCTTCACGCCGGGCCCGCTCGGCTTCGCCGCGCCCCAAGGCGATCGCGAGCTCCCACTCCTCGAGAGTCAGCGCCGGCTCCCGCGCGAGGTTGCGCGCCCCCGCACGGACCGCCGCGTGCCGGTAGTCCGGGCGCGGTGGGCGCGGACCGGCGAGAGAGCCGGCGTCGACCAGCACCAGCTCGGTGTCGGTCGTACGCGCCAGCACGCTCGAGGCGGCCCCTCCCGCGAGGATGTTGTCGATCATCAGCGCGGTCACCACCGAGGGCCAGGCGCTGACTCCTTCCTCGACCACGCCATGGTCGGCCGCGAAGACGACCAGCCGGCGGGGGCGGGTCTCGGGCGCGAGCGAGCCCTGGATGGCGCACAGCCGGGCGGCGAGCGCCTCGAGCCGCCCGAGGCTGCCCGGAGGCTTGGTGAGACGGTCGAGATGCTGCTGCGCCTGGTCCTGGGTGATCATCGAGGAACCTCCGTGAAAAGCTCGGGGTGCAGGAGCCTGGCCATGGTCTCGAGCACCTCGACGAGGCGTGGGCCCGGGCGGGAGATCGGGTCACCGGGCAACAGGTGGACCCGCCCCGAGCGGACAGCCGAGAGGCGGTCCCATCCCGGCCGGCGCCGGACGTCCTCGAGTCGGACCGGCTCGCGGTGCTGGCTCGGGATCAGGATCACCTCGGGATCGCGCACCAACACGGCCTCCTCGCTGACCTGCGGAAAGGCCTGGGTCAGGTCGCCGAAGACGTTCTCGCCGCCCGCGATCTCGATCAGCTCGCTCACGTAGGAGCGACCGGTCGTCATCAAGGGGCGGTCCCACACCTGGTAGAAGACTCGAACGCGAGGCGTAGGCAGGCGGGAGACGAGCCCTCGGATTCGGTCGACCCGGCCCTCCAGCTCGGCACGCAGGCGGCGCGCCCGTTCGGCGTGCCCGCTGAGCGCTCCCACCTCGTCGATCGTGCCCATCACCTCCTCGAGGCTCTCCGCCGGCAGGACGCGAGTGGCGATGCCGAGTCGAGCCAGGTTGGCGAGGGCCGGGTCTTGCCCATCCCCGCTGCTGAGCACCAGGTCCGGCGCCAGCTCCAGGATGCGCTCCAGGTTGATGGTATCGGGCGTGATCCCTCCCACCTTGGGCCGCGCCGCGGCCTCGGGCGGGTAGTTGCAGAACTCGGTCACGCCGACGACCTGAGCGCCGGCTCCGACGGCGAAGAGCACCTCGGTGAGCGATGGCGCCAGCGAGATGATCCGCCGCGGAGATGGGCTCTCCGCTCCCGCCGGCACCACACCGCTCGCGAGGAGCCAGCCGAAGAGCAGGTGCCGGCCGAAGAGCAGGAGCCCGGCCAGACACCGTGAACGAGCAGGCCCTTTCTCCATGCTCAGGCTCGCTTGACCTCGAGCGGCAGGCCGCTGACCATCAGGACGACCCGATCGGCGATCGACGCCACCTGCTGGTTGACCCGGCCCGCGAGGTCCCGGAAGGCTCGCGTCGCGGGCTCCGCCGGCACGATGCCCATCCCCACCTCGTTGGTGACGGCGACGAGGTCGAAGCTCGAGCCGGCGGCGAGGAAGGCGAGGAAGCGCCCGACCTCCTCGAATGACCGGGGATCGGCCAGGTCCGCGGAGGGGGGCGCGCCAAAGCTGAGGTTGCCCAACCACACCGTCAGGCAGTCGATCACCGCGACGTCCGTTCCCGCCGGCAGGGCGTGCAGGGCGCCCGCCAGGTCACGGGGCTCCTCGACGGTGTGGAAGAGAGCGCCCCGCTCCCGCCGATGCGTTTCGATCCGCCGCCGCATCTCGCCGTCGAATGCCTCGGCGGTGGCGATGACGGCGGGGCGCGCGTAGCGCGCGGCCAGGGCGAGCCCGTAACGACTCTTGCCTGACCGCGCGCCCCCCGTGATCAGGGTGAGCACGGCGCTGCTCCAGCGGCTCTGCTCGCCATCTGGATCAGAGGCGGGCGCGCAGCCCGAGAGAGACCTGGAGGCCGGGCGAGGTGAAGCCCGGTACCTCTTCGTAGTCCTCGTCGAGCAGGTTGCCAACCCGCGCGAAGACCTTGAAGCGCTCGCCCCACGGATAGTCGAGGGTGAGATCGACGCGCAGATAGTCGTCCATCGTCGCGCCGTCCGAGTCGATGCGGTCGCGCACCGAGATCACGGTCAGGGTGCCGTCCAGGCGCCCGCCGGCGTCGAAGAAGACGGCTGCCGTCGAGCGGTTGCGCGGCCGGCGGGCCAGGGGCCGGCCGGTGTCGAGGTTCTCGCTGTCGGTGTAGAGGTGCGAGAGGTTGAGCTTGAGGGCGGCGAGCGGCGCGTAGCTGAGGCTCACCTCCACGCCCTCGACGTCGGCCTCGGCGACGTTGTTGGCGAGGAAGGTGGCGAGATCGAAGGCGATGAGGTCGCGGTAGGCAGTCGAGAAGTAGGTAGCGCCCAGGGTCAGGCCCTGCCCGGGCAGGTCCTGCTCGATGCCGACGTCGAAGCCCCGGCTGGTCTCGGGCTTCAGCTCGGGGTTGCCGAATCCGGGAAAGTGCAGCTCGTTGAGGCTCGGTGCGCGGAAGCCGGTACCGAAGCTGGCGCGCAGGCGAGGGCCGCCGCCAAGCTGGTGCAGGGCCGTCACCCGGTAGGTGGTCTCGCCGCCGAACTGGGAGTGGTCGTCATGTCGCAGGCTGCCGGTCAGGAAGAGGCGATCGCGCCAGGACCACTGGTCCTGAACGAAGCCGGACCACAGCGTGGTCGAGCCGTCGAAGGTCCCGTGGTTGTCGGTCTCGCGATCCTCGTACTGCAAGCCCACCGTGAGCAGGTTGTTGCCGGCGAGCGTGAGGTCGGACTGGCTGGTGAGCTGAGTGCTGCGCCCGTCGATGGCGAAGTTGTTGAACAGAGTGTCCGGGTCCTCGCCTTCGAGGCGCTCGTCCGCCACCGCCGCCGCCAGCGTCTGGCGCCACCAGGAGGCTGGGCTGGTTTCCAGTTGCAGGCGGGAAGTGAGAGTGCGGCTGGTCTGCTCGGCGTTCGGATCGTCGACCGGTCCGACGGCGAAATCGAAGCCGTCGAGGTCCGTGTCGGCGTCGACGTAGACCGCCGTGAGGTCGATCCGGCTGTCCTCCCCAAAGCCGAGACCCACGCGGGCCGAGGCGCTGAGGCTCGTGCTGGGATCCTCCTCCGTGTTGCCCCGGCGCTCGCTGGCGGTGGAGAGCCCGCCAGTGTGGAGATGGCCGAGGGCGAGCGAGAAGTCGCTGCGATCCAGGGCGCCCGTGACCCCGGCCCGCAGCTGGCGGAAGTCGTCCGTGCCGCCTTCGACCTCGGCCCATCCCTCGGGCTCGCCACGGCCTCGCCGGGTGGTGATGCTGACCACACCGGCCATGGCCTCGGAGCCGTAGAGGGTGCTCTGGGGCCCGCGCACGACCTCGATGCGCTCGACGTCGTCGGTCTTCAGGTTGGCGAAGTCGAAGCCGCCCGAGGAGGTGCTGTTGACGCGTACGCCGTCCACCAGCACCAGGGTGTGGGCGGAGTCGCCGCCACGGATGAAGACGCTGGTGATCCGCCCGGGGCCCCCGGTCTGGACCACCTCGAGCCCGGGCACGGTGCGCAGCAGCTCGAGGACGGTCGCCTGGTGGCGGCGCTCGATCTCCTCCCGCTGGATCAGCGTGACGGAGCTGCCGGTCGCCGCGAGAGGAACCTCGGTGCGGTTGGCGGTGACGGTGATCTCCTCGCTGACGGTGGTCTGCGAGGAGGCTTCGGCGAGAGGGAGTAGAAGCGCGATGGCGAAGACGGTCGCCGGCCGGACTGCGAGGCGCATGCTGGACCTCCTTTCCTCCCACGAGGAAATAGGGGTTGCGGTTGACAGCCTCGGACCAGGTCTCCTGGCTTCCGGTCTTCCTACTCACCCTGCCTTCCCATCCCGACAGGGACAGTGGCGTCGTAGGGCTTTCGTCCCGTTCACAGTCGCGGGGCGGCGGGAGATTCTCACTCCCCTTCCCTTGGGTCCGGGCTTGTTGGGGGCTCTGTTCAGCTCATCAAGGGGCGTCGTCTCCTCCTGAGGACCACCCATGCTATGCCAGTTCCCGCTCAGCGGGCCGGCAAGGTCGAGGAAGGGCGATCGCTGCGGTCGGCGAGCTCGCGTCCTCCGGCAGGTCCCCGGCCGCCCCACGGCGGCCGGGAAGGAGGCGTGGCTACGGAGGGGTGCAGAGGTTGCCGGCGATGCAGGGGCAGCGGACGAGCCAGAGCGGCTTGACCGTACCGTCCGCCGCCGTGCAGGTCCCCACCTGGTAGATGCCCTGGATTCCGCACAGGCTGCTGCAGGCATTGATCAAGGCGGTGCACGAGACCGGAGGGCAAGCGGCGGCGTAGAGCGGACCGGTCGCCAGGCCGAGAACGAGCACGGCCGCGGCAGCAATGAGGAAGGCAGCTCTCAAGACACTCTTTCGCATGGGGTTTCTCCTTCAGGTGTGAGTGGATGGGGTCGGCCTTCGAGCCGATGCTCCCGGCGCGGCAACGAAGCGGTTCGGACGGAAAGGCTCATCGCATCACCTTCACCTTCATGCGGAGCCCAGGAGTCGCGCGAGCACGGCCTCCTCGGTCTCGGGGTCGAGCTTGCCGACCCAGACCTCGGCGGCCCGCCCGCTCTGGTCGAGGAGCACGAGGGTCGGTGTGCCGGGCACGCGCGCCGCCTCGAAGTCGACGGTGGCCCAGTGGTCGAAGCGGATCCCTGCCGCCGACATCAGCTCCTGCTCCGCTTCGCGATCCTGCGAGTGGGCAACCACAGCCACGATCGGCAGCTCCACGCCTCGGCGAACCCTCTCCGCCAGCAGCCGGCGGTAGAACGGCGTGCTTTCGGTGCAGTAGCCACACCGGGGGCTGAGGGCGATGAACAGGGCCTGTTCGGTGCCCGTCGGCAGGGCTCGCCGCAGCGGCTCCGAGATCTCTCCGGCGAGCAGGCCGGAGGGCGGCGTGATCCGTTGTGGAGCAAAGAAGCTCCTACGGATCAGGACGGCGCCGACGACGGCACAGAACAGGATGATCGAAAGGTTGGCGACCGTGTCCAGCTTGACTCTTCGCATCGGAAGATCGCTCAGGGGCAGGCCTGGATGGTGGTCGACGCGGTGGTTTCGAGGAACAGGGGGCCGGAGGCTCCCTCGATCGTGGTCGTGATCGTGAAGCTCAGCACCGTGCCCGCCTGGGGACTGCCCGAGGCGAGGCCGGTCTCCCACAAGGTGGGCCCGAAGAACTCGTTGATGAGCACGCTCGAGTAGTTCGAGATGAAGGTCCGAGCCGTGCGCGCCAGGATGCACTCGGTGGCGCTGATCACCTGCTGGCATTCCCCCGGCGTGAAGGCCGGCGAATCGAGGGTAACGCCGGCCGGCGAGCTGCTGAACTGGATGTTGACGTCGAGGGGGAGGTCGGTGGGATCACCGATCTGCGTGATGCTGACGCGCGCGGGCGGGCCGCCGCACGATTGCACGAGCTGGCCGTTCTCCACGAACACGGGGTTGCGCTGGGCGAAATCGAAGAAGTTGCCCAGCTGAACGTCCATCGCCTGGATCCGGTCCATGTCCACGCGTGGAGTGATGGCGAGCGGCAGGTTGTCGCTCAGGGAGATTAGCCGGAGGCGCGCACGGCGCGGTCCGGCCACGCGCAGTAGGGAGACGTGGGCGACGTCGCCGGCGTCCCGACTGCCCTGCTTCGTCACCCCACCCGTGGCACCCACCGTCAGGTAACGGATGCCGTCCAGCTGGCCATTGTCCTGGTCATAGTGGAAGTGGCCGGAGATCACCGCCGCCACCGGGTACCGGCGCAGCAGCTCGTGGACGGGCTGCCAGCCGCTCCAGTGGTACCAGAGCGGCTGGTGGATGAAGACGATGATCGCGCGCGCATCCTGGTTCGCTTCCAGGTCCCCCGCCAGCCAGGTGAGCTGGTCCTCGTAGATCTGTGCCAGGAAGATGTTGCCGAAGCGCGGGTCGGCGTGCAGAGACTGGTGGCTGTAGAGGGCGATGAAATGAAAATCACCCACGTCGAAGCTGTAGAACGGATGCTGCGCGAAGGCGGGCTCAAGGGCGCCGTAGAGCTGCTGAAAGAGCTGCTCCCGCGAGCGGTCGCTCGAGTCCTGCTGGAAGGCCGGCGGGTTCACGTCGTGGTCGCCGGCGGTGAGGAACCAGGGGCTCGGGAGCTGGTCGAGGATCCCGGTGGCCTGGTTGAACAGGGCTTCCACCTCGGCGGGGCTGAGGGTGCTCTCGACCAGGTCGCCGACGTGAAGCACCACGTCCAGGTCCAGAGTCGAAAGGCGGGTGACGGCTTGTTGCAGCACTCCATAGGAGGCCTGGATATCGTTGCTGAGGGTTTGGTCTCCGATCAGGCCGATGCGGATCGGGTTGTCGAGGAGGTCCTCCTCGGCTTCCTGGGCGGCTGCAGGAGTCCATGGGGCGCTCCAGAGCGCGAGCAGCAGCAGAGCCACTGAGCCGAAGCGGAAGATCGCGTCGAGACGGCCACCATGCCGGGCAGTTCGAGCCATGGGTCTTCTCCTTCTTGGTCGAGAGGTGGTCGAGATAGTCTTACGTGGCTATATTAGCAGATCTACCAGTCTACCGTGAAGCAAGATCGACAGGGCGCTGCCGGGCGGCGCTCGGCGTTCCACCGTTCGCGCAGCCTTCACGAAACTATGGCTTGTAGTGCCTTCCTCTGGTATCTTACGGTGTGTTCATCAATTCTGTGGTGATCCTGCTTCGTTTCACCTTGGACGACGGGAACTGGCCCGTCCTCCGGTCCAAAGGAACCAGCCGAATGACTAGGACTCCATCCCCTCGCTGGCCAGGACTCGTAGCTCGGGCCGGCATCCCTTCCCTGGTGTTCCTCGCTACCCTGGCGGTGACCGCCTGGATGGTCCCACACGCTCAGCAAGAGTCGGTGTCTGGTGACCCGGCGGGGGCTACCAAGGCCCGCAAGGAGCACGAGAAGCGTGGCACCGAGGCCTATTTGCGCGCCCTGCCCTCCGGCGTCCGCCTGGGTGCCGGCGACCGCATCGAGACCGCCGACGCAGTGGAGTGGCACCTGCTCACCTACCCCACCGGCCGCGTGCCTCCCATGGCTTGGGACCGTGCCCGCGACTGGGTGGCCCGCAACGTGGGCGACGCCCCGGCTTGGAGCGGCCCGCCGGTCAACGCCGCCGCGCTGGCCAGCCACGGCGTCATCCCGCCGGGGATCAACACCTGGGTCTCCTACGGTCCCCAGCCGGTGGACAGCGTGGGCACCACCAACGACGCCTACCAGTGGGGTCGCGTCGCCGGCCGGGTGGCCGCCAACGGCCTGGCGGTGGATCCGAGCTCCCCCAACGTCGCCTACGCCGCCTTCGCCGCCAGCGGCTTCTGGAAGACCGCCAACCTGGGCTCGGGCAACGAGGCCTGGACCCCCTTGTGGGACGACAAAGACTTCGTCAGCCAGGCCGCGGGAGCCGTGGAGCTGGATCCCACCAACCCCAGCATCCTCTACGTGGGCACCGGCGACGCCGTGGGTCGGGCCCAGTTCAGCTCCGGCATCATGAAGTCCGTCAACGGCGGCACCACCTGGACCCAGCTGGGGGCGAGCGTCTTCACCCCCTTCTCGCCGACCCTGCCGGCCGGCGGCAACCGCTGGGACAACCAGGCGATCAAGGCGATCGAGGTCGATCCCCATCAGCCTTCGACCGTCCTGGTGGCGACCCGCAACGACCTCTATCTCTCGAACGACGCCGGCAGCAGCTGGCAGATCTGCGCTTTCGGCAACGCCTACACCGACCCCTCGGTCAGCGGCGGGCCGGTGCAATCGATCAACCGGGTGAGCGCGATCTATCTCGACTCTCGCGCCACGCCGACGGTGGCTTACCTGGCCGTGGGCCACACCGGCGGGGACGCCAACGGCAACAACGGGGTCTACCGCTTCGCCATACCGGCGTCCGGCTGCCCGGCCTGGCCGGCGGACTTCACCCTCTTGACCGCCGGCCTGCCGGCCGGCACGGGCAACGGGATCCCCTACTTCGAGGACGGCAGCCTGACCGGCCGGATCGAGCTGGCCGGGGGCGTCGGCAAGGACGACCACCTCACCCTCTACGCCCAGCTCCACAGCCTCGAGACCGGCAGCGCCGAGGGCACCTACGTGCTGCGGCCGGACGGCGGCTCGACCACCTGGACCCGCCTCGCGGGCAGCGGCGAGGAGGACCACCTCAACTGCAACGCCACGATCAGCTTCACCTATCAGGATTTCTTCGATCTGTTCGTGGCGGTGGACCCCAACGACGACCACACTCTCTACCTGGGGCATATCGACCTGTTCAAGGGTGAGGTGAGCGCGGACTACAGCGCGATCAAGCTGACCAATCTCTCCGCGGCCTACGAGCCTCTGTGCCCCGAGTACGGCAAGATCCACCCCGACTTCCACGCCATGACCTTCGTGCCGGGTACCCAGGGCACCACTTTCCTGATGGGCAATGACGGCGGTGTCTACTGGAACGACAAGGCCGGTGACGTCAACGCCTGGCGCCAGCTCAACGACGACTTCAATACCTTGCTGTTCTACGGCGGCCAGGCCGGGGCCGACTTCGCCGGGGACGGCATGAACGGCGTGCAGTGGCTCTTCGGCGGCATGCAGGACAACGGTACGGCGAGCTGGGACTCGACCACCGCCGACCTGACGGCGACCGCCCGTGGCATCGGCGGTGACGGCTTCCACTCGGCCTTCGACCCGGTCGCCGGCAGCGAGACCGCCGGCTGGTGGCTCTCCCAGTTCAGCTTCGGCTCGATGTTCTGTTCGGCCGACAGCGGCGCGGACGGCCCCTTCACGGACGCCTGCAATCCGGTGCAGGTGGGCTCGGCGGACTTGAATGCGCCGCTGCTACTCGACGCTTTGCACTGCACCCACCAGCGCTGCTCGAACCTGCTCTTCGGTGAGGATTACGTCCACGCCGCCGGCTCCTACGGCGCCAGCAGCCCCAACTGGACGGTGATCTCGCCCCTGCTGACCAAGGGCGGCGGCGCGGCCTCGATCGTCGCCCTGGCCTTCGCCCCGGACCGCCCCAAGGCCGCAGCCGCCGGCACCAACGACGGCAAGCTGTGGTGGACCAACAACGCCTACTCGGGCGGTGCCTGCACGCCGAACGCCGCCAACAAGCCGACCTTCAGCTGCACGCCGAACACCGCCGCGCTGTGGCGCGACGTGGACTCCACCAACATCGTGCTACCGAACCGCGCGGTGCTGGGCACAGCTTTCGATCCGACCAATCACCAACGGCTCTACGCCGCCGTGGGCGGCTTCGACGACAACACCCCCACCACCCCGGGCCACGTGTTCGAATTCAAATGGAACGGCTCGAGCTGGACGCGCAAGAACAAGACGGGCAACCTGCCGGACGTGCCGGCGTGGTCGGTAGCGGTGAACCCGCACAACCGCAAGCAGGTGTTCGTGGGAACTTCGTTCGGCTTCTACTACACCAACAACGTCGACGCCACGAACCCCAACTGGCTGCGCTACCAACAGGGCCTGCCCAACACGATCATCCGCTACCTGACGATCGATCGCGGCCCGGACGGCAAGGAAGAGCACGGCACCACCCTCACCGCCTTCACCTTCGGCCGAGGCATCTTCGCCCTCAGATTGCCCACCAACGGCGCCCCGCTGCCGTAGGCGAGGACCTCGCACCCGCAGCATCAACAACTCCCCGGCCCGGGAAAGCACCCCGGGCCGGAGCTCCTACCCGACTACTCAAGATCGAGCGAGGTCATGGGCGAACCTGGGAAGGTCACGGTAGCGCTCCATTGGCGCCCATCCGGGACCCCAGCCACCAGCGTCCAGGTTCCCAAAGGTAGATCATCGAGGCTCGCCCAACCCGCAATCATGGGCCAGGCTTCGACCAAGACGCCTCCGGGGCCTAGCATTCTGAGCGGCGATCCGTCCGCGCCGAAGGCCCTGACCTCACCGAGCAGGTCCGACGTGGTCAGCACCGGCACCCGGACGGCGAGCGGTGCCGCCGGCGGCAGCACCAGGGACAGCGCGGCGCCGGGGGACCATGCAGGCACCTCGACCATGCCGCCGCCCGGGGCGCCGACTCGCAACTGCCACTCCCCGGTCGGCGGCGTCGGCAACCGGAGTCGCCCTTCCGCATCCGGCACCTGCGAGCCGGCAATGACCGAGCCGTCGGCGCCTGATATTGCAACGTAGTGAACCTGAGCCGGGGCTCTCCCGGCGGCGAGGTGCACGACCAGGTCCATCCCGGTCGTAGGCACCAGGCGGAGGTCCAGACCGGTGATGCCGGAGCCCGCGGGGACCTCCAGCGCCTGCGTGGAATCGACGTAGCCCGTGGCGCGAGCCTGCAGCTGGTATTGGCTGGGAGGCACGAGAGGGAGCGCGAAGGCACCGTCCGCGCCGGAGTTGCTCGCGATCATGTACTCGGTCGTCTCGGGACCGGGCTCGTGGCGCAGGCTGATCAACACCTCCGGCAGAGGATCTCCCGTCGACGCGTCGACCACCGTGCCTTCGACCAACACGGCCTCGAGATCGATCAGGAGATCGCGATCCTCGGCCAAGGCGACTCTGCCGTTGTAGATCACCGGCCGCTGCCCATGCGTCACACCAACCCGGTAGCTGTCGGCCTCCAGGTCCTCGATCCGGAACCTTCCCGCGTGGTCGGTCCGTGCCGCGCGGTCCAGAGCGAGATGATCCGCTCGCACGGAGACCCGCGCATCGGCCAACGGCTCTCCTCCGAAGAGCACCAGCCCGGAGAGCTGGAGCTTCTCGCCGAAAGCCAGATCCAGGCGGGTTTCTTCGCCGCCCTGGTGCAACTCCGCCCGGCCACGGGCTTGCCGTTCCCCATCCCGGAGCGAGGCCGTTACCAGCCAGCTGCCCAGCGGCAGATCTCGGACCTCGTAGCGACCATCCAACAGCAGCCGTGCCGGGTACCGGCGCCCTTCCGCATCCTCGGCCTGAACCTCCAGCCTCCAGAGCTCACCTTGGTCGAGCCCCGAAATCTCGCCGACGAGGTGCGCTCCGCGAGACAGGACAATCTCGAGGCCTTCGATGCCGGCACCCGCCACCGATACTGGCTCGGGCCTCGCAGTCTCGGGGTACCCTTGCGCCGAGGCGCGAAGCACGTATCGCCCACTGGCGACCGGTCTAAGCTCGAACCCGCCATCCTCGGCCGAGCTGGCCGCGTATTCGCGGAAGCCCGCGCGCCGGTCCAAGCTCAGCACGACACGCGCACCCACCACCGGCTGCCCCTGCTCGTCGAGAACCGTGCCTCGGACGTTCCTGCCCGCAGGGAGATCGAAGTCGAGTCGATTAGCGCCGGCCGTCAAGGCCCGGCTCTTCCGCACCGGTTTGAAATGAGGATGGAAGAGCTCGATCTCGGCTTCGCCCAGCGGCACTCCTTCGAGAGCGTAGGCGCCGCTGTCGTCGGAGAACGCCGCCAGGTCGCCGACGCTGACGCGGGCGGCCGCAACCGGCTGGTCGTCGTTCGTTCTCACCTGCCCTTCGAGGAGGGCTCCGCGCGTGAGCACGAACCGTAGCTCGGAGGCTGGCTCCTGGAGCGGCAACGACACTGCATCCTCGAGCGGCCGGAAGCCGCTCGCCTCGATACGCACCACCGACTCGCCCGCAGGCAATCCCTCGACGGCGAACTCTCCCTCTGGCCCCGTTCGCGCTGTCTTGATCAGGGACTTGCCGGTCGGCAGGTCGCCGGGGACTCCTTCCAGGACCTCGTACCACAAGATCTGCACCGACGCCTCCGCCACCGGCACGTGGTCCTCGGCCAGCACCCGTCCGCGAACGCCGTGGGCCTCGGTGAGTGTGACCAGCAGGGTCTTGGGGGTCGGAGCACGCACAGCCGGCAGGCCCCGAGCCAGAAAGCCCTCGGCGACGACGAGGAGGTCCCTGGGTTCTCCGACCGGCCGCTCCAGCAGCGAGAAGTCGCCTCCCGCCGTGGTCACCGCCAGCGCTTCCTCGCCCGCGAGGGCGGTCGCCCATTGTTCGATCCGTGCGAGGTCCGGCACCTCGTAGACTCGGGCCGCAGAGACGGGTTTGGCGCGGGAGTCGACCACCCGGCCCCGGATGGTGGCCCCGGGCCGGAGGACGATTTTGCCCAGATCGACCACCGGAGCCGAAGGGGGCACGCGCAAGCCCCGGAACGAAGCCGAGGCGAAGCCGCTCTGCTGCACCTCCAGGTCGAGCTCGGTAGCCGGTAGGTGGTCAATGGCGAAGCGGCCATCGATGTCGGTCTCGACCGTCGCAGTCTCTTCCTCCTGCCAGACCTTGCGCGGCACGGAGGCCATGCCCACAAGCCCGGCCAGAGCCGCAGCCAGCCGCACCTTCGCTCCAACGATCGGACGACCCTCCGCGTTCACGACCCGCCCAACGGCGCGCGGAGCAGGCTGGAGCGTGATCCGGAGT